>DAOMXG010000021.1:0-21531 GCA_035436995.1 Beijerinckiaceae bacterium
TGAGGATCTCAGCGTGCTGGAAAACATCGCGCTGGGCACGGCCGGGGCGCGGGCGGATGCCGCGCTGGCCAGCCGCGTCGCCGAGGTGACAAAACGCTATGGCCTCGACCTCGAACTGGGCCGGCCGGTGTGGACGCTCTCGGCCGGGGAGCGCCAGCGTATCGAGATCGCCCGCTGCCTGTTGCAGGAGCCGAGGTTGATCGTGCTCGATGAGCCGACCTCGGTGCTGACCCCGCAGGAGAGCGAGGCCTTGTTCGCCTCGCTCGATCAACTGGCCGCGCGCGGATCCGGCATCCTGTTCATTTCGCACAAGCTGGAGGAAGTGCGGCGGCTGTGTTCGGCGGCCACCATCCTGCGCGGCGGCAAGCTGGTGGCCAATGCCGATCCGCGCCGGGAGACTGCCAGGACGCTGGCACGCCTGATGGTCGGCGAGGGCGTGACCGATGTGCGCGCCGTGCCGCATGAACGGCCGATGACGCCCTGCCTGGTCATCGAGGACCTGTCGGTTCAGCCGGACATTTCGCATGGCATTCCGCTGCGCGGCGTCGATCTGGAGGTGCGGGCCGGCGAGGTGCTGGCCATCGCCGGCGTCGCCGGCAACGGGCAGAGCGAGTTTTTTGCCGCGCTGTCGGGCGAAGGGGGAACCGTCACCGCCGGACAGATCCGGCTGGGCGAGACGGATGTCACCCGCGCGACCATCGGCCGCCGCCGCCGGCTGGGGGCTGCCTTTGTGCCGGAAGGCCGGCTTGGCCATGCGACCCTGCCGCAGCGCAACCTGAGCGAGAATATCGCCCTGAGCTGGCACGAAACGGAAGATGTCGGTGGCTTCTTCCTGTCGCTCGAAAAGCTGCGCGCTGTTTCCCGCAGGGTGATCCAGCGGTTCGATGTGCGCGGCCCCTCGGCCGATCCGCGCGCCGCGCAGCTTTCCGGCGGCAATCTGCAGAAATACATCGTCGGGCGCGAGATCGAGCGCAATCCCAAGCTGCTGGTTGTCGACCAGCCGACCTGGGGCGTCGATGCCCGGGCGGCGGCCCTGATCCGGCAGACGCTTGTCGATCTGGCCCGGTCCGGGGCGGCCGTGGTGGTGATCACGCAGGATCTCGACGAGGCTTTCGAGATTTCCGACCGGATCGCCGTCCTTTGCGGCGGCACCATGCATACCCCGGTCGACACCGCGATGACCAATCGCGACGCCATCGGACTGCTGATGACCTCGACCCATTCCGACGTGGCCGCATGATCGCGCTGGTTCCCCGCACCGCAATCAGCCGCCGCCGCGAGATCCTGACTCCGCTCATCGCCTTTGCGGTGGCGGTGGCTTTGGCCGCGCTGATCCTTCTAGCGATGAATCGATCGCTGCTGGTGGCCGTCAATGTCTATCTGATCGAGCCGCTCGCCTCTGCATGGGGTATCCAGGAGGTCTTGCTCAAGGCGACGCCGCTGACGCTGATTGCCGTCGGCCTCATCTTCGCGGTCCGGGCCAACCGCTGGAACATCGGCGCCGAGGGGCAGTTCGTGGTTGGCGGCACGCTGGGAGGCTGGCTTGCCATCGCCACGCATGGGCAGGAGGGCGTCTGGATCCTGCCGGCGATGCTGATCGCCGGAATGCTCGGCGGCCTCGTTTACGGGCTGATTCCCGCCATCCTGCGCAATCGCTTCGGCATTTCGGAGATCCTGTCGTCGCTGATGCTGGTCTATGTCGCCGAACTGATGCTCGATTTCCTGGTGCGTGGACCGTGGCGCGACCCGCGCGCCTTCAATTTCCCCAAGAGCGTCAATTTCGATGCTGCGGCAACGCTGGGGCCGATCATCGAGGGCGGCAAGCTGCATTGGGGCATCGTGCTGGCCGGGCTGGCTGTCGTGGCGGCGACGCTGCTGCTGGGGCGCAGCCTGTTCGGCTTTGCGGTGAGCGCGACCGGCGAGGCGCCGCGCGCTGCCAATTTCGCCGGGTTCAACGCCGACCGTCTGACCCTGGCGGTATTCGCGCTGTCGGGGGCTCTGGCGGGGCTTGCCGGGATCATCGAGGTCTCGGCCAACATCGGCCAGCTGCAACCCTCGATCAGCCAGGGCTACGGCTTTACCGCGATCATCGTCGCCTTCCTCGGGCGGCTGAACCCGGTCGGCGCGCTGGTGGCGGCACTGGCGCTGGCTGTGCTGCTGATCGGTTCGGAGACGGCGCAGATCATGCTCAAGCTACCGTTCGACATGACGCGCGCCTTCATGGGGCTGCTGCTGTTGTGCGTGCTGACCGGCGAGGCGCTGACGCGCTATCGCCTGGTGTGGAAGTGAGGCGATAATGGACCTTGCGCTGCTGATCCTGACAACCATTGCCACCGCCGCGACGCCGCTGGTGATCGCCGGTCTCGGCGAGCATGTGGTGGAGCGCGCCGGTGTGCTCAACCTCGGTGTCGAGGGCATGATGATCATGGGCGCGGCGGTCGGGTTTGCCGGCGCCGTGGTGCTCGACTCCAGCTTTGCCGGGCTGTTGATCGGCTCGCTGGCCGGCGGCGCAATGGCGGCGGTCTTTGGCCTGTTCGCGCTCGGGCTGGCGACCAATCAGGTGGCGACCGGCCTGGCGGTGACGATTTTCGGCCTGGGGCTTGTCGGGCTGATCGGCCAGCCGTTCGTCGGCCAGCCGCGCCCGCCGATCGGCTCTGTGCTGTTCGGGCTCGATGCGGTGGTGCTGGCCTCGCTGTGGCTTGCGGTGGCGACTGCCTATGTGCTCAAGCGCACCCGCACCGGGTTGATCCTGCGCGGCGTCGGGGAGAGCCATGGTTCTGCCCATGCGCTTGGCCTGCCGGTTCTGGGGATGCGCTGGCGGGCGGTGCTGTTCGGCGGCCTGTGCGCCGGGTTGGCGGGGGCGTATCTGTCGCTGGTCTATACGCGGTTCTGGTCACCGGGCATGACGGCGGGGCGCGGCTGGATCGCGCTGGCGCTGGTGGTTTTTGCGGCTGGATCGGTGCGGCGGCTGGTGGCAGGTGCCTATCTGTTCGGCGCGATCCTGGTGGCGCAACTGCATGCGCAGGCCGGCGCCATCGGCATACCCTCGCAGTTCCTGTCGATGCTGCCGTATCTGATGACGATTGTGGCGCTGGTGGTGCTGTCGCTGGCCGGGCGGCGAGGGGCAGGGGCGGCGGGCTCGCTTGGCCAGCCGTTCGTTCCGGACCGTTAGCCGTCGTGCGCCGAACCAGTAGCAAAAACGTGCGTTGAAACAGAAAAACGCCCCTTGCGCGGTCCGGCGCCGCTTGAAATAACGGAACAAAGCAAACTTCGAGGAGGCAAGAATGCTGAAAAAATTCATGGGCGCGCTGGCGGTGACCGCCGTGCTCGCCGCCCCTGCCATGGCCCAGCAGAAGCTGAAGGTCGGCTTCATCTATGTCGGCCCGGTCGGCGATTTCGGCTGGTCCTACCAGCACGATCAGGGCCGCATCGCCATCGAGAAGGCGCTCGGCGACAAGGTCGAGACCTCGTATATCGAAAGCGTGCCGGAGCCGGATTCCGAGCGCGCCATCGAGCAGCTTGCCCGCACCGGCCACAAGCTGATCTTCACCACCTCGTTCGGCTTCATGGAGCCGACGCTGAAGGTCGCCAAGAAGTATCCGGACGTGAAGTTCGAGCACGCCACCGGCTTCAAGCGCGACAAGAACGTCTCGACCTATTCGGCCAAGTTCCACGAGGGCCGCTATATCGTTGGGCAGATCGCCGGAAAGATGACCAAGTCGAACACCATCGGCTATGTCGGCGCCTTCCCGATCCCGGAAGTTGTGGCCGGTATCAACGCCTTCTATCTCGGCGCCAAATCGGTCAATCCGAACGTCAAGATCAAGATCGTCTGGGCCAATTCCTGGTTCGATCCGGGCAAGGAGGGCGATGCCGCCAAGGCGCTGCTCGATCAGGGCGTCGATGTCATCACCCAGCACACCGACAGCCCGGCACCGTTGCAGCAGGCGGCGGCGCGCGGCAAGTTCGCCTTCGGTCAGGCATCCGACATGACCAAGTTCGCCGAGAAGAACATCCTGTCCTCGATCATCGACGACTGGTCACCCTACTACGTCGAACGCACCAAGGCCGTGCTGGATGGCAGCTGGACCTCGAAGGACACGTTCGATGGACTTGCCAAGGGCAAGGTCGTGATGGGCCCGTATGTCAACATGCCGGATGATGTCAAAGCCATGGCGGTCGCCACCGAAAAGGCGATCCGCGAAGGCAGGATGGACCCGTTCAAGTGCCCGGTCGTCAATCAGGAAGGCAAGACGATCGAGTGCAAGGGCGGTGACAAGCTGTCCGACGAGCAGGTGACCTCGATGAACTTCTACGTTCAGGGGATCGACGACAAGCTGCCCAAATAGGCCACCCTTTCGCCGAAAATCCCTCATCCCGCCGTTGCTGGCGGGGTGAGGGCGCCTGATCCCGCCGGGGGGGGTAGCCTTGCCTGGCAACCTGCTTCACCGTGACCCCCGCGTTACTTTTTGCATTGCAAAAATTTCACTTGAGATTTGGCCGTCACAGCCTATCCGTTGACGGATGTTGATAGTTGCTGGCGGAGCACGATCATGCTGAAGGCCTGGTTTCTCAAACTGCACGGCTGGATTGCGCTGATCTTCTCGGTGCCGCTGGCCATTCTGTGCGTAACCGGGCTGGTCCTCGGGTTTGAACCGATCGTTCAGTATTCCACCATCGAGCCGGGCACGCTGAACGCCGAGGAAATCATTCGCTATCTCGACCGGCACGACCCGCAGGGCAAGACCACTTCCATCGTGCATCGGCCCTACGAGAACACGCTGACCCTTGGCGGGGTCGGCCCGGAAGGCGAGCTTGAGATCGATCTGGTGACGCGCGATGTCACGACCAGCGACGGCGGTGCCTGGGATTGGTCGGAGATTTTCCGCTATAATCGCCGGCTGCACGAGCATGTCAGCGTCGCCGGCCTCGAACTGACTGTCGCCGCGACGATCGCGATGTGCGTCATCATCCTGCTGGGCGTGTTGCTGGGCCTGCCGGTCCTTCGCAATTCAGTGGCCGGCTGGCACAAGGCGATTGCCTGGTTCGGCCTGCCATTTCTCATCATTAGCCCGCTGACGGGCCTGTTCATCGCCTGGGGTGTGTCGATGAACATCGCCCCGGCGCCGACGCCGGAGCGGTCAGCCCCGCTGCCAATCCGGGAGGCTGTGCAGATTGCCGGGACTTCGCATGATCTGAGCAACCTCGTCTGGCTGCGTCAGCGCGGTGGCCGGCAGATGATCCGCCTTTGGGACGGGCAGGAGGCGCGCTCCTATGCGATTGCCAGGAGCGGCCTCGTGCCGATGCCGCGCAATGTCTCGCGCATGATCCACGAGGGCAATTTCCTTGGCATCTGGTCCGGCATTCTCAAGGTTCTGACCGGTGTCGCCTTTGTCGTGCTGATGGTGACCGGCCTGTGGCTGTTCATCCGCAAGCAGGTGCGCAAGGCCCGCAACCGTCAAGCGCGGCGGAACGAGGCTGCCGGTTCCGCTGCGAGCTGAACCGGTCAGACCGCCAGCCCGTAGAGATCATAGGCTTCGGCGCGCTCGATCTTGACCGACACGATATCACCCGGTCGCAGCGGCCGCCGCGAGGCGACATGCACTGCGCCGTCGATCTCCGGCGCGTCCCATTTCGTCCGTCCCCTGGCCCCGCCTGGCCCGGCGGAATCGATGATCACCGGCACGCGCTGGCCGATCCGGCGCTGCTGGAGGCGTGCCGAGATGGCCTGCTGGTGTTTCATGAACCGGTCATAGCGCTGCTGCTGCACTTCGGGTGCGATCATCGGCAGGCCGAGATCATTGGCCAAGGCCCCCTTGACCGGCTCGTATTTGAAGGCGCCGACACGCTCCAGCTTCGCCTCGGTGAGGAAATCGAGCAATTCGGTGAAATCCTCCTCCGTCTCGCCGGGGAAGCCGACGATGAAGGTGGAGCGGATCGCCAGATCGGGGCATGTGGTGCGCCAGGCGCGGATGCGCTCAAGCGTCTTTTCCTGATGCGCGGGCCGCTTCATCGCTTTGAGCACATTCGGCGCGGCATGTTGGAACGGAATGTCGAGATAGGGCAGCACCAGCCCCTCGGCCATCAGATCGATCACTGCATCGACATGCGGATAGGGATAGACATAGTGCAGGCGCACCCAGACGCCGAGTTGGCCGAGTTCACGCGAAAGGTCGAGAAACCGGGTGCGGATTTCGCGATCACCCCATTGCGAGGGTGCATATTTCACATCGACGCCATAGGCGGAGGTATCCTGCGAGATGACCAGCAGTTCCTTGACGCCGGCCTTGACCAGCTTTTCCGCCTCGCGCAGCACATCGGCCGCAGGGCGCGAAACCAGATCGCCGCGCAGCTTCGGGATGATGCAGAAGGTGCAGCGATTGTTGCAGCCTTCGGAAATCTTCAGATAGGCGTAGTGGCGCGGGGTGAGTTTCACCCCCTGTTCCGGCACCAGATCGACAAACGGATCATGGGCCGGCGGCACTGCCTGATGCACCGCTGCCATCACGCTTTCGTAAGCTTGCGGGCCGGTGATGGCGAGCACGTTGGGAAAGCGGTCGCGGATCTGCTCGGGCTCGGCCCCCATGCATCCGGTGACGATGACCTTGCCGTTCTCCTTCATCGCCGTGCCGATGGCATCGAGCGATTCCGCCTTGGCGCTGTCGAGAAAGCCGCAGGTGTTGACGATCACCACATCCGAACCGGCATGCGTCCTGGCAAGATCGTAGCCTTCGGCGCGCAGCCGCGTGATGATCCGCTCGGAATCGACCAGCGCCTTCGGGCAGCCGAGCGAGACGAAGGAAATGCGGGGCGCCGACGACATCCGGTGATCCTGTGGCAAGAACGGTGCGTCGTGTGCGGCAGGTGGACGGTCCTGTCAACCGGAATGGCGTCCGGATGCCCCGGCCGCCACCCTTGGCTGTCTTTGTTTCAGATGATGCCGGTCAGATCACGCAATCCCTGATGCACCCAGCCCTTGCGTGCAGCCAGCGTGCCCTTGCGGTTCATCACATCGAGGCGCCATTTTGGATTGGCCTTCTGGCTGCGAAGATAGGCAAAGACCAGAAGGTTGTAGGCATCGCCTGACAGCTTGTTGCGCCAGAGGGCGGCATTCTTGTCGCCGTCCTTCTTGCCGGCCATGTTCTTGGGACGGGACAGCATCCAGTCACAGACGAGGTCATCGGCATTGCCCGGTGTCGTTGCTGCCTTGAAGTCCTTGACATCCTGGAACGTCAGGCCAGACGTCGAACCGTTCTGGGTGACGATGTCGAAAAAGAACGCCAGTTGCTGGTTGGTCCGACTGGGCATGCCGCTGGCTGCGGCCCAGGCGTTGGCATAGCCTTCCGCCTTTATCCCGACCTGCGCGATATACTTGTCCTGAATGGCCTTCATGTCGCTCGCGCCCATCATGGCCTTGAGTTCGGCGCGGGGCGTGGCCTTCAGAACCTTGTTGGTTTGCCAGCCCCGGACGATCGCCAGACCCGCAGGAATGGAGACCGATGCCGCCTGCCACATCTGGGTTCCGTAGGTCGGCATCAGTGCCTTGACGCGGGCCTGGCCGAGGTCTTTCAGCAACCGTTGCAGGCTGCCCTGGCCGATGTTCCATTGCAATACGCCGCAGGAAATACCCTGTCCGTCAAAATCGCCGGAAACCCCCTGATAGGGATCGCCGGAATTCTCGAAAGCGCCGGTGATCTTGACCAGAACCGCCAGTTCGGCTGCTGAAATCGCCATGTCATCCTCCTCAGGAAAAATCGTCCTCGACAACACACCAGCAATTGGGCAGGCGCTTGCCGTTGGTTTTGGGAAAACTGTTGCCGCAGTAGTCTTTCATCGCCTTGATCAGCGCGAGCACGCGGGGCCGGCTTTCGGCGGCATGGTCAATATCGGCATTGCCATCCGCCAGCGCATTGCTCGGGTGCATGCAACCTTCGGACGACAGGAATCCGGAGGCCGGGTGAATGAGGATTTCCGCGCGCTTGCCGGTTTCCTTGAGTTCGATGCCCGGCCGCGGCTTGTACTTGAACTGCTTCTGCGCAGCGGGCGTATCGAGATAGCCGAACGTCTTGTATTTCGTTCCGTTCTGCGTCCAGAGCGGGTAGCGTCCGGGGGCAATCCGGCGGTCGTATTTGGCGCCGTCGGAAGAATTGTCGCTCGGCCCCTTCTGTTCGGCCATGGTTCCGCGCAGCCCCGGTTGCTGGACGCCGTCGATATAGACAGCATACGTGCCGACTGTGCGTGTCCTTGCAACCACCCCGACTGTCCGCTTCTGGATGGACTTACGGATCACGCGGATTTCGAATCCTTCGTTTTTCATATTGGTCACGATCGTGTTTCCTCCCGCTCCTGATGACGGATGGCGCATGTTGAGCGGGGGCGCCCCTTGTGCCAACATTCGATCGGATGACGGGAATGGAGAAACTCACCCCATGGCATTGATGGATGGCGCAACGTTCGGCGTGGCGCTGCAGCAGGTCGGACCGGACCGCACCGGGCTCGACATTCTTCGCGCGATGATATCCGGCGAACTGCCGGCGCCGACCATCTGCGAGGGGCTTTCGTTCCGGCTGATCGAGGCGGAGGAGGGGCGGGCGGTGTTTGCGGGCGAAACCTCGGGCGCCATTCTCAATCCGCACGGAACCGTGCATGGCGGCTGGGCGCTGACATTGATCGACAGCGCGACCGGTTGCGCCGCATTGTCAACGCTTCCGGCTGGCACCGGATATACGACGGTCGAGACCAAGGGCAATTTCGTCCGCCCGATCCTTGCCGAGACAGGACTGGTGCGCTGTGAAGGCATCGTGCTGGCGCGCGGTCGGCAGATCATCACGGCGGAGGCAAGAATCACCGATTCCGCCGGCAAGCTGCTGGCCCATGGCAGCGCGACGATGCTGGTTTTGCCGGCGCGGGGGGGCTGAACTCGTCTCAATCGCCCGTCATGAGGACCGGAGCAAGGCCCGGATGGCGAACAGGGCGCAGACCAGTTCGAAGGCCAGAACGACCAGATACAGGGCCACCGGCACACCATCGACGAGGATGGAGACCAGGCGTCCGGCCGCAAAGCCGCCGAACAGCACGGCTACCGCCAGCAGCGACGACCTGCGGAAGTCGGCACACCAGGCGCCGAGCAGGAACAGCACGCCAATGCCGATATAGGCCCCGCCATAGGCCGCCCGGATGATGTGGAAATGGTTGGTCGAGGTGAGCGCCACGCCCGGCGTCTCCATCATCATCTGCGGGGCGATCAGGTGCAATGTGCCGATCACCACCATCATGAGACCGGCAACGATCAGGACAGGAGATTTCATGGCGGCGGATCCTCGTTCGGCACGTGCGGGCGGGGCCCCGGTTTGTCGTTCGGGGCCAGCCATTGTTCCGCCAAATGATGTCTGTGGCAACGGCATTTCGCTACTGCATGATGCAGGGCTTGCGGCGCGCCCGGTTTCTTGCTCTAGATCACGCTCTCGTTTCGATGGAATCATCAAAACGAGAGATAACGTGATCGTTATCAAGTGTTTAGAGCATGCGTTGGCGATTAACCGGCTTCCACTTAATCGCAGCCTGCTCTAGCAGGAATGTCGGAAGGGTGGCCGAGTGGTTTAAGGCAGCGGTCTTGAAAACCGCCGTGGATGCAAGTCCACCGTGGGTTCGAATCCCACCCCTTCCGCCAGTTATGGGCGCGACCTCGAACCCACGGTTCATTTGCAATCGCGCGGTCGGCCTTGGCCGGAGCGCGATTGAAGAGGTCTGGGGTTCGAATCCCACCCCTTCCGCCAGTTATGAGCGCGACCTCGAACCCACGGTTCATTTGCAATCGCGCGGTCGGCCTTGGCCGGAGCGCGATTGAAGAGATTTGGGGTTCGAATCCCACCCCTTCCGCCAGTTATGAGCGCGACCTCGAACCGGACAGGGCCAGAATTCCAGGCACAAAAACGGGCGCCAGATCTGCATCCGGCGCCCGGCTGTTCGGGCTTACAAAATGGCCTGGCCTTTATCGCATTTTCGTCACGCGAACCGGATTCCCCTTCGCTTGAACATGCTCCAGCCCATTACATCTTGTAGATCAGCGAGATGCGGGCTGCGCCGGCGGTCGGCTCGAAGCTGACCGGCACCGAGCCGATGCTCTTGACCTTGATCGCCGGCAGCATGGAGTGCTGATACTCCATCCGCAGGAACACGTTCTTGGACATTGCCGTCTGGAAACCGCCGCCGATGCCGACCATCGCACCATAGGAGGACGAGCTTTCCCTGATGCCGAAGCCGGCATTGTCAGCCTTGACCCGGAACTGGCCACCCGTCACGCCGAGCGAGGCGAACAGCATGGTTCCCGGCGAGATCAGGTAACCGGCGCGGGCGCGGGCGGTAATGGCCCACGGCATCGAGATCTTGGCGCCGGCATTGGCGCCGGTCTCGCGGGCGCTGACATCATAGCTCGACAGATCGCCGCCGAATTCGGCGCCAATCACCCAGCGCGGGGCGATCTGGTAGTCGTAGCCGAGCACGACGCCGCCAGCCAGGCCGACCGAGCCGAAGCCGTCAACCGAGGCCATGTTGCCCAGCTTGAGCTTGGCACCGCCGATGCCCGCGCCGCCGCTCAGGCCGGCATAAAGGCCGGTCCAGTTTTCGGGCGCTGCCGCTGCGACCCGGACCGGCGCAGCGCCGGCGTTGACGCCGAAGCGATAGTTGAGGCCTGCGGTGAACGCGCCGGTCGCGGCGCTGGCCTTGACGTCCGATCCACCGATGCGGAGATCCTGGAACTGGCTGTAGACATATTCGAAATTGGCCGAGAGATTGTCGGTCAGGCGCGATTCAAAGCCGACGCCAAGCTGCCAGCCGTTGATCCGCTTGGACTGGCGGAACGAGGCGTTGTAGACATCGGTCATGCTGCCGCCGGTGGAATCCACCATGGTGATCGTGCCGAGGTTCCCCTTGAGCGTGCCCTTTGCCGAAGCCCAGCCGGGCGCGATATAGACCAGCGTATCGGGCGTCACCAGATAGCCGAGACGGGCGCGCAACCCGAGCACGTCGGTCGTCCTGACCCTCACCCCGCCATCGGCAGTGTAGGTCAGCGTGCCGGGGTAGGGACCGACCGTCTGATCCGCAGGGCCGACGAACTTGTTGCCGTCAATCCGCAGCGCTTCCTGCGAGAAAGTCTCGGAACCGAGCTTGGCCTTGCCGCCGATATCGCCGAAATCGGCGGTGCCGATCAGACCCAGGACGACATTGGGTGAAACCTGATAATCAACGCCGAGACGGACGCCGCCGAACAGGCCGCGACCCATCAGCCCGTCGAGCCCGCCCGTTCCGCCTGGCAGCTTGATCTCGGCGGCCGACATGCCGACGCCGGCCTGCACGCCAAGATAGATGCCGGTCCAGCTCGCTGCGGTAGTCGGCGCAAAGGCCACCGGCGCAACCTTGCGGTTTGGAAGATCGGCGGCGCCCGCCAAGCCGGAAATCGCGGTGCTGAGCCCAAGGCCGAGAATGCCAACCATCAAACGAGAATTCATCATTGCTCACCCAAATCTTGAATAACTGCAATTGCCCCTATGCGTTCTTAGCAAGGCCGGACCTGATGACAAGGGGATGGACTGTCACACGGAAAACCAGGAAACCCCTGTTGCGCACAAGCAACAATGACCTTATCCGCCAGTAAAACTTTCGCAACAACAGAATAGCAAAGAATCCTATCATGCAGGATTCTTGCAGATCGTCCGAATTAATTCGACCTATTTGTAGGCCTGCGCTATGGCAAGAAAGTCCTTGGCTTTCAACGATGCGCCGCCGATCAGTGCGCCATCGACATTGGCGACCGCCATCAGCGATGCGGCATTGTCGGGCTTGACCGAGCCGCCATAGAGAATGCGCATCCGCCCGGCCGTGTCGGCGCCCAGCGCGCCCTTCAGGGTTTTGCGGATATCGGCGTGAACCTCGGCAACATCGGCTTCGGTCGGTGTCAGCCCGGTGCCGATGGCCCAGACCGGTTCATAGGCGATGATGGTATTCCAGCGATTGGCGCCGTCCGGCAGCGAGTTCTTCACCTGCTTGCGGACCACCGCCAGGGTTTTTCCCGCTTCGCGCTCGGCCCGGGTCTCGCCAACGCAGACGATGGCGCGCAGACCGGCGCGCAGCGCGGCCTCGGCCTTGGCTTTCACGATGGCATTGGTCTCCGCATGGTCGGCGCGGCGCTCCGAATGACCGACGATGACAAAGCTGGCACCGGCATCGGCCAGCATTTCGGCCGAGACATCGCCGGTATGGGCGCCGGACGCCTTCATGTGGCAATCCTGGCCACCGATTTCCAGCCGCGATCCGAGGCTGGCGGCGGCGGCGGTCAGCACCAGCGTCGCCGGCGTGCAGATCAGCAACGCGGCCCGGTTCTGCAGGGCGACATCATAGCCTTCGGCGATGGCCTTGATCTCGGCAAGGGCGGCACGGGTGCCGTTCATCTTCCAGTTGCCGGCGACGAGCGGGCGCGGACGCTTTTGCATGGCGGGTTCTCTTTGGAGTTGACGGGATCGTTGCGCTTCGCCTTAAGCCAGTTCAACACGCGCGGCAATTGGCGGATGGAAATGATGTTGCCGCAGGGTAAAACCCCCAGGGGGTCGAGGCGAGGGCAAGGCATGGCGGATCATCACACTTCCACACCGCGCGGCATCGACCATGCCGTCATAGCCACGCGCGATCTCGACGCGCTCGCCAACAGCTTTGCCGAACTGGGGTTCAAGGTCGGTGCCCGAAACCGGCACCCCTGGGGCACCGAAAATCACATCGTGCAGTTTGATGGCAGCTTCATCGAACTGATCGGCATCGGCGCCGGTGCCAGCATTGCCGGTCACGAGCCGGGGCGGTTCTCGTTCGGCGGGTTCGTCCGCGACTATCTGGAGGATGGAGAAGGCATGGCGATGCTGGCGCTGGAAAGCCACAACGCCACCGGAGACCGCGAGGCCTTCCGCAAGGCGCGAATCGGTGATTTTTCCCGGTTCGATTTTGCCCGTTCCGGTCAGGGCGCCGAAGGCAAGCCGGTCGATGTGGCGTTTTCTCTGGCCTTCGCCGAGCTTTCCGGATCGCCCCGTGCCGCCTTTTTCGTCTGCCAGCAGCACAAGCCGCAGAATTTCTGGTCAAGGGCGGTGCAGAAACACCCCAATGGAGCCACCGGCATTGCCAGTGTCGTTGTGGTGGCCGACGATCCGTCCGACACCCACGAGTTTCTTGGCGCTTTCGTCAACCAGCGGGAAATGCGCGCAACCTCGTTCGGACTGGACATCGACACCGGTCGGGGACGCATCGAGGTGCTGTCGCCGGATGCCTTTGCCTACCGTTTCGGGGCGCCGGCCCCGGCCCGGCCAAAGGGTGGAGCGCAATTTGCTGGCCTGACGATCGCCGGCGCCTCGGTCGCCCGCCTCGAAAAAGTGACGCAGGCTGCTCGAAAGGTCGTGACAGCACGGCAAACCATGCTAGTGACAGAGTTGTTTGGGGGCGCTTGTCAACTTGGTTTTGACGTTTGAGCGGGCGCTATGAAGGCGATAGTTTTTGTCGTGATTGGCGGCGTTGCGGCGCTGCTGGGTTGGCTGTTTTTCCAGCCCGAATGCTTTCAGGGAGTGGTTGTGGCCAGCGAGCACGCCTGCGTGCAGGTTCCTGGCTTTGACCGGCAGTTTTGCGAGCGTGCCTTCGCCCGCCCGGAGGAGGCCATTTTTCGTGCAGGCAGCTTCTACCAGACAAGAGACGATTGCCTGAGGCGGCACACCGACTGCATTGAGTTCCCCGGTGTTCATGGCTATACGCCAAAGCCGACCGGTTATTGCGTTTTGCGCGGGGCCGATGGCAGCCTTGCTGGCATGAAGCCGGTCTACGGTCGGCCAAGCTAGAGCATGCTGCGAAAAAATGTAGGCGGTTTTTTGCTTAAAGCATGCTCTAGACACTAGATAACGATCACGCTGTGTTTCGGTGATTGAACCGAAACGAGAGCGTGATCTAGGAAGAAGCAATGGTGATGACATCCAAGTCCGATGCGAACGAAGTGCGCATCGGGTCTCTGACCCTGTCGAACGATTTGCCGCTGACGTTGATAGCTGGCCCCTGCCAGATGGAAAGCCGCGATCATGCCTTTGCCGCTGCCGGGTTTCTCAAGGACATGGCGGATCGGCTGGGCATCGGCCTCATCTACAAATCCTCGTTCGACAAGGCCAATCGCACATCGCTGAATGCGGCGCGCGGCCTCGGTCTGGAAAAGGCGCTTGGTGTCTTTGCCGATCTCAAGGCCGCCTTCGGCTTTCCGGTCGTTACCGATGTGCATGAGGCCGGCCAATGCGCCGAGGCGGCGGGCGTCGTCGATGTGTTGCAGATCCCGGCCTTTCTCTGCCGGCAGACCGACCTTCTGGTCGCGGCGGCGAAAACCGGCCGTGTGGTCAACGTCAAGAAGGGGCAGTTCCTTGCTCCCTGGGATATGGCCAATGTCGTCGCCAAGCTGCGCGGCGCCGGCAATCCCAATGTTCTGGTGACCGAGCGCGGTGTTTCGTTCGGCTACAACGCCCTGGTGTCGGACATGCGGGCGCTGCCGATCATGGCCGAGACCTGCCGGGCGCCGGTGATCTTCGATGCGACCCATTCGGTGCAGCAGCCCGGCGGGCAGGGCGGATCGTCTGGCGGCGAACGCCGCTTCGTGGCCGCGCTGGCGCGGGCGGCTGTTGCGGTTGGGGTGGCCGGTGTGTTCATCGAATGCCACGAGGACCCCGATCATGCGCCCTGCGACGGCCCCAACATGGTGGCGCTGAAGGATATGCCGGCGCTGATCGAGCGGCTGATGGCGTTCGATCGGCTGGCCAAGGGCCTCTGATCCCACCACGTCGGACCTGCCGCCCGTTGCCAAGCACTGTGCTTGCCCTATACCTCTCGAACTCCTGCGCCGACAAGAGATTCGCCCATGGCCGCAACAACGATCGCTGTCATTCTTGCTGCCGGTGAAGGCACGCGGATGAAATCCGGTTTGCCCAAGGTGCTGCACAAGGTCGCCGGGCGATCTTTGCTTGGCCATGCCCTGTTGGGAGTGAAGGACGCCGGGCTTGACGGCGCCGCCGTCGTGATCGGACCCAACCACGGCAAGGTCGAGGATGAAGTCCGTTCGGTGCTTTCTGGCGCCGATGTGTTCGTGCAGGCCGAGCGCCGCGGCACGGCGCATGCCGTCTTGCAGGCCCGGGCGGCCATCGCGCGCGGCCACGCGGCGATTGTGGTGCTGTTTGCCGATACACCGCTGGTCCGGTCCGAGACGGTGCGGCGGCTGGCGGATGCGGTGCTGAAGGGGGGCGACATCGGTGTGATGTGCTTTCGCGCCAAGGATCCGACCGGCTATGGTCGCATCCTGATGGAAGGCGGCGAGATCATCGCCATTCGCGAGCAGAAGGACGCGACCGAGGCCGAACGGCGCATCACTCTGTGTTCCGGTGGGCTGATGTCGTTCAAGGGCGAGCATGCCTTACGCATTCTCGATGCGATCGACTGCAACAACGCGCAGAACGAATATTACCTGACTGCGGCGGTCGAGGTGGCACGGCGCATGGGGCTGAGGGCCGTTCCGGTCGAGGTGGCGGAGGAGGAAGCGTTCGGCGTCAACGACCGGGCGCAACTGGCCTCGGCCGAGGCGGTGGTGCAGACGCGGCTGCGGCGCGCGGCGCTGCTGGCGGGTGTGACGCTTCAAGCCCCCGGCACGGTGTATTTCTCGGCCGACACCCGGCTTGGCTGCGATGTGGTCATCGAGCCGAATGTCTATTTCGGCCCCGGCGTGACGGTCGGGGATGGCGTGGTGATCCATGCCTTTTCGCATCTTGAGGGCGCCCATGTCGGCAAAGGGGCGAGCGTCGGTCCGTTCGCCCGGCTGCGGCCCGGCGCCACGCTCGCCGCCGAGGTCAAGGTTGGCAATTTCGTCGAAATCAAGAATGCCAGTGTCGAGGCGGGCGCCAAGATCAGCCACCTGTCCTACATCGGCGACGCCCGCATCGGCGCCGAGGCCAACATCGGCGCCGGCACCATCACCTGCAACTACGATGGTTATCGCAAGTTCGTCACCGACATCGGGGCAGGGGCGTTCATCGGCTCCAATTCCTCGCTGGTCGCGCCGGTGACGATCGGCGACGGCGCCTTTGTCGGCTCCGGCTCGGTCGTCACCAAGGACGTGCCGGCCGATGCTCTGGCGGTGGCCCGTGGTCACCAGATGGTCAAAGCCGGCTGGGCGAGGTCGTTCCGTGCACGGCCTGAGAATGTCGCCAAGGCCCGGAAGAAGAAGGACTGATCCGGCGCCCGACAGCTTTCCCTTGACTCTCGCCGGCGTGCGACGGAAAGCGCAAGGCAGCCACAATCGCTCCGGACCTGCCATGACCGCGCTGCCGCATCACGAAACCGTCCTGATCATCGATTTCGGCAGTCAGGTGACGCAATTGATTGCGCGGCGGGTGCGCGAGTCCGGCGTCTATTCGGAAGTGCATCCGTTTCAGTCGGCCGAGGCGGCATTTCGCGCGCTGAAGCCGAAGGCGGTGATCTTCTCGGGCGGCCCCGACAGCGTGACGCGCCCCGGCAGCCCGCGCGCGCCGCAGGCGGTATTCGACTCCGGCGTGCCGATCCTCGCCATCTGCTATGGCCAGCAGACGCTCTGCACCCAGCTCGGCGGAACCGTCGAGGGCGGCCATGCGGCGGAGTTTGGTCGCGCCGATGTCGAGGTGAAAGCGCCCTGCGCGCTGTTCGAGGGCATCTGGGAGGTCGGCGGGCGCTATCCCGTGTGGATGAGCCACGGCGACCGCGTCACTCGCCTGCCGGCCGGCTTCACCGTCAAGGCGCAATCGGAAAACGCGCCCTTCGCCGTCGCCTCCGACGAGAAGCGCCGCTACTACACCACCATGTTCCACCCCGAGGTGGTGCATACGCCTGATGGGGCGAAGCTGATCTCCAATTTCGTCCACAGGATCGCCGGGCTGGCCGGCGACTGGACGATGAAGGCGTTCCGCGCCGAGCAGATCGACCGCATCCGTGCCCAGGTCGGCAAGGGCAGGGTGATCTGCGGCCTTTCCGGCGGCGTCGATTCGGCTGTGGCGGCGGTGTTGATCCACGAAGCGATCGGTGATCAGCTCACCTGCGTCTTTGTCGATCACGGGCTGATGCGCCAGGGCGAGGCGGGCGAGGTGGTGCGGCTGTTCCGCGATCACTACAACATCCCGCTGGTCCATGCCGATGCCTCGGAGACTTTCCTCGGCGCGCTGGCCGGCGTGTCCGATCCCGAGGTCAAGCGCAAGACCATCGGCAAGCTGTTCATCGATGTGTTCGAGGCCGAGGCGAAAAAGGTGGGCGGCGCCGGGTTCCTGGCGCAGGGCACGCTCTATCCTGACGTGATCGAGAGCGTCTCCTTCACCGGCGGCCCGTCGGTGACGATCAAGTCGCATCACAATGTCGGCGGCCTGCCCGAGCGCATGAACATGAAGCTCGTCGAGCCGCTGCGGATGCTGTTCAAGGACGAGGTGCGGGCGCTGGGCCTCGAACTCGGTCTGCCCGAGATTTTCGTTGGCCGCCACCCGTTCCCCGGGCCGGGGCTGGCCATCCGCTGTCCCGGCGAGATCACGCCCGAAAAGCTCGATATTCTGCGCAAGGCCGATGCGATCTATCTGGAAGAGATCCGCAATGCCGGCCTCTACGACAGGATCTGGCAGGCCTTTGCCGTCATTCTCCCCGTGCGCACGGTCGGCGTGATGGGCGACGGGCGCACCTACGATCACGTTCTGGCATTGCGGGCGGTCACATCGGTCGATGGCATGACGGCGGATTTCTTCCCCTATGACATGGCTTTCCTCGGCCGCACCGCGACGCGCATCATCAACGAGGTGCGCGGCATCAACCGCGTCGTCTATGATGTAACCTCCAAGCCGCCCGGCACCATTGAATGGGAGTAGGGCGGCTTCTGGGCGGCCGCCGCAAGGGCATTTCTGAACGAAAACGCTCAGCCCACAGGCGCTTTCGGCATTCTGCTGCGATCCGCATCTGACAGACCAAACGCCTCCGCTGACCGGAATTCCCAGCGGATGGCTTCTGGCCTGATGCGACCGTCGAAGGTCCGTTCGGGGATTTTTCTGCCCTTTATGCAGAGGATGATCGCGTCGTTTCCGGGCGGGCAATGCAGTTCACGCACCTCCGCGCTGGAGCCGTCACGCCACATCGCGACCGACCAGTTCGGCGGGCGGGCCGATTTGCCCATAACTGTCGCCTGTTTCCGATTCTCGTCCTGGGCCCGCTGGATCAGGCCGCGGGAGGTAAAGGTGAGCACGGACGATCCCGGGTCCTCGGACAGCCCGAGCGAATAGTACCCCGGCCAGCGCTGGGCGATCTGCACGCCGTCCATCAGCAGCGCGATCACGATATTCGGCCCGAGACTCCGGATCGTTTCATGGCAAGGGTCGGTTCTGGCCAGATCCTCACAGATCAGGACAGCGAAGCTGGATTTGTTGCGGAAGGCGTGGGTGTAGATCTGCCGCCTGCCGAGTTCCATGGTCTCCCACCAGTCGGTGTCATCACAGAGTTTGCCGGTTAGGCCATAGGCGATGCACTGGCGTGGATCGATGCGCCAGCGATGGTGTTTTCCCTGTGAGATGTGTTCTATGTTCGCCGGCGGCGCTGCCGATCCGCTCGATCCGCCTGCCGGGGCCCGGTAGATATTGCTGACCAACGCGAAATTGCCCTTGTCGTCGTCACAATTGTCGCTGGACCCGGCTATCACAAACTCGATCTCCGGATTGGTGGAGGCAAGCTGTTCGGTCAGATCGCGGTGGAGGGCTGTTGTCAGCGACAGTTCCGGGAAAACCACGCCATGGATTGTCCTGCCGGATTTTTCGGCGAGCAGGGACACGAACGCGCCGAGTTGCTCGGCGGTCATGCCCTCTAGCCAGCGCTGTTCGAGTTCGAAGTTCCCCCATTTCAGCGGCGGGTTTGTCTCGACCGTTTTGGCCGTCCACCACCCGGCCTCGATTCGGTAAGGAAACGGGATCAGCAGCAGATTGAGGTCTTCTCCGTCGTCGCTGCCGGCCGTGGCAAATCGCTGCCATGCGGTGTTGATGCGTGTGACCGGCGGCAGCAGGGCAAGATGCTTGCTGAACGTGCGCATGGTGACGCCGACCTGCGCCGTGCGCGACTTCGGCTGCACCGCCAGCATGTCCATTGATGCGCGTTGGGTGATGGAGAATATGGGCACCGGCGTGCTGTGTGTCCCGTGCGCGTGGAAAAAGTGTTTCCGACCACGGGCGCGGGCATTGGTCTCATTAAAAGCAACGATAACGGCAACTGTGGTTGGGGTGCCGCTGGAGGGAGGGGCGTCGACATAACCAGTATTTTCGCAGACTTCATCGGCAATGATCAGCAGCTTGTAGGCGGCGATGACCCATGCTGGCAGGGTCTCGCCAGTCTTTATCCGCACATTGAACTTCTTGGTTTTTCCGTCGTCGAGCAGCTCTGTCCAAAGCGCCTGAACGCCTGCCGGCACGGTGCTGAGCCTCTTTTTCCATTCGTCGGCAAGTCCAAGCAGGGCTTCATGGTCCGCATGCGTCAGGGTGGGGTTGACCGACCCTGCTGGGTCACCGTGGCCGGGATTGATGTTCTGATACGTGCCGGAGCGTTCGAGCAGGAAGGCGCAGACGGCGAAAAGATCCGGTGGCCAGTCGGGCGCCTTCGAAACATCGGTGCCGGCAAGATCGTCCGTTCCCTCTGGAAATGTGCGCCGGATGATTTCGAACACTGTAACGCCGCCAGATCGGGCCATAGTAGAATCTTCTCCGCAATGCCGCACCGCAGAATCAGGCATCGATTAAAATTGAGCCGGCTTCCGACTTCAAGCGAATCGAGCGCAATGGAGCCGCCCTGAACCAACATTCGATGGAACAATGTTGCGGAAAGGCGGCAAAGAGGTAGGAAGATAGGCCTAGGTATTAATTCAGCTATTGACTTCCGGAATTTTGTCCTACAACCTCTGCGTCGTGTCGAAGGTCGGGGCAACGGCCCGAGGCTAGGCAGTCGGGGGTTGCAGGTGCTGCATCGATGCACTATTTACCTGCTGATTACCTGCTGAGCCTATCCTCCCGGGGTCGAATCGACGGCTCGCGGGTGTTTTGGTGTGTCTCCAGCGTTGCCTGACCGCTTGGCAGACAGGAAATGAGTGAACGGCAATGACACAATGGTCGAATGACGCAGCGCTCGACAGCTGGGCAGAACTCGGCAGAAAGCTCGAACCGGTTCTCAGGGCTCAGCTCGGTGACAAGTTCGATGCATGGACCCGGCGTATGAATGAAAATGTCGTCGCTTACGCTCCCGGGTTGGATGAATCCAGCGCCCAGGAGGTCCTTGACGCCATGAACGCCCCCTGGGTTCCGGCGAAGACGGCCGGCGGGAAGCGCTGAACCGGCCTCCGTTTGCGCGGCCTGAGCGCCCTTGCGTGGTACTCTCCGCTGGGTCGGGGCATTTTCGCGGTATCTGACAGGTCTTCCTTCTCCTGCTGGTTGAACAGGTCAGCGGCCAGCCGCCGCAGCGATTTGTTCGCACGGTCGACATCATGGAGCGCGCGTCCTTACTGCTTGACGGAGAGGGCGTCGACAGGGGGCGGGCTTCCCGCATGGCGAGACCGCCGATGCCCCCCCCTCCGCCCCGCAGCCGGCAGGTTAACCCTGCATTCGCAACACTCTTGCAACCATTCCTTGACCCACTGCATGGCAAAGACCGGAAAACTGGGTTAGGATGCCGTCAACCTGAACGGATTATGGTGCCGTTCGTTCAAATCGAGCGGAAAGTCGCGTTTGCCGTCTCGACGGAGTGATGATGACTGAACGGAATGGGGCGAAGCTGGCGGCCGATCGCAATGGCCGCGCGGCTCGATCGTTGGATGGTGCCGCGCACCGTCTGGCGCGTTTCTGCGTCGCTGGAATGGTTGGGTTGCTGGTTGCCAATTGCGCCAGCCAGCCGCAGCGGGCTGCGCGCAGCACCAGCAAGGAGGTCGGTGCCTTTGCCGATTCCTCCAGATACGGCAACGCCAGCCCGCGTGTCGTGGCCGAGGGGCAGGATGTGCCCAAGGGCGGCGGCAAGTATCATATCGGCAACCCCTACCGGATCGCCGGACGCACCTATTACCCGTCCGACCGGCCTGTCGGCCATACCCAGTCGGGCATGGCCTCGTGGTATGGCGAGGCGTTCCATGGCCGCAAGACCGCCAACGGCGAGGTCTATGATCGTCGCTCCTATTCGGCGGCGCATCCCACCATGCCGTTGCCGAGCTATGCGCGCGTCACCAACCTGCGCAACAACCATTCGGTGATCGTCCGCGTCAATGATCGCGGCCCCTATCATGGCGGCCGGGTCATGGATGTGTCGGAGCGGGTCGCCAATGCGCTCGATTTCAAGCATACCGGCACGACCCGCGTGCGGATCGACTATCTTGGCAAGGCCGGGCTGGCCGGCAGCGACGATGTCCGGCTCGCCGCCTCGCTGCGGACGGACGGTACGCCGGCCTCCTCGCCAGGC
>DAOMXG010000022.1:0-21257 GCA_035436995.1 Beijerinckiaceae bacterium
CGCCGGCCCGCCGCGATCCTCGTAGACCCCGGACGAGGCGCGATCCGAGGCAACGATGATGCCGATTATGGCGTTTGTCATGGTCCGTCGTGCTCCCATTGCAGGGCTGGAGTGATTGGCGCTATCGGTGCACCTGAAGCATTTTCAAGCGAAGCGGATTCTGGTTCGCATTAAGAAAATGCGAAAAACAAAAAAACAGAGCACTTTTACTTGAGTTGGAATGCTCTAAGCGGCCGCGCGGGGCAAGCCGGTCAGGCAATCGCATCCGCGACTGCCTTGCCGCATTCAACTGTATTGGCCGGGCCGCCGAGATCGCGGGTGCGATAGGCCGGCTTTGCCAGTACCTCCTCGATGGCGCGGACGATTGTGGCGGCCGCCTCGCGCTCTCCGAGATGGTCGAGCATCATCGCCGCCGACCAGATCTGGCCGATCGGGTTGGCGATTCCCTTGCCGGCGATGTCCGGTGCCGAGCCATGCACCGGCTCGAACAGCGAGGGAAACCTGCGCTCCGGGTTGATGTTGCCTGATGGCGCGATGCCGATGGTGCCGGTGCAGGCGGGCCCGAGATCGGAAAGGATGTCGCCGAACAGGTTCGAGGCGACCACGACATCGAACCTGTCAGGGTTGAGCACGAAATGGGCGGTGAGAATGTCGATGTGGTATTGATCGACGGCGACGTCCGGGAACGCCTTCTTCATCTCCGCGACGCGCTCGTCCCAATAGGGCATGGTGATGGAGATGCCGTTGGATTTGGTCGCGCTGGTCAGCTTCTTGCGCGGGCGGCGCCGGGCGAGTTCAAAGGCATACTTCAGGATGCGGTCAACGCCGATGCGGGTCATCACCGATTCCTGAACCACAAACTCGCGCTCGGTGCCGGCGAACATCCGGCCGCCGATCGAGGAATATTCGCCCTCGGTGTTCTCGCGCACGACCAAGAAGTCGATGTCGCCGGGCTTGCGGTTCGCCAGCGGTGCCGGCACGCCGGGCATCAGCTTGACGGGCCTGAGGTTCACATACTGGTCGAATTCGCGCCGGAACAGCAGCAGCGAGCCCCACAGCGAGATATGGTCGGGGATCTTGTCCGGCATGCCGACGGCGCCGAAGTAGATCGCATCATGCCCGCCGATCTGCGCTTTCCAGTCGTCGGGCAGCATCTTGCCGTGCTTCTCGTAGTAGTCCCACGAGGAAAAGCCGAAATGATCGAGATCGAGCGAGAACTTGTGCTTCCTCGCCGCTGCCTCCAGAGCGCGCAGACCCTCGGGCATCACTTCCTTGCCGATGCCGTCGCCGGCAATGACAGCAAGACGATAGGTGTTTGAACGGGCCATGGTTTGCCTCATCGCGGGATCAGCGCCGGGTGCGCAGCGGTTTGTGCCTGAGGTGGCGGGGCAGCGTCAACGCCGGTTTTGCACAATCGGCACGGCTGTTGCGTGCTTGACCCTCGACAGCGCGAAGCTCGATTCGATCGAGGCAACCCCGTCAAGCCGCGACAGCTTTTCCTTGATGAAGCGCTCGTAGTCGCCCAGGCTGCCGACCACGATCCGCATCAGGTAGTCGCGTGTGCCGGTCATCAGGTAACATTCCATCACCTCCGGCCATTGCGCCACGGCGGCATTGAACCGTTCAAGTTCTTCCTCCCGCTGGCGTTCGAGGCGGATCGAGGCAAAGACATTGACCTCAAGCCCCACCTTGTTCTGGTCGACCACCGCCACATAGCCGGCAATGACGCCGGCATCCTCGAGCATGCGCACGCGCCTGAGGCACGGCGAGGCCGACAATCCCACCCGCTCGGCAAGGTCGGTAATCGTCATCCGGCCGTCGCGCTGCAACTCGGCAAGAATGCGCGCATCAATCGCATCAAGCGGCGTATCGGCGGATTTCATCAAGAAGTGCTTTGATCATAGTGAAGTATGCCAAAAACTCTGCATCATACTGCTCACTTTGGCAAGAATCCTGTCAAGCGTGCGCTAGAATGCGCATCTCAGGAGGAAGCCATGGATTCGCGTCTGCCCTATCTCGCCGATATCGAGCGCCGCGCGCTGTGGCTCGCCGCCTGGACGATCCACAACGCCAATCATCTCCGCCCCGCCGGCGAGGTGAAGGTGGGCGGCCATCAGGCCTCCTCGGCGTCGATGGCAACCATCCTGACGGCGCTGTATTTCGGCGCGCTGCGGCCGGAGGATCGGGTTGCGGTCAAGCCGCATGCCTCGCCGATTTTTCATGCGCTTCAGTATCTCGCCGGCAACCAGACCCGCGCCAAGCTGGAGAACTTCCGCGGCTACAAGGGCGCACAAAGCTATCCCAGCCGCACCAAGGACATTGACGACGTGGATTTCTCCACCGGCTCGGTCGGGCTTGGCGTGGCACAAACCTTGTTCTCCTCACTGGTGCAGGATTACGTCGCCGCCCATGGCTGGCTGAACGGCATGGAGGGCAAGATGATCTCCCTCGTCGGCGATGCCGAGATGGATGAGGGCAACATCTACGAGGCGTTGATCGAAGGCTGGAAGCATGGCTTGCGCAACACCTGGTGGATCGTCGACTACAACCGCCAGAGCCTCGACGCCGTGGTGCGCGAGGGCCTGTGGGAGAAGTTCGAGGCGATGTTCTCGAATTTCGGCTGGGATGTGGTGATCGTCAAATACGGACAGATGCAGCTTTCCGCCTTCGCCGAACCGGGCGGTGCCGAACTGAAGCGCTGGATCGACAATTGCCCCAACCAGCTCTATTCGGCGCTGACCTTCCAGGGCGGCGCAGCCTGGCGCAAGCGGCTCAACGACGACATTGGCGATCAGGGCGCAGCTTCGGCGCTGATCGCCCGGCGCAGCGACAGCGAACTGGCGGCGCTGATGAGCAACCTCGGCGGCCATGACCTGCCCTCGCTGGTGGAAGCCTTCGAAGCGGCGCGGATGCATGATCGTCCGACCTTGTTCATCTGTTACACCGTCAAGGGGCATAACCTGCCGCTGGCCGGCCACAAGGACAACCACTCCGGCCTGATGACGCCGACTCAGATGGAAGAGTTCCGCGCCCGTTCGAACGTGCGGCCTGGCCATGAATGGGACAAATGGGAGGGCAGTCGCCTTCCGGCAGCCGATTTGCAGCGTTTTGTCGATGCGTCGCCATTCTTCGCCGCCGGCAAACGGCGTCTTGCCGCGCCGCGCATTGCGGTTCCCGAAGCGCTGGCAACTCCCGCCCATGGCGGCAAGCCCGTCTCGACCCAGATGGGCTTCGGCCAGATCCTCAACGAGATCGCGCGCTCCGATAGCGAGCTTGCCGCCCGCATCGTCACCACCTCGCCGGATGTGACCGTCTCCACCAATCTCGGCCCCTGGGTGAACCGGCGTGGCCTGTTCGCCCGCCAGAGTATGGCCGATACGTTCAAGGCCGAGCGCATTCCCTCGACCTACACCTGGGAATTCTCGCCTGAGGGCCAGCATCTCGAACTCGGGATTGCCGAATCCAACCTGTTCATCGCCCTGTCGGCCTTCGGCCTCAGCCATTCGATCAACGGCGCGCGGCTGCTGCCGATCGGCACCGTCTACGATCCGTTCATCCTGCGTGCCGCAGATCAACTCAACTACGCCTGCTATCAGGACGCGCGCTTCCTGCTGGTTGCGACGCCTTCCGGCGTTACGCTTGCGCCAGAAGGCGGGGCGCATCAGTCGATCGCCACGCCGCTGGTCGGCATGGCGCAGGACGGTCTGTGTGCGTTCGAGCCTGCCTTCGTCGATGAACTCGCCGTGATGATGCGCTTTGCCTTTGACTACATGCAGCGCGACGGCGAGGCCGAACCTGATGCCCGCAATGTCAGTGAAAGAACCTGGCTGCGCGATGCCACCGGGGGCTCGGTCTATCTTCGCCTCTCCACCCGCCCGCTGGAGCAGCCGGCGCGGACGATGACGTCGGACCTTGAGCGCGACATCATCGACGGCGCCTACTGGATGCGCAAACCGGGGCCGAATGCCGAAGTGGTGATCGCCTTTACCGGTGCGCTGGCGCCCGAGGCCATCGAGGCTGTCGGGCTGATGGGCGGGGACCGGCGCGACATCGGCCTTTTGGCAGTGACCTCGGCGGACCGGCTGACCGCCGGTCTCTCCGCCGCCCAGCGCTCCCGGGAAGGCGGCCTCGTCCATGCCGAAAGCCATATCGAGCGGTTGCTCGGCACCCTTCCGCCGCATTGCGTGCTGGTGACCGTGGTCGATGGCTATCCCGCCACATTAAGCTGGCTCGGCGCGGTGCATGGCCATCGTACCCGCGCCCTCGGCGTGGAGCACTTCGGCCAGACCGGCACCATCGCCGATCTCTACCGGCACTACGGCCTGGATGCGCAAGGCATCCTGCGGGCGGCACAAGCCATCACCCAGGGGCGGCCGATGCGCCACCTCAGGGCCTTGTGAGGGATTTGGGAGGCACATCGTCTGTGGCCGCAGAATGGTTCCGTCTGATCGCAGCATGCTCTAGGCTGGAACACCTTTCTGGCGATCCCGCTCCATGACCCGTGACATTGCAGCCCAACGGCACCGCGCCATTCTAGCCAGGCTTGAGACGTCCGGATCGGTGACGGTCGAGGAACTGTCGCGCGTGCTGGGCGTCTCGCGCGAGACGATCCGGCGCGATCTCAAGGTCCTGTCGGTGGACGGTCGGCTGTCCATCGTCCATGGCGGTGCGCTGCACAGCGAAAGTTCTGAAGCCCCTTTCACCAACCGTCGCACTGTCAATCGCGCCGGCAAGGAAGCCATCGCCCGGCTCGCCGCCTCGCTGGTCGGCGATGGCATGACCATTCTGCTCGATTCCGGCACGACGACCGAAGCCGTGGCGCGCGCCCTGGTGCGCTGCGGATGCCGGCGCCTGACCGTCCATACGACCTCGCCAGCCAATGCGCGCATTGTCAGCCGGCTGGCCGGTGTCCGCGTGTATCTGATCGGCGGCGAATTCGACCGCAACGAGGAGGCCAGTTCCGGCCCCGAGGCCCGGCGGGCCATCGCGCGGCTGTCGGCCGATTTCGCCTTCGCCAGCATCGGCGGCGTCGACGAGGAGGGCTTTCTGACCGATTACACCCGGACGGGCGCAACCACACGCAGCGCCTTGATCAAGGCGGCCGAGCGCGGCTTCCTGATGGCCGATTCCAGCAAATTCGGCCGCGTCCTGCCGAGTCGCATAGCGGGCGATGCGCAATGCGCGGGGCTTCTGGTCGATCGTGAACTGCCCCTTCCGATAGCCATGGCACTCGGCGCGCGCGGTATCCGGGTCGTAATCGGATAGTTTGACCGAATTTGTGGTTTTCATTGCTTTTCTGACGGAATGGGGCACCATGCCCGCTTGCAGGAGGATGCCATGACATTTCCCACTCAAGCGCGCGTGGTGATCATCGGCGGCGGCATCGTTGGCTGCTCTCTCGCCTACCATCTGACCAGGCTCGGCTGGAAGGACGTGCTGCTGCTGGAGCAGGGGCGGCTGTCCTGCGGCACGACATGGCATGCGGCCGGTCTCGTCGGGCAGTTGCGCAGCCATTCCTCGATGACGCGGCTCATCCGCTATTCGACGGAGCTTTACGCCTCGCTTGAAGCAGAAACCGGGCTTGCCACCGGTTGGAAACGCTGCGGCTCGGTCTCGGTGGCGCGCACGCCGGAGCGGATGACCCAGCTGCGCCGCACCATTTCGGCGGCCCGGGCGCAAGGCGTCGAGATCGAGGAATTGAGCCCGAAGGAGGCCGGCGACAAATGGCCGGTGATGCGCACCGACGATCTCGTCGGCGGCGTCTGGCTGCCAGGCGACGGCAAGGCCAACCCGGCTGATATCACCCAGGCGCTGGCGCGCGGAGCGCGCAACGGCGGGGCGGTCGTGCGAGAACAGGTGCGCGTCACCGCGATCGAGGTAGAGAACGGCCGGGTGAAGGCGGTCGTGACCGATCAGGGGCGGGTGGACTGCGAGATGCTCGCCATTTGCGCCGGCCAATGGTCGCGCGAGATCGGCCGGATGTGCGGCGTCTCGGTGCCGCTGCATTCGGCCGAGCACATGTATGTCGTGACCGGCAGGATCGACGGTGTGACACCCGATCTGCCGGTGATGCGCGATCCTGATGGTTACATCTATTTCAAGGAGGAGGTCGGCGGGCTGGTGATGGGCGGCTTCGAGCCGGACGCCAAGCCCTGGGGCATGAACGGCATTCCCTATCCTTTCGAGTTCCAGTTGCTGCCTGACGATTGGGACCAGTTTGCCATTCTGATGGAAAATGCGCTGCACCGTGTTCCGGCGCTGGAAACCGCTGAAATCAAGACCTTCCTCAACGGGCCGGAGAGTTTCACAGCGGACAATAATTTCATCCTCGGCGAGGCGCCGGAAGTCGCCGGAGTCTTTGTCGGCGCCGGGTTCAATTCGATGGGCATCGCCTCGGCCGGCGGGGCCGGGCGGGCGCTGGCGGAATGGATGGTTGCTGGCGAGCCGACCAGCGATCTCTGGCCGGTCGACATCCGTCGCTTTGCCGATTTCAACAACAATCCGGCCTGGCTGAAGGATCGCGTCAAGGAGGTTCTCGGCCTGCACTACGCCATGCCCTGGCCGAACCGTGAACTGGCAAGCGCCCGGCCTTTCCGCCGCTCGCCGCTCTATGAACGGCTGGCTGCGAAAGGCGCAGTGTTCGGCTCGCGCATGGGCTGGGAGCGCGCCAATTATTTCGCCCGCTCCGAGGCCGAGAAAACCATCCGCTATTCGTTCGGGCCGCAGAACTGGCTCGAAACGGTAGCCGCCGAACATCGCGCCTGCCGCGAGGCGGTGGGCCTGGTCGATATGAGCAGCTTTGCCAAATATCTGGTGCAGGGGCCCGATGCTGAAGCGGCTCTGCAGCACATTGCCGCCAACGATGTCGCCGTTCCCGTCGGCACCTCGGTCTATTCGGCACTGCTCAACAGTCGCGGCACATTCGAAAGCGATCTGACCATCGCCCGCATTGCCCCCGATGCCTATCTCTTGCTTACCGGTACCGCGCAGGCAACGCGCGATGCCCATTGGATCCGCCGCCATCTGCCCGGCGGTGCAAGCCTGACGGATGTTACCTCGTCTTATTCCGTGCTGGCGCTGGCGGGCCCGCGCGCGGCGGAACTTCTGGCGCGGGTCTCGCCGCAGAACTTCGACGGTGATGCCTTTCCGGCCAACGCCATCCGCAAGATCACCATTGGCTATGCCACCACCTGGGCCTGCCGCCGGTCTTATCTCGGCGATGGTTTCGAGCTTTATGCGCCGGTCGAGTTCACGCCGGCGATCTACGATACGCTGCATGAGGCCGGCTCCGATCTCGGCCTCCGGGATGTCGGCTATTACGCCGTGGATTCGCTGCGCATCGAGAAGGGCTTCCGCGCCTGGGGCCGCGAACTGACACCGGACGTCAACCCGTTCGAGGCGGGGCTCGGCTTTGCCGTCGCGCTCGGCAAGGGCAACTTCATCGGCCGTGAGGCCGCGCAGGCCGCCAGGAAGGCGCCGCGCACAAGGCGGCTAATCGCCCTTGTCGGTCCACGCCCGGGCGATCAGATGGCCTGGGGCGGGGAGGCCATTCTTGCCGATGGCAGGCCGGTGGGCGAAATCACCTCGGCTGCCTTCGGCGCCAGCCTCGGCGGCATCGTTGCGCTCGGCTGGGCCGAGGCGCACGAACCAATCGATCAGCGCTGGCTCGATGCACGCTCCTGGGCCATCGATCTGGCTGGAACCACCGTTCCGGTCACAGCCAGCCTCGCCGCTCCGCTGGACCGCAAGACGCCGCGCGGTTGAACCGGACGGATGCAAGAGCATGCTGCGATTAAGTGGAAGCCGGTTAATCGCGATAAGCATGCTCTAAACACTTGATAACGATCACGTTATCTGTGTTTTGATGGTTCTATCAAAACACAGCGTGATCTAGGCAACCGGTGAGCAGAAAAGAGGGGCGCATGCCACAAGCAGCCATGTCCATCGTGCCAGCGACACAGGAGGACAATTGGACCGTCCGCCATGCCTCGCTGTTCGGGCGATTGCCCGAATCGGTGCTTTCCACGCTGCTTGACCAGCAGACGGTTCGGGTCACCGGCAAGGCAGTGACCCTGTGCGAATGGGGAGCGCCGGTCGAGACCTGCTTTGTCGTGCTCAAGGGAATGGCCAAGCTGGTCCGGTCATCTGCGGAAGGCGAGGCGGCCGTGCTGTCGATCTGCGGCCCCGGCCGCACGCTGATGCTCGCAGAGGGTCTTTCCGGCAAACCTTGTTCAGCCACCGTGGAATCGGTGACCCCGGTGCGCCTGATGGCGCTCGATGTAGCGGCGCTGCGCCGGAGCATGGCAACCGACAGCAAATTGTCGATGACCCTGCTCGCTGCGGCTGCGGCCGATTTGCGGCTGCTGGTCGGGCATGTTGAAGAACTCAAGGCGATGACCGGCCCGGTCCGCGTTGCAGCGATGATCCTGAACCTGTCGGAAGCGCGCGCCGGCGCCCGGGCGCTGATCCTGCCGTATGAGAAGCAGCTGATCGCCGGCCGCCTCGGCATGGCACCGGAGAACTTCTCCCGTGCCCTGAAACAGCTCAGGGAATACGGCGTCCAGTTCTCCCGCGACCGCTTGCAGATCGCCGATCTGGGGCGTTTGCGGGCGTTTCTGTATGAGCGGATCTGATCAACCATCGTCTGTCGCAACGTTTTGAACAAGTCCGTCGTGCGAGTGGACAGCGGCTGGATCGGTGATAGGATGCGACGGAAGTTCAGCGACAATTTGTCGCAATAACGAAGCCCATGGGCCGCAGCTTGCCGGAATGGTCGAGCTGGTTGTTGTCCGATGCTTTGGAGCGGGAGCGCTTGAAATGGTGCATGCAAGAGCCGGTGCAATGCGTTTTGATCCGGAATTCTGCCCATTGCTCAAGGGGCTCTCGCCTGAGGAGAAGCGGGCTCGCATGGAGAGCGATCCGCTGATACGGGCCTGCATCCAGTCGGTAGAGACCGGAAACCCCTACCCGGTTGAGTGTAACCCTCACCGACCGGCTGCCGCCGGCCTTGCCCGTCCGCGCAAAGGCTCGCCCAGGCCGCGTCGCGCTGCCATCGCTCAGGGCGTGTAGAATTTTCCCGGGTTCATGATCCCGTTTGGGTCGAGCGTGCGTTTGATCTGTTTCATGATCTCGGCGCCATAGCCGTGTTCGGCTTCGAGATGGACGATCTTGTGCACGCCGATGCCGTGCTCGCCCGAGCATGTGCCGCCGGCGGCGATGGCCCGGCGGGCGACGCGGAACGCCATGCCCTCCGCTTTTTCGACCTGGTCCGGATCGTTCTCATCAAACATGATGCCGAGGTGGAAATTGCCGTCGCCGACATGGCCGACGATCGGCGTGATCAGCCCGGAGCGGCGTGCATCCTCCCTGGTTTCCAGCAGCACCTGTGGCAGCGCCGAGATCGGCACGCAGGCATCGGTGCCCATGTTTTTCAGGCCGGGCGCATAGGCCATGCAGGCATAGTAACAATTGTGCCGCGCCTTCCACAGCCGGTTGCGATCCTCCAGCCGTTCGGCGAACTGGAAATCGCCGCTGCCGTGATCGGCGACAATCGCCTTCATGAAGGCGACATCCTCGTCGGTGCCGGATTTCGAGCCGACGAATTCGAGGAACAGATGCGGTGTCTCCGGCAGGCCGAGGCTGGAATAGGCGTTGCAGATTTTGACCTGCACCTCGTCGAGGAGTTCGATGCGAGCGAGTTTCAACCCGGCCTGCAACGAGGCGACCACCGCGCCGACCGCGCTGTCGAGATCGTCGAACTGGCAGGTGGCCGCAACGATGCTCTCCGGCACGCCGTAAAGTTTGAGCTGAACCTCGGTGATGATGCCGAGCGTGCCTTCCGAGCCGACATAAAGATGGGTCAGGTCGAGGCCGGCGGAGGATTTGCGGGCGCGGCTGCCGGTGCGGATGATGTGCCCGTCGGGCGTTACCACGGTCAGCCCGAGGATGTTTTCACGCATCGTGCCATAGCGGACGGCATTGGTGCCGGAGGCACGCGTTGCGGCCATGCCGCCGATCGAGGCATTGGCGCCGGGGTCGACCGGAAAGAACAGACCGGTATCGCGGATATGCGCGTTCAGCGCCTCACGCGTCACACCGGCGCCGACCCGGCAATCCATCGAGTCCGGATTGACATCCAGAACCTTGTCGAAGCGCTGCATGTCGACGCTCACCCCGCCCGCCAGCGCGGCAAGCTGACCTTCCAGCGACGACCCCGCGCCGAACGGCACCACCGGCACCCTGCGATCGTTGCAGGTCGACAGGATGAACGCGACCTCCTCGTTGCTCTCCGGAAACACCACGATGTCGGGTTTTCCGATGGTGGGCAGCCCCTCGCCGTGGCTGTGCTGGTCGCGCAGGCTGTCATTGATCGAGGCCCGTGCTCCGAAACGCTGGCTTAGGATCATCACGACATCGCCAAGAGCGCCGGCATCAGGGCGGGGAAGGCGGTGCTGGTTCATGCTCGGGCTCGAAGGGGCGGCAGGGTTGGACAAACACGTCCCCGAGCCGTGGGATCATCCGGCGGCGCAGGGGCACATCAAACTACCGCCTGGCATGTTCCGATCAAGTGGATGCCGTGCTTGCGCCGGAGGGTGGATTTGGACAGGATCGCACCCGCGGCCAATCAATGACCGATGGACCTCTGATGTTTCTGGTGTGCGGCGAAGCGCTCTACGATGTGTTCCTGCGCGATGAGCCCGGGCGTGGACCAGTCGGGCTCACGGCGGTGATCGGCGGATCGCCGCTCAATGTGGCGATCGGTCTGGCGCGGCAGGGCGAACGCGCCGGCTTTTTCGCCGGCCTGTCGGAGGATCCGCTTGGTGCCCGCCTTGCGGCTCATATCGCCGCCGAGGGGGTCGATGGTCGCTATCTCTGCCGCAAGCCGAACCCGACGACGCTCAGTCTCGTCAGCCTCGGTTCTGGAGGCGTGCCGCATTACACTTTTTATGGCCATGCGGCGGCCGATATCAGCCTGACTCTGGCGGATCTGCCGGTGCTCGGCCCCGAGGTTACCGGGGTGCATGCCGGCTCCTATACGCTGGTGGCGCAACCGGTGGCCGATGCGGTTGCCGCATTGCTGGCGCGCGAACGCCATCGGCTCATAACGCTCGATCCCAACATCCGCCCAACCGTCGAGCCGGACATGGCGATCTGGCGCCGGCGCATTGACGCGCTGCTGCCGCATGTCGCTGTTGTGAAAGCCTCCGATGAGGATCTTGACCGGTTGCACCCCGGAGAGCCGCCGGAGAGAATCGCTCTCCGCTGGCTCGATCAGGGGCCGGCTGTGGTGATCATCACGCGCGGGCCAAATGGCGCCGTGGCATTGACCCGCAGGCTGCGGCTGGACTGCCCGGCGCCGCCGGTCGCAGTGGTCGATACGGTCGGCGCCGGCGACACCTTTCAGGCGACGCTGATCGCCGGGTTGCTGGCTGCAGGAATCCGTGACCGTGCCGGCATCGCTGGCCTTGGCGAGACCGATCTTGCCGCCCTGCTGACCCGCTGCTGCCACGCCGCCGCGATCACCTGCGGGCGCCATGGCGCGGATCTTCCATCGCGGGACGAGATTGACCGGAGCCAGGCCACAGGGTGAGGTGCTGCGATCTGGTCAGCCGGTTGACATGGTCAACGGCGGCCGGACCTCCGGCGGCATCGGCGAGACATAGGGTGTGCGCGCAAGGAAGCGGGCATGTTCTGCCTGCGCCGCCTCACGCAACGAGCGATCGGTGAGAACCGCGATGGCCGTCGCCGCCATCGCCTTGGCGACCTGGACCATCGCCTTGTGGGCATGCGGCGACTTGCCCTGCGCCACCACCTGCCAGGTATGGAGCGGTGTGCCGATGGCCAGCGTCGGCGCATGCGCCTGCACGGTCGGCACGGCCCAGGACACGTCGCCGACATCGGTGGAGCCGATCTGGAGCTTTCGCTCCGTCTTGGCCGGGACGGTGAAATCGCACAGGTCGGCGCCGGTATCGTCAAGGCCGATCGCCCGCCAGGCTGCCGCAATATCGCCGGCGCTCAGTGTGGCGCGGATGCGGCGGGCGAAGGCGCGGTCTGCCTCGTCGAAATGCGGCGGTCCCAGATCCTCAAGGATCGTCTGCAGGGCGGCCTCCAGCGTCCGGTTCTGGACCGTGTTGGACACGGCGCTGATGATCGCCATCTGCATCCTGGTCTCGGTCATCAGCGCCGCGCCCTCGGCGATGGCGCGCACCCGGCGGACGAGATCGAGCATGCCCGGCAGGTCCATGGCGCGGATCGAATAGCGCACGCGGGCATGGGCCTGGACGACATTGGGCGCGATGCCGCCGGCATCCATCAGCGCATAATGGACGCGCGCATCGCTCGGCATGTGCTCACGCATGTAATTGACGCCGACATTCATCAGTTCCACCGCATCGAGCGCGCTGCGCCCGAGATGCGGCGCGGCGGCGGCGTGCGAGGCCTTGCCGGTGAAGGAAAAATCGGCGCGGGTATTGGCCAGCGACACCGCCGGCATCACTTCCCACCAGCTCGAGGGGTGCCAGGTGACGGCGGCGTCCACGCCCGCAAAAGCACCATCGCGCACCATGAACGCCTTGGCCGCGCCTCCTTCCTCGGCGGGGCAGCCATAATAGCGCACGCGGCCCGGAACCCCGTGGGTCTTGAGCCAGTCCTTGACGGCGGAAGCTGCCAGCAGGGCCGCCGAACCCAGCAGATTGTGACCGCAACCATGACCATGGCCGCCGGTCTCGATCGGTTGGTGGTGGTCGAGCCCGGCTTGCTGGCTGAGACCGGGCAGGGCATCATACTCGCCGAGAATGGCGACCAGCGGCCCTTCCTCGCCGGCCTCCCCCATGACCGCGGTCGGAATGCCGGCGAGCTGATCGGTTACGGCAAAGCCTTGCGCAACCAGTTCCGCCCGGTGCTCGGCCGCCGAACGCACCTCGGTATAGCAGACCTCGGGCATACCCCAGACGCGGTCGCTGAGCGCGATGAAGCGCGGCTTCAGTTCATCGACACGGCGCCAGAGGTCGCTGCGGTTGTCCATGTCATGCCTCCTAGAGCATTTTCGAGCGAAGTGGTTTCCGGTTCGCGTTAAGAAAATGCGAAAAAACAAAAAGATAGAGCGCTTTTTGGGTGAATTGGAATTCGCTGAAAGCGCTCTGGAATGAAACCTATGCCGTGCCGCCATCATTGAGATGGCAGGCGACGGTGCCGCCATGTGGTCCGGCCTTCAGGGCCGGCACTTCGGCGCGGCAGCGCGGACCCACCAATGGGCAGCGCGGATGGAAATGGCAGCCCGGCGGCGGATTGATCGGCGAAGGGATTTCTCCCTTGATCGTCGCAAAGCTGCGATGGCGCGCGTCGAGCCGCGGCACATTGTCGAGCAGGGCGCGGGTATAGGGATGGGCAGGAGCGTCGAACAGCGCTTCAGTCCGCGCCGTTTCGACCACGCGGCCGAGATACATGATGATGACGCGGCTGGCGATGTGACGCACCACGCCGAGGTCATGGCTGATGAACAGGTAGCTGAGGCCAAGCTGCTCGCCGAGATCCATGAACAGGTTGAGCACCTGCGCCTGGATCGACACATCAAGCGCGGCGACCGATTCATCGCAGACCAGCACCTCCGGCTCGACCGCCAGCGCCCGGGCGATGCCGATGCGGGCGCGCTGGCCGCCGGAGAACTGGTGCGGATAGCGACGGGCATAGGAAGGGTCGAGGCCGACGCGGCTGAAGGCGGCAGCCACGCGCTCCTCGCGCTCGTCAGCGCCGAACAGACCATGGACCAGTGCCGCCTCGGCCACGATGTCGCCGGCCCGCATGCGCGGATTGAGCGAGGCCATCGGATCCTGGAAGATCATCTGGATACCAAGCGTGCAGGCACGCCGTCCCGCATCATCGAGGCTTGCCACATCCATGCCGCGCCACAGGACACGTCCGGCACTCGGCGAGTGAATGCCGGCGACCAGCCGCCCGACCGTGGATTTTCCGCAGCCGGATTCACCCACCAAACCAACGATTTCACCCTTGCTGACGCTGAGATCGACCCTGTCCACGGCCTGAAGCCGGATATCCTTGAGCCCGGCGCCGAACACGTTGGCGATACGGCCGGCCAGATCGATGCGCCGCTCGAACGTCTTGCTGGCCTGATCGAGGGCAATCAGCGGGTCCGTCATTCGGCGCCTCCCGTGCCTTGCGCCACATGGCAGGCGACCAGCGAGCGTCCGACCGGTTCGAGATCAGGCCTCTCGCTCCGGCACGCGGCGATCGCCTTGCCGCAGCGGGGGGCAAACGGGCAGCCTTGCGGCAGGCTGGCCAGCGATGGCGCCGAACCCGGAATCTGCGCAAGCCTTTCGCCCCGTTTGCCGCGACTTGGCACTGAGCCGATCAGCCCGATCGTGTAGGGATGGCGCGGATGATCGAGCACACTGTCAACCGGCCCGGTCTCGACGATGCGGCCGGCATACATCACCGCGATCCGGTCGGCGAGGCCGGCGATGACGGTCAGATCATGCGTCACCCAGATCAGCGCCGTGCCGGTGGTGCGGCACAGCTCCTGGACCGTCGCGAGAATCTGGCTCTGGATCGTCACATCGAGCGCCGTGGTCGGCTCATCCGCGATGATCACCTTGGGCCGGTGCAGCAGCGCGATGGCGATGGCGACGCGCTGGCGCATGCCGCCGGAGAACTGATGCGGATAGGCATCCAGCCGCTCTTCCGGCGAGGGAATGCCGACCATCGCCAGTGCCGCGACGGCGCGCGCCCGCGCCTCGGCCTTGGACACCTGCTCGTGCGCCAGAACGGTCTCGACCATCTGCGTTCCGACGCTGAGCACCGGATTGAGCGTCATCATCGGGTCCTGGAAGATCATCGCCAGATCGCGGCCGCGCACCGACTGCATCTGGCTGTCGCTGCGCCCGACAAGCTCCTGGCCCATGAGCCGAACCGAACCCTCGACGATGCGCCCCGGCGGATCAATCAGACCGAGAATGGAAAACCCGGTGATCGACTTGCCCGATCCCGATTCGCCGACCAGCCCGAGGATTTCCCCGCGCGCCAGCGACAGCGACACCCCGTCGACCGCCTTGACCACGCCGGCGCGGGTGAAGAAGTGGGTTTTCAGCCCGGCGATTTCGAGCACCTTCTCCGCCATGGTCATTTCTCGAGGCGGGGGTTGAGCACGTCGCGCAGCCGGTCGCCGACGAGGTTGATGGCGACGATGGTGATCAGCAGCGCAAGGCCGGGAAAGGTCGAGATCCAGAACTTGCCCGACATCATGTATTGAAAGCCATTGGCGATCAGCACGCCGAGCGATGGCTCTGTCTGCGGCAGGCCGACGCCGAGGAACGACAGCGTTGCCTCCAGCGAGATTGCATGGGCGGTCTGCACCGTCGCGACCACGATCACCGGCGCCAGGCAATTGGGCAGGATGTGGCGGAACAGGATGCGGGTGTGCGACAGGCCAAGGCAGCGCGCCGCCTCGACATAATCCTTCGACCGTTCGACCAGCGCCGAGCCACGCACCGTGCGCGCATAATAGGCCCATTGCACCAGCACCAGCGCCAGAATGATCTTGTCGACACCCTTGCCGAACATCGCCACGAGGATGAGCGCCACAAGCACTGAAGGCAGCGACAATTGCAGATCGACCAGCCGCATGATCAGCGTTTCCGTCCGCCCGCCGGCATAGGCGGCGATCAGCCCGACCGTCATGCCCAAAGTCGCCGCGATCAGACAGCTTGCCGCGCCGACGGCCAGTGAGATGCGCAACCCGTAGAAGATGGCAGAGAAGATGTCGCGACCGACCCCGTCCGATCCCAGCCACATCGTATAGCCGTCGAGCGCCTTTGCACCCGGCGGCTGGCGCGAATCCATCAGATCGACGCGGGACAGGTCATAGGGGTTCTGCGGCGCATAGAACGGCGCGGCAAGGGCCAGCGCGACGATCAAAAGAAAGACCACCAGCCCGAATACCGCCACGCGATCCTCGGAGAACTGGCGCACGAACCGCCTGAGCGGCGTTTCAACCTCGACAAAAGCGGCAACGGCGGGGGCGCTCATGCGGCATTCTCCGTCAGCCGCACGCGCGGATCGACCAGCGAATAGAGGATGTCCACGACCAGGTTGATGACCACGAACAGGCACACCACGACGATGACGTAAGCCACGATCACCGGCCGATCGAGCCGCTGGATCGCTTCCAGCAGCAGCCGGCCCATGCCCGGCCAGGCAAAGATCGTCTCGGTCACCACCGAAAACGCCACCAGCGAGCCGAATTCCAGCCCCAGCACGGTGATGATCGGGATCAGGATGTTCTTGAGGATATGCACGCCGATCACCCGGCGCGGCGACAAGCCCTTGGCGCGGGCGAATTTCACATAATCGAGCAGCGCCACCTCGCGCGTGCCGGCACGGGCCAGGCGGATCACCAGCGAGATTTTCAGAAGCGCCAGATTGAGCGCCGGCAACAGCACGAACCGCCAACCTTCCAGCGAGGTCAACGATGTCTCGATGCCAAGAAAATGGCCGACCGGCCCGCGCCCGGTCGCCGGCAGCCAGCCGAGCATCACCGCGAACACCATGATCAGCATCAGCCCGACCCAGAAGGTCGGCAGCGAAAACCCGAGAATCGACACCGCCATGATGCTGCGGGCCAGCGGATGATCCGGCTTGAGACCGGCATAGAGCCCCAGCGGAATGCCGAGCACGATCGCCATCACCAGCGCGACGAATGCCAGTTCCAGCGTCGCCGGCATGCGTTCAAGAATGAGGCCGATGGCCGGTGTTCCATGCACGAACGACCGGCCGAGATCGCCCTGCGCCAGCCCCTTGAGGAAATGCCAGAACTGTTCGTAGATCGGCCGATCCAGCCCCAGCGAGCGGGCGACTTCCTCCACCTGCTGCTGGTTCATCTCCGGGCTGACCAGGATCCACACCGGATCGCCGATCACGTTCACGCCGAAAAACACCAGCGCGATCATCGCCGCAATGACCAGCAGCCCCTGACCGGTGCGCCGCAGAATGAAGGCAAGCATGGGGTTCGCCTCTTGATCCGGCGCGCGGCACCATCGGTGCCGCGCGTCAGCCCTGACTTATTTCCGGCTCATCGACATCGCCAGCGTGTATTCGTCCGACCGCGGGATGATCGTGTAGTCCTTCTTCGCCGCCCAGGTGTTGAGCGGGAAATGGATCGGGATGATGCCGACATCGTTGATGATGAGTTCGGTGCCTTCCGCGACAAGCGCGTTGCGCTTGGCTTCATCGACGGTCTGGAATGCCTTGGTCAGGATTTCATCCGCTTTCGGGTTGGAATACCGGCCGCGATTGGCCGCTCCGGTGCCCTTGGCCCGGTCGAAGGTCATGGTCAGTGCCCGCGCCGAATCGAGCGGTTCACCGGTTCCGGCGCTCCAGCCCACGAGGAACAGCGAGAATTCCGGCATTCCGTTGGCCCCGCCTGTTGTGGCGCGCGAGAAGAAATTCGCCGCCGGAACCGACTCCACCGAGACATCGAGCCCGAGGCGCGACCACATCTGGCCGGCAGCTTCGAGGATCTTGGCATCGTTGGTGTAGCGGCCGTTGGGTCCATGGATGGTGATCTTGAAGCCGTTCGGCAAGCCGGCATCGGCCAGCAGCTTCTTGGCGCCATCAAGATCGTAGGCAACCGGCTTCAGGTTCTTCGACGTGCCGCCATAGCTGTCCGGCACGAATTGCGCGGCCGGCTGGGCCTCGCCTTCCATGATGCGTTCGACGATCGCTGTCCGGTTGAGCGCCTTCGACAGCGCCTGCCGCACCTTGAGATCGTTCAGCGGGTTCTTGATCGTCGATCCGTCCTTGCCCTTGATGAACGGGGAGTCCTCGCGGTGCCGGTCCAGGTGGAAATAGATGACCCGGTTGGACAGCGCGCTGAACGTGGCCAGCCGACTGTCGGATTTCAGTCGCTGGGCGTCGGCGGTCGGAACGTTCTCGATCACGTCGAGGTCGCCCGACAGCAGCGCCGCGACGCGCGTCGGATCGGACTTGACCGGCCGCATGGTCACCTTGCCCCAGGTCGGCTTGCCGGCCCAGTGGCTGTCATTGCGCACCATCACGACACGATCGCCTGCGACAAATTCCGCGAACTTGAAGGGCCCGGTCCCCACGGCGGCCTTGCCGGAATTGTAGTCCTCGGTGGTCATCGCCTCGTTCTTGCGCGAGATGATGGAGATCTGGGCGAGATGGCTCAGCATCAGCGGCTCGGGCGCTGCCGTCTTGATGCGCAGGGTCAGGTCATCGACCTTCTCGATGGTCTTGCCCTTGATGTACGAGCCAAAGCCGGCCGGGCTCTTGGGCACATCCGGCGCGCGCTTGAAGGTGACGAGCACATCGTCGGCGCCGAAATCCGATCCGTCATGGAATTTCACGCCGGCGCGCAGCTTGAGTTCCCAGGTCGTGTCATCAACGGTCTTCCAGCTTTCCGCCAGCCCCGGCTTGAGCGCCTGCTTCTCGTCCTGGAACACCAGCGGCTCGAAGATATGCCGCATGACCTGATTGTTCGGCGTCAGGTTGTGAAAATGCGGATCCATCGACGTTGGTTCGGCGGCAACACCGATCCGGATGTCCTGTGCCTGCGCCGGCACACCCAGCAACAACGCGGTGGCGAGCGCGGCGCCCGCAATATGGCTTCGCAACATTGGTCTCTCCCGTCTGGATGCGCAGCCTAACCCGGCCCGATCGGGGGGTGCTGCACCAATCATTCAAAACGCAGGCCGCCTCCGGGCCGCGTCTCCCTGCCGCGCACCGTGCGAGCGATTGCAGGAGAAATCAAGTGCAAGAAGCATCAAGAAAACTCAGGCGGTGACAACGCGGATGGCTCTTGCCGTGGATCGATGTCGTCACAGGCTTGCGCGCGGATCGGTCCTCGCAAGGCGTCCGAGCAGGTAATCAATCTCGGCGCGCGCCGTTGCCGACAGGCTGCCGCCGGGCTTGCGCTGGGCATCGCAGGCGATCAGCCCGCGCCGCATCATCACATATTTGCGCACCGCCAGCCCCACGCCCGGCTGCTGCTCATAGCGCAGCAGCGGCAGATGCGCGTCGAAAAGATCATGCGCCGCATCGCGTCGCCTAGCCTTTGCATGGGCCACGACCTCGATCAGCATTTCCGGGAAGGCATAGCCGGTGTTGGAGCCGTCAGCGCCCCGCTCCATCTCGAAATCGAGAAACAGTCCACCATTGGCGGTCATGATCGAAAGGGGGCGAACCGAGCCATCCGCCTGCCATCTGCGCAAGGTGGAAATCTTCTCAAGGCCCGGCCAATCCTCGGCCTTCAGCATCACGCAGGAGGGATTGTCGGTGACGATGCGACGGATGACGCCCGGCGTCATCTGCACCGATGTCACCAGTGGATAATCCTGGATGACGAACGGCACGTCAGCGCCGATCGCGGCGACCGCATCGGCGTAATAGCCGACGATGGAATCATCCGTCCGCAGGTGGGACGGCGGGGCGATCATGACCGCGGCCGCGCCCGCTTCCATCGCCTCGCGCGCCAGTGACCGCATGGCCGCGAAGCCGGGCGCCGACACACCGACGATGATCGGTTTGCCGGCCATGGCCTTCACCGCGACCTTCAGCATGGCGATCGATTCATTCGGCTCCAGCTTCGGCGCCTCGCCCATGATGCCGAGGACGGTCAGGCCATCCGAGCCGATGGCGGCATAATGGGCAAACAGCCTCTCCGCGCTGGTCAGGTCCAACCCACCATCCGGGTGAAACGGCGTCGGAGCGATTGGAAACACACCGGAATAGACAGCGCTCATGAAAACCTCGTTAGGGTCACAGCCAGCGCCTGACCTTTGCAGCATAGCGGTCGAATTCCGCCCCGAACTTGGCGGCCAGTGCCCGTTCCTCCGGCATGATCTGGAACCTGTTCATGTAAACGACGAAGCCAGCCAGCACCAGCAGCCCCGCCGGAGCACGCCACCATAGAACCAGCGCAGCCAGCAGCAGCGCAAGTCCCAGATACATCGGGTTGCGGCTCCAACGGTAGATGCCGTCCGTCACCATCCGGCTTGTCTGCTCCGGATGCATCGGATGCACCGTTGTCTGTGCCGCACGGAAAGCAAGAACGCCGACGATTCCGGCTGCGGCTCCGGTGAGGGCCAGCAGCCCGGCCGCAGCGATCCACAGCGGTGAGGCCGCCGGCCGCAACCCCGGCGTTGCCGCGTCGAGCAGCCAGACCAGCGCGGCCGCGATCAGCCAGACCGCGACGGGAGGAATTTTCAGCTCCAGCCAGCCCACGGGACTCTAGTCCTTGCGCGTCGCTTCGTAGCGCGCCTTGGTCTCGGCATTCATCGGATAGAGGCCGGGCAGGGGATGGCCCTTGTCCACCTCGCCCATGATCCAGCCTTCCATGCGCTCCTGTTCCGGCCCGTGCTCCACGACATAATCGAGAAGCGCGGCGGGAATGACCACCGCGCCATCCTTGTCGGCCACGATGACATCATCAGGAAACACCGCAACCCCGCCGCAGCCGATCGGCTGCTGCCAGGCGACAAAGGTCAGGCCGGCAACCGACGGCGGCGCCGCCGCACCCCGGCACCACACCGGCAGGCCGGTGCCGAGCACGCCGTCAAGGTCTCGGACTACGCCGTCGCTCACCAGCGCCGTGACCTTGCGTCGCGCCATGCGCGCGCAAAGGATATCGCCGAAAATGCCGGCATCCTGAATGCCCATCGCATCGACCACGGCAATGCAGCCTTCCGGCATTGCCTCGATGGCGGCGCGGGTGGAAATCGGCGATGACCAGCTTTCAGGCGTGGCAAGATCCTCGCGTGCCGGCACGAACCGCAAAGTGAAGGCCCTGCCGACAAGGCGCTCCTGCCCCGGGCGCAACGGGCGTGTGCCGCGCATCCAAACATTGCGCAGGCCCTTCTTCAGCAGGATCGTGGTGATTGTAGCGGTGGAAACGCCCTTGAGCGCAGCAAGGACAGCGGGCGAAAGCGACATGGCAGATCCGGACAGGGTTACGACTGGCCCGAAGCTTAGAGCAATATCCGATCAGATTGAACCATTCCGACGGAGCAATTTCCCGACAAGGACCGGGAAAGGCCCGAAGAGCGCATCTGGCATACGGTCGAGGGGTTTTTCCGAGGATTTGTCGCGAAATCGCCCGTTCCTCCGGATTTCCGTGCGGCGGGCGCCCTGCGGGAAGAAGGTCTTGACCGGGTCGCAGGACACGCTCTGCGCCCTTCTTCCCGCAGGATCGCCGCGCCGCGCGCGAAACGGAATTGATCCGATCT
>DAOMXG010000023.1:0-20711 GCA_035436995.1 Beijerinckiaceae bacterium
GCCGACGCGCAGGCGGGACGGCCCCTCGGCCAGCTCCTTCCGGATACGGTCCGCGCCGGGAAAGCCGCCCTCAAGCCTGCGCCGCTTCTGCATCGACCAGACCAACCCGGCCTCGACCGGCGAGGTCGTGGTGTCGATGTCGTGGCCGTAGAGGCAGAGCCCGGCCTCCAGCCGGAGCGAATCGCGGGCGCCAAGCCCGATCGGCCTGACCGCCGGATCTGCGGCCAGCGCGTCCCAAAGACTGGCCACATGACGGGCATGAACGGACATCTCGAACCCGTCCTCGCCGGTGTAGCCCGATCGCGACACATGGCAGGGAAATCCGGCAAACCGGGTCGAGAGCGCCGCCATGAAAGCCATGCCGGCCACATCCGGGCAATGGCGGGCGAGCACCTCTGCCGCCTTCGGCCCCTGCAACGCCACCAGCGCCCGGTGATCGGCCCGCTGCAGGCGTACATTGGCCGGCAGGCGGGCCGCGATATGGGCAAAGTCGGCCTCCTTGCAACCGGCGTTGACCACCAGCATCAGGACGCCGTCCTCATCCGGATCGGCCGAACGGGTCACCATCAGATCATCAAGAATGCCGCCATCCTCGCCAAGCAACTGCGAATAGCGCTGCATGCCAGGCTTGAGGGTGAGAAAATCGGCCGGGCACAGGGCCTCAAGCGCCCTGGCAACCGTGGCGTGATCGGGGCCGAGCAGGAACGCCTGCCCCATATGCGAGACATCAAACAGGCCGGCGCTCTCGCGCGTCCATTTGTGCTCGGTGAGGATGCCGGCAGGATATTGAACCGGCATGTCGTAGCCGGCAAAGGGCACCATGCGCGCACCGGCGGCGACATGCGCATCGTAAAGTGGCGTGCGCAAGGGCATTTGAGGCGAATCAGCACCGGCCATCGCAGGCTCCGTTCAACAGGGGTCGACATCCGGATCGAAACCGATCCGGCATGCCCCCTCTGTCCCGTGACCTGAGAGATTCATGCTTGCCCGGCGAGGCGCGCATTTTCTCCGTCGGTGAGCCCTGCTACCTGCCTCGCTTCCAACAAACGCGGCGAAGCCTGTTCAAAGGCTGCTTTCCAGAGCGGCTGCCCCCTGCGGTCCTTTTGCCTGAGCGTTTCCGGGGCGGTTGCGCCTTCGGCGCCGGCACAACAATGCCGGACTCTCCCGCTGGGTTTCATTTGCCGTAAGCGCAGCTAACGAAGGCAACCGCCTCGTGTCAACCTCGCGTTCGGTTATTCACCGCCGCCGCCGGTCACGGCTGGCTGTCGGCGCGCCTCCGGCCTCGAAGCCGACATAGACATCGTATTCATCCGATGGATCACGCCCTGCGGTGATCGGAAGCACGATGTTGTCCTCGACATGGGTGAAGGCCACGCTGCCCTCCCCGGCCGGCACCGACACCGAGACACGTCCGGCGCGGGTCGCCACAACCGTATCGCCCCGCTTGACCAGCACCTTGACCGGCACCGTAAAGCTGCCGGCCTTGCCCTGGGCGCCGATCAGCATGCGGCCCTGGACGCCGACCTTCAACGTGAATTGCGTGCCGGCAAAACGGCATTCCCGCGCCACGTCGGACAAGGAGGCCTGATGGGAGACATCGGACGAGGCCGTGCCGCGCCCGGCCCGATAGGCCGCGGCACCTTCGATGACCGACACACTCGGGCAAGTGTATTCAATCTCCAGTTCCGGCTGACGCTCCGGCGGCAGGTTCTGCGGATTGCCGAACAGGGCGAGCGAGCCGAGGCTCGGCCCCGATGACGGGCTGGTCTCACCAAAGCCGCCAATCCCGCCGCAGCCGCCCAGCGCCAGAAGGCCGGCAAGCGCAATGGCCCGGCACGGGTTCCAAACTGTCTTCATCACCGCCCCCTTCAACGCAAAACCCCGGCTCCGGACAGAGCACTCACTGCAACAACTGGAAGCCCTTTTCAAAACCGTCAAGCACAAGCGGCAGACCACGACCGTCATCGGGCGGCAGGAAGATGACGAAAACCGCCTCCTTGCCCTTCTTCAGCTTGTCGATCAGGCCATCGTCCAGTTCGACTTCGGCGACGCAGCCATTGGGCAGGCAACGAACAAAGCCGGTGGCGCCGATGACATCCGAATCAACCTTGAGACCAAGGCCGCGCGGCAGCAGGATTCCCAACGGAGCGATCACCCGCAGAATCGGTTTGCGGGCATTACTGGCCTTGGGATCGGTGGCCTTGAGCACCACCACGACAAGATTGATCTCGCTTTTCTGGCCATCGATCATTGCCTGATCGTCGACCAGGCTCTGCAGGAGAATGCATTGCTCGCCGTCCTTGCCGGTGGCCTTGTCCGGCACCTTGTCGCAGCGCAATTGCCAATCGCCGAACTTCTCCTTCAGCGTGCCCTGCGCCTGCGCCACAGGGCCAAGCAGCAGAATTGCAGCCCAAAAGAGGCCCATGCGCAAAAATGCCGCAGGGCGGGAGAGCAAAGAGCGCAGCGGGAAAAAAGCGTTCACGGGATCGTCCTGTCAAAAACCGCCAGCCATCGCCTTGCCGGTAACAGAGGCGGCGCCAGTGTCAAGGAAACTGGCCGATGGGTTGGTCACTTCGACGCAGCTTGCCACAAGTTCAATGCGCCGATCAGTTGCATCAAGGCCAATGATGTGTTTCAGAGGAAAGCTGACGGGGAGTGCGGGTCAATCGGCGCACCCGTTTTGCTGCTGACCGAAGGCTCCGGATGATCTTCGTGGCGGCGGCATGTGGGGATCAGGATTGCAGGAGCGGACAGAACTCATGTTCGGCACAGGAAAAATGATGAATCGGGCAATTTTTCGGCTGTTGGCCGCAGGGGCCGCGCTGTCGGGACTGAGCGGGGTTGCCGCCGCCCTGGAAACGGGGCGTCCGCAGCCCTGGCAGATGGGGCTTCAGGCGCCTGCTACGCCGGTGGCGGAGAATATCGCCTGGTTCCACAATTCGCTGCTGCTGCCGATCATCACGGTGATCTCGCTGTTCGTGCTCATGTTGCTGGTGATCATTGTCACCCGCTTCAACGAGCGCAAGAATCCGACGCCGTCCAAGACCACGCATCACACCATGCTGGAAGTGGCGTGGACCGTCGTTCCGGTGCTGATCCTGGTCATCATCGCCATCCCCTCCTTCCGCCTTTTGAAGGAGCAGATCGTGATCCCGAAGTCGGACATCACCATCAAGGTGACCGGCAAGCAATGGTACTGGACCTTCGAATACGCCAAGGATTCGGGCGGCGTCGGTTTCGACTCGATCATGCTGAGCGACGAGGATATCGCCAAGGCGGTCAAGAATGGCGCCAAGAAGGACGATCTTCCCCGCCTGCTGGCTGTCGACAACGAGGCCTATGTGCCGGTCAACAAGGTTGTTCGCGTGCAGGTGACAGCCGCCGACGTCATCCACGCCTTCGCCATCCAGTCGTTCGGCGTGAAGATCGACGCAGTGCCCGGCCGTCTCAACGAGACCTGGTTCAAGGCGACCAAGGAAGGCGTCTATTACGGCCAGTGCCAGGAACTGTGCGGCAAGGACCATGCCTTCATGCCGGTGGTCATCCGCGTCGTTTCTCAGGAAAAATATGACGCCTGGCTCAAGACCCAGAAGCAGGCGCGCCTGACCGATGCGCCGCAGTTCGCCCAGACCGAGGCGGCACCCGCCGCCGTCATCCGCTAATTCATACGCATAAAGACGGGGTAACTCTCATGGCCACCGCTGCAGCTCACGGCGACGCCCACCACGATCATCCGCATGGATGGCGGCGTTTCATGTTTTCCACCAACCACAAGGACATCGGCACGCTGTATTTCATACTGGCGATCGCCGGCGGCATCGTGGGTGGCATCCTGTCCATCGCCATGCGCATGGAACTGCAGGAGCCGGGTCTGCAATACTTTTCCAATCCGCACACGTTCAACGTGTTCGTGACCGGTCACGGCCTGATCATGGTGTTCTTCATGGCCATGCCGGCGCTGATCGGCGGGTTCGGCAACTGGTTCGTGCCGCTGATGATCGGCGCGCCGGACATGGCCTTTCCGCGCATGAACAACATCTCGTTCTGGCTGACGCCGGCGGCGCTGTTGCTGCTGGTGATCTCGATGTTCGTCGAGGGCCCGCCCGGATCCAACGGCGTCGGCGGCGGCTGGACCGTCTATCCGCCGCTGTCGACCTCGGGCCAGCCAGGGCCGGCGATGGATTTTGCCATCCTGTCGCTGCATCTGGCCGGTGCGGCCTCGATTCTCGGCGCGATCAACTTCATCGTGACGATCTTCAACATGCGCGCGCCGGGCATGACGCTGCACCGCATGCCGCTGTTTGTCTGGTCGATCCTGGTCACCGCCTTCCTGCTGGTGCTGTCGCTGCCGGTTCTGGCGGGCGCCATCACCATGCTGCTCACCGACCGCAACTTCGGCACGACGTTCTTTGCGCCTGAGGGCGGCGGCGATCCGATCCTGTTCCAGCATCTGTTCTGGTTCTTCGGACATCCGGAAGTGTATGTGATCATTCTGCCAGGCTTCGGTCTGATCAGCCAGATCATCTCGACCTTCTCGCGCAAGCCGGTGTTCGGCTATCTCGGCATGGCTTACGCGATGGTCGCCATCGGTTTCGTCGGCTTCATCGTCTGGGCGCACCATATGTATACGACCGGCATCAGCCTCGGCGCGCAGCAGTATTTCGTTGCCGCGACGATGGTGATCGCGGTGCCGACCGGCGTGAAGATCTTCTCCTGGATCGCGACGATGTGGGGTGGATCGCTGCGCTTCACCACGCCGATGGTCTGGGCCATCGGCTTTGTGTTCCTGTTCACCGTCGGCGGCGTGACCGGCGTGGTCCTCGCCAATGCCGGCGCTGACCGCGTGCTGCACGACACCTATTACGTGGTGGCGCATTTCCACTACGTGCTGTCGCTCGGCGCCGTGTTCGCGATCTTCGCCGGCTGGTATTACTGGTTTCCGAAGATTTCGGGCTACGTCATCCCGGAATGGATCGGCAAGCTGCACTTTGCCATCGCCTTTGTCGGCGCCAACACGCTGTTCTTCCCGCAGCACTTCCTCGGGCTGGCCGGCATGCCGCGCCGCTATGTCGATTACCCGGATGCGTTCGCGGGCTGGAACTACGTGTCGTCGATCGGCTCGTATATCTTCGCCGCCGGCATGCTGGTGTTCTTCTTCGGCGTCGCCTACGCCTTCGTCCGCAAGGAGAAGGCCGGCAACAATCCGTGGGGAGAAGGCGCGAACACGCTGGAGTGGACGCTGTCCTCGCCGCCGCCATTCCACCAGTTCAACACCCTGCCGCGTATCACCGGCAGCGACCATCACTGAGAGCTTCGGGGCCGGCGTTCCTCGCCGGCTCCGATCAAGCCGCATTGAGACCTTTGCATGAGTGACCTGGGGATGGCCGGCTCGCATCAGGCGGCGCTTCTGTCGGAAGCGGCTCCGTCCGATTTCATCGCGCTGTTGAAACCGCGGGTCATGTCGCTCGTGGTGTTCACGGCGCTGGTCGGTCTGGTCGCGGCGCCGGGAACCATCCATCCGTTCATGGCGGCGGTGGCCATTCTGGCCATCGCCGTGGGGGGCGGCGCCTCTGGCGCTCTCAACATGTGGTATGATGCGGATATCGACCGGGTCATGGGGCGAACCGCCAGCCGCCCGATTCCCGCCGGCAAGGTGACGGAAAGCGAAGCGCTGAGCTTCGGGCTGATCCTTTCCGCCTTTTCGGTGGCGACGCTGGGGCTTGCCACCAACTGGTTTGCCGCCGGGCTTCTGGCCTTCACGATTTTCTTTTATGCGGTGATCTACACGATGGGCCTCAAGCGCCGCACCGCACAGAACATCGTGATCGGCGGCGCAGCGGGCGCTTTCCCGCCTATGATCGGCTGGGCTGCGGTCACCGGCGGCGCCTCGATCGAGAGCTTCATCCTGTTCCTGATCATCTTCATCTGGACGCCGCCACATTTCTGGGCGCTGGCACTGGTGAAATCCGACGATTATGCGCGCGCTGGCGTGCCGATGCTGCCGGTGGTGGCCGGACCCGACGTGACGCGGGTGCAGATCGTGCTTTATACGTTGCTGCTGGTGCCGACCGGGCTGGCGCCGTGGCTGACCGGCATGGCCGGCACGCTTTATGCCGCGGTGGCGATCCTGGGCGGTGCCGGCATGCTGGTCTGCGCAGCGGCGATCTACCTCAGGCGCGACGGCAAGCCGGCGATGCGCGCCTGCTGGCAGATGTTCGGCTTTTCCATCCTCTACCTGTTCGGCCTGTTCGCGGCGCTGCTGGTCGAGAAGCTGGCGCTTCGCGTTTTCGGGTGGGGGCTGTGATGGCCGGCAATGCACAGGACGTGACCCCGCCGCTGACCGAGGCGCAGATGAAGGCTCGGCGCAAGCGGTCGATCGCGCTGGCGCTGGTGATCGGCGGGCTGTGCGTGTTGTTCTACCTGATCACCGTGTTCAAGATGGGCGCGGCGATCATGAACCGGCAGCTGTGAGGCAAAGATGACGGGGCAGCCGACGGCAGGATCCGACATCGCGGCGCGCAACCGGCGCACCGGCTGGATTGTGGCCGGCGCGGTGTTCGGCATGCTGGGCCTGTCGTTCGCGGCGGTTCCGCTCTACGACCTGTTCTGCCGGACCACCGGCTATGGCGGCCGGCCGATGGTGGCCAAGGAGCCGGCGCGCAGCCTTGGCACCAGGCTTTACACGGTGCGTTTCGATGCCGGGATTGCCGGCGGGCTCAACTGGCGGTTCGAGGCAGCGCAGGCCAGCATCGAGGTGCGCCCCGGACAGGTGACGACCGCCCATTACACGGTCCGCAATGTCGGGCCGACCGAAAGCGTCGGCATTGCCAGCTTCAATGTCCTGCCGGAAATCACCGGCGGCTATTTCAACAAGCTCGAATGCTTCTGCTACACCGAACAGGCCCTCAAGCCGGGCGAGGCGCGCGAGGAGACCGTGGTGTTCTTCCTCGACCCGGCCATCGAGACCGATCCGGGCCTGTCGCACGTCCATACGGTGACGTTGTCCTACACATTCCATCCGGCCAAGGGCGCGGGGAAATCGCTTGCCGCCAACCAGTCGAGCAACGGGGAAATCGTTCAATGACGGGGAGCGCGGTCACAGGGGTCTATACTGAAGGGGAGTGCGATGGCTGACACCCACGCGAAAACGCACGATTATCATCTGGTCAATCCAAGCCCGTGGCCGCTGGTCGGGTCGTTATCGGCATTCATCATGGCCGTCGGCGCGGTCGCCTGGATGAAGGCGATGCCGATTGCCGGGCTCAAGATTGGCCCGCTCTTGTTCGGCGCCGGCTTCATCGGCGTTCTGTTCACGATGTATAGCTGGTGGTCCGATGTGGTGGCCGAGGCCAATACCGGCGACCACACCCGGGTTGTGCAGCTGCATCATCGCTATGGCATGATCCTGTTCATCGCTTCCGAAGTGATGTTCTTCGTTGCCTGGTTCTGGGCCTATTTCGACGTCGCCTTCTATGCCGGCGAGGCGATCCAGTTCCAGCGCACCGAGCTCACCGGCGGTCACTGGCCACCCAAGGGTATCGCGCTGTTCAATCCGTGGGAACTGCCGCTGTTCAACACGCTGATCCTGCTGACCTCCGGCACCACCGTCACCTGGGCGCATCATGCGCTGCTGGAAGGCGACCGGGAAGGGCTCAAGAAGGGGCTTTGGGCAACCATCGCGCTCGGGGCGCTGTTCACCTGCGTGCAGGCCTATGAATACAGCCATGCAGCTTTCAGCTTCAAAGGCCACATCTATGGCGCGACCTTCTTCATGGCGACCGGGTTCCACGGCATGCATGTGCTGATCGGCACCATCTTTCTCGCCGTCTGCCTGATCCGGGTCTACAAGGGCCATTTCACCCCCAAGCAGCATCTCGGCTTCGAATTTGCCGCCTGGTACTGGCACTTCGTCGACGTGGTGTGGCTGTTCCTGTTCGCCGCCATCTATGTGTGGGGGTCGAATTTCGGCAAGGCAGTCATGGCGGCGGCCGGCCACTGATACCAAAAGTCATTTGAAATGACTCTTTGGTGCAACTCAAAAATTTCTTATCCCGTTGATAAAAATGAGAAATTTTTGAAACGAACCAAGTCGCGGCGAGTTCCTCGCCTTGCGGCTTGGTATGAGGCCAATCTCTCCTGTCGAGGGCGGCGGCGACGTCGCCCTTTTCGTTTGCGGGGCCGGAATGGACAATCGTTATGAAGCCAGCGGGGTTGATCCCGCCACTGCCGCCATGGGAGGCCGCTGCCCGCGCTGCGGGGAGGGCCGGCTGTTCAACGGCTTCGTGTCGCTGAACGAGCAGTGCGGCCAATGCGGGATGTCGTTCAAGTTCGCCGATTCAGGCGATGGGCCGGCGGTCTTCGTCATCCTGCTGGCAGGCTTTGTGATCATCGCTGCGATGTTCTGGGTCGAGGTTACGTACGAGCCGCCGATCTGGCTGCATCTCGCCGTGTTCCTGCCGCTGACCCTGATCGTCTGCCTCGGCATGCTGCGACCGCTCAAGGGCCTGATGATCGGCCTGCAATACAGGAACAAGGCCGAGCAGGGCCGGCTGGACGTCTGATGCGCTCCCGGCTGCTCATTCCTGCCCTTGTTACCGTGCCCAGCCTTGCGGTGCTGATCGGCCTGGGCGCCTGGCAATGGCAGCGGATGGGGGAAAAGCATGTGCTGATTGCGACCGTCCAGGAGCGCAGCATACAGACGCCGGAGGCTTTCCCGGCGGCTGACCGTTGGGCCTCGCTCGATCTTGCCAGCCTCGCCTACCGGCCGGTGACGGTGAGCGGAACCTTCGATCACGGACGCGAGGCGCATGTGTTCTTTTCGCTGGCCAAGCCGGTCAACGGTGTCGGCGGGCCGGGCTATCTGATCGTCACGCCATTGCTGGTTGAGGGCGGCGGAGTGGTGCTGATCAACCGCGGCTTCGTGCCGGCCGACCGCAAGGAGCCGGCAAGCCGTCAGCCCGGCCAGGCTGTCGGGCCGGTGACGCTGACCGGCCTGATCCGCCTGCCCGAGGCGCGGAACCGCTTTGCCGGCGAAAACGATCCAGCCAAGAACGTGTTCTACCTGCGCAACCCCGATGAAATCGCCCGCGCCAAGCGGCTGGACCATGTTGCACCGGTGCTGATCGACCAGCGGGCGCCGATGCCGGAAGGCCGGCTGCCGATGCCGGGGGTGACGCAGATCGACATTCCCAACAACCATTTCCAGTATGCATTGACCTGGTGGTCTCTGGCCGGTTGTCTGGCCGCCATTTTCGCTCTGTTTGCGCGGGCAAAGCCGGATCAATCCTGATTTTTTGGCGCGACGCTCTAGGATTCCGGGCCCATCCGGTGCTATCGGACCGGCATGCGCTACATCTCGACCCGCGGCCTTGCGCCGTCCCTGAGCTTTGCCGATGCCCTTCTCGCCGGACTGGCACGTGATGGCGGCCTTTATGTGCCCGAGACCTGGCCTACCCTGACGCCGGCCGCCATTGCCGGGCTGGCAGGCCTGCCGTTCCACGAGGTGGCGGTGCGGGTGCTCAAACCCTTCGTCGCCGGAACGATTCCTGATGGCGTGCTGGAGGCCTCGGCGCGCGCGGCCTATGCCACGTTCGGCCATCCTGCGGTAACGCCGCTGACCCAGATCGGCCCCAACGACTTCGTGCTGGAACTGTTTCACGGGCCGACCCTCGCCTTCAAGGATGTGGCGATGCAGCTTGTCGCCCGGCTGATGGACCATGTCCTGACCGAACGCGGGGAGCGCGCCACCATCGTCTGCGCCACCTCCGGCGATACCGGCGGGGCGGCGGCGGAAGCGTTTCGTGGCCGGGCCCGCACCAACATGGTGATCCTGTTCCCGAAGGGCCGGGTCTCCGACGTGCAGCGGCGGATGATGACGACGCCGACCGAGGCGAATGTCCATCCCATCGAGATCGACGGCACATTCGATGACTGCCAGGCCATCGTCAAGGCGCTGTTCAACAACCATGCCTTCCGTGATCGGGTGAAGCTTGCCGGGGTCAATTCGATCAACTGGGGGCGCATTGTTGCGCAGGTGACCTATTACTTCGTCGCGGCGGTGGCGCTGGGGGCACCGCATCGACGGGTGAGCTTCACGGTGCCGACAGGCAATTTCGGCGATATTTTCGCCGGCTATGTCGCCAAACGCATGGGCCTGCCGGTGGACAGGCTGGTGGTGGCGACCAACGTCAACGACATTCTCGCCCGAACGCTCGACAGCGGCCGCTACGAAGTGCGCGGCGTGGCCGCAACCACCTCACCCTCAATGGACATCCAGGTCTCGTCGAACTTCGAACGGTTGCTGTTCGAGGACGGCGGACGCGATGCCGCATCGGTCCGCGCCCTGATGGACAGCCTCGGCCAATCCAGGGCCTTCACGGTGCCGGCAAATACACTCGCGGCCATCCGCACAGGCTTCGATGCCGGCCAGACGGATGAGGCAGAGGTCGCGACGACGATGCGCGCTACCCAAGCGGCCTGCGGTTATCTTCTCGATCCCCATACGGCCGTTGCCGTGCATGTGGCCCAGCAGGCAAAGCGCGATCCGGCCGTGCCGATGGTCATCCTGTCCACAGCCCATCCGGCCAAGTTCCCCGAGGCGGTGGCGGCGATCACGGCAGTGCACCCTGCCCTGCCCGAGCGTCTTTCCCGGCTGATCACCGATCCGGAGCGGATGACGCCGCTGCCGGCCGACGCGCAAGCCGTGGAACGGTTCATCGAACAGGCGCTGGACGGACGCGGATGAACATCCGCGACCGGCTGGCACGGCTTAAACTGATCGGCATCCAGCCGGGCGGACCGCGTTGGCCCATGCTGGTGGTCGATGATGGAACCGTGACCATTCGCCCGCCGGAACTCGATGATTTCGCCGCCTGGTCCGCCCTCAGGGCCGAAAGCCGCGAATTTCTGGCGCCCTGGGAGCCGATCTGGCCGACGGATGATCTGACCCAGACCGCATTTCGCAATCGTATCCGTCGTTATGGCGATGAAATCGGCCGCGACGAGGCCTATCCGTTCTTCGTTTTCGACCAGGGGGGCAAGCGTCTGGTCGGCGGGCTGACGCTGGGCAACATCCGGCGCGGCGCGGCCCAGGCCGGCACGCTCGGCTATTGGATGGGTGCTCGCCATGCCAGGCAGGGGCTGATGACACGGGCGGTGCGGCTTGCCTGCAAGCTGGGCTTCCTGCGGCTTGGCCTCAGGCGCATCGAGGCTGCCTGCCTGCCGGAAAATGTCGCATCGATCCGGCTGCTGGAAAAATCCGGCTTCCGGCAGGAAGGGCGCGCGCGCGCCTATCTGGCGATCGCCGGTGTTCGGCGCGACCATATCACCTTCGCGCTGCTCGACGACGAGATGCCGGCATGATTCTGGCACTCCGCTCGGACGAGAGCGCAAAAAACGGTGCGACAAAGCCCCTCCGGCTTGCCGCCATGCAGCAGCAGGGCTACCAAGGGGCCATGATGCTTCGATGGTCCGATGCCGGCCTGTGGCGCGCCTGCGCGCGCGTCCTGATGGCGTGGCTCTGTCTTTGCATGCTGGCCGTTCCGGGCGGTGCACTCGAGATTGTCCGCATCAGTCCGAACATTGATGCCATCGATCTGCTGCCGGCGCTCGAGACCTACAAATCCGAGGATGATCGGCTGACGGTTCAGACCGCGCCCGGAGTTGACGGCATTGTCCGCCGCATCGAGGTGCAGGCCAGCGAGGCTGGAGAGCGCCCCAACTGGATCGTCTTTGCGCTGAAGAATGATTCGGATGACACGATCGAAAAGCTTTTGGTGGCGCCGAGGTTCCGGCTGATCGATTCCGGTCTGATCTGGCCCGATCTCGGCTCGCCCCGCATCGTTGCCGTGACCGCCAGCATGGGCGCGCGACCGGAACGCGAGGACGGCGGCGATTCCGACGTGTTCCAGCTCACGCTGGAACCCGGCGCAACGGTCACCTTCATCGCCGAATTGCGCACGCCACGCCTGCCCCAGCTCTCGCTGTGGGATCCCGAAGCCTACAAGGACAAGGTCAACAGCCTGACGCTCTACCGGGGAATCGTGGTCGGCATCGCGGCGCTGCTGGCGATGTTCCTGACGGTGGTTGTTGCGGTGCGCGGCTCGATCATCTTTCCGGCGGCGGCGGCGCTCGCCTGGGCGGTGCTGGTCTATCTGGGCATCGATTTCGGCCTGTTCGCCAAATTCCTCGCCGTTCGGCCGGAAGCGGAACGCCTCTATCGCGCCGGCGCCGAGACCGTGCTTGCCGGAACGCTGGTGGTGTTCCTGTTCGCCTATCTCAATCTCAACCGCTGGCATGTCCGCTATTCAGTGCTGACCAGCATCTGGATCCTGTTTCTGATGGCACTGCTGGCGCTGGCCATCTTCAATGCTCCGGTGGCGGCCGGCGTTGCGCGCATCTCGATCGGTGTCGTGGCGCTCGTCGGGTTCATCCTGATCGTCTACCTGTCTTTCCATGGCTATGATCGGGCCGTGATGCTGGTGCCGACCTGGTTCCTGCTGCTGGTCTGGTGCGCGGCAGTGGGGCTGGTCATCGGCGGTCAGCTCAGGAGCGAGTTCGCCCCCCCGGCCCTGTTGGGCGGTCTGGTGCTGATCGTGATGCTGATCGGCTTTACGGTGATGCAGAACGCGTTCTCGATCGGGATCATTGCCCGCGGCGCCGTCACCGACGCCGAGCGCAAGGCCCTCGCCCTGACCGGAGCCAATGATTACATCTTCGACTGGGATGTGCTTGAGGACCATATTTTCGTCAGTCCTGAATTCGAGCAGCATCTGGCCCTCACTCGCGGCACGCTGGATGGCCCCGCTGCGGCGTGGGTCGACATCATCCACCCGACCGACAGGGACCGTTACAGAGCGACGCTGGAGGCCGTGCTCGAACAGCGCCGCGGCCGGATAAACCAGGATTTCCGCCTGCGCAGCCAGGATGGCCACAGCGTCTGGTATCGGCTGAAGGCCCGGCCGGTGGTGGACAACAATGGCGAGGTCGTGCGCGTGGTCGGCACGCTCACCGATGTCACCGAAGCGCGCATGTCAGAGGAACGGCTGCTGCGCGATGCCGTGCATGACAACCTCACCGGCCTGCCCAACCGCAAGCTGTTTCTCGAACGACTCGATGCGGCGCTGATCTTCTCGCGCGCCGATACGAACCTTCGTCCGACTGTGATCGGACTCGATCTTGACCGCTTCAAGCAGGTCAACGACTCGCTCGGCCCGACGGCGGCAGACACGATTCTCCTGACCATTGCCCGGCGCCTGTCACGACTGATGAAGCCGGCGGACCTGATCGGCCGGCTGGCCGGCGACAGTTTCGGGGTCATTCTCGTCTCGGAGCAGGATCGCGAGCGGATTCTGGCACTTGCGGACCTGATGCGCCGGGCGATCAGCGCGGTGATGATCTATGACGGGCGCGAGATTATCGTCACCGCAACGCTGGGCGTCGTGTTCCCGGACGCTGCGCAGAACAGCGACCGCGACGCCCTTTTGAAATGTGCCGAACTCGCCGTCACCCATGGCAAGCGATCGGGCGGTGACCGGGTGGAGGTATTCCGTGCCGCGATGCAATCGGATCGGGTGGATCGGCTGGCGGTGGGAACCGAACTGCGGCGGGCGCTCGAACGCAACGAATTGCGCGTGCTGTTCCAGCCGATCGTGCGGCTCGACGACCGCACCATCGCCGGCTTCGAGGCGCTGGTCCGCTGGGACCATCCAAGGCTGGGCCGCCTGAGCCCGGTCGATTTCATCCCGGTGGCCGAGGAAACCGGGCTGATCCATGATCTTGGCCTGTTCGTGATGGAACGGACAGCCCGCGAACTCAACCTGTGGCAGCAGGCGCTGGTAGTGGAGCCGCCGATCTTCGCCTCGGTCAATATTTCGAGCCGGCAATTGCTGCGTCACGATCTGTTGCAGGATGTCAAGGGCATCTTCCTGCGCCATCCGGTGTTGCGCGGATCACTGAAGCTTGAATTGACCGAAAGCCTGATCATGGAAAACCCCGAATATGCCGCGCAGATGATGCTGCGGCTGCGGGAGATCGGCGCCGGACTGGCGCTCGATGATTTCGGCACCGGCTATTCCTCGCTTGCCTATCTGCAACGGTTCACCTTCGATACGCTCAAGATCGACCAGTCGTTCGTCCGCCATACCGGAAGCGGGTCCCGACCGGTCATTCTGCGCTCCATCATCGCGCTGGCGCATGATCTGAAGATGCAGGTTGTGGCGGAAGGCGCAGAGACCGAAGCCGATACGGTGGAGCTGTCCCAACTCGGCTGCGAATATGCCCAGGGTTTTGCCTTCGGCCAGCCGATGACGGTCGAACAGGCGCGGCGGTTGATCGGCGTCAGCACCAGCGAGCCACTGTAATTCAGCCCTGCCGAGCGAAGTTCAACCTAACCGCACAAGAGGCCCGTCGGTCGGCCCGGCCCATCCGTCTGCTGGCTGCCATGCTCCTGAGCCGCGCAGCATCAAACAGGAAATCATCGTTTCAGGCGTGCCCCGCCTCCGACGACAGCATGCGCGGGTCGATGCCGATGCGGCGCAAGGCCCGTTCATATTTGGTCTCGTGATCGTGGCCGAAGATCAGCGCCGGATCAGGCGGGCAATGCAGCCAGCCATTCTCCTGCATTTCCTGTTCAAGCTGGCCTGGCGACCAGCCGGCATAACCGAGCGCCACAACGGCATTCTCCGGTCCCTCACCCGCCGCGATCGCTTTGAGAATATCGACCGTCACGGTCATGGCGATGCCGTCATCAACCGGCAGCGAGGCGTGATCAATGAAATAGTCGGTCGAGTGCAGCACGAAGCCACGGCTTTTTTCGACCGGCCCGCCCTGCATCACCTCGATGCGGCCGACCTTGTCCGGAAGCCGGATCACCGCCGCCTCGTCGATCAGCTTGAGCTGGGTCAGCAGTTCGGGAAGGTCAAGATGTGGCGAACGCTTGTTGACGACCAGCCCCATCGCCCCGTCTGACGAATGGGCGCAGATATAGATGACAGCACGGACAAACCGCTCATCCTGCATGCCGGGCATGGCAACGAGCATCTGTCCATCGAGAAAGCCGCGCGGTTCGCGCCGGCCATTTGAGCGATCGGTGATCATTCGCCAATGCTAATGGGCTTGCGGCAAATGCCAAGCGGGGACTTTAACTTTTATCGGTGAATGTTCAGGGCAAGGCGCTCCAATGCCCCGCTTCCGCCGTCTTGTCCGATCACAGGTCGCCCATGCGCTCGCTGCTGTGTCTTATCGTTACCTGCCTTGTGCTCGGTCCGGCGGCTGCAGCCGAGACCTATCGCGCGTCGTCCTGGGTGCGGACAGCAGGCGCCGAGGCGCGGTTGATCCTGTCCCAAGCCGGCGTTTCATCCGGCCCGCTGTGGGGCGGGATCGAAATCCGGCTGGCGCCGGGCGCCAAGACCTACTGGCGCAGTCCCGGAGAAACCGGCGTTGCCCCCGTCGCTGATTTTGCCGGTTCGAGGGGGGTCAAGCCACCCGTTCTGGCCTTTCCCCTGCCGGTCGCCTTCGATGACGGGGCAGGCGGAACAGCCATCGGCTATACCAGTGATCTGATCCTGCCGTTCAGGATCGAACCGCTGAGCGGGGCCGGACGCATCAGCGTTGCCGTGAAACTCGAGTTCGGAATCTGCCAGAAGAGCCTATGCATGCCGGCCGAGGCAATGCTGCGTCTGGCGCCCGGCGAAGGGGCCGACGAGGCGGGACTAGCCGTCCGCATGGCCGAGACGCTGGCGATGGTCCCGGTGCCCCGTGCGCTTGGTTCGACGGAAAGACCGGCGATTGTCACGGCAGACGCGCGCCAGCAGGGCACAGATCTGATGCTGACGATCACCGCCAGGACCCTCCCCGGTGACAGCGCACCGTCCCTGTTTGTCGAAGGCGACGATGTCTATGCTGTCCGGCTTGAGTCTGTCGTAAACGGCGAAGCGCGTTTTTCCGCACGGACACGGCGCGAAGCCACCGCTTCCGGAAAGCCCCTGTCGCTTTTGATGACGCTTGGCAGCAACAATAGCGCCATCGAGACCGCCGTGACCCTCGACGTTGGCGCGGTTCGCCCCTAGATCACACTGTGACTGATGGACTCATCCAAACACAGATAACGTGATCGCTATCAATAGTTTAGAACATGCTTGTCGCGATTAACCGGCTTCCACTTAGTCGCAGCATGCTCTAAGTAAGGAGCGGGGCCTGCCGATCATGGCGCAGGCCGAGGGAGCTTTTCCGATGACGATCAAGGTTGGAGACCGCCTGCCGGACGTGACATTCGCGGTGATGACCGACGAGGGGCCGCAGCCCAAGAGCACAGGCGATCTGTTCAATGGCAAGAAGTCCGTCCTGTTCGGCGTGCCGGGTGCTTTCACGCCTACCTGCCACAAGAATCACCTGCCGGGCTATCTCACCCATCTTGATGCACTCAAGGCCAAGGGCGTCGACATGGTGGCAGTCGTGGCGGTCAATGACCCGTTCGTGATGAAGGCTTGGGCGGAAGCGACCGGGGGAACCGGCAAGATCACCTTCCTGTCGGACGGCAGCGCCGTGTTTGCCCAGGCGGCGGGACTGGCGCTGGATCTGACGGCCCGCGGCCTCGGCATCCGCAACCAGCGTTTTTCGATGATCGTCGAGGATGGCGTGGTCAAGGCGCTCAATATCGAGGAAGCACCCGGCACTGTCGACAAGACCGGCGCCGATACTTTGCTGAAGCAGCTCTGATACCAAGTCGCAAGGCGAGGAACTCGCCGTGACTTGGTTCGTTTCAAAAATTTCTCACTTTTATCAACGAGATGAGAAATTTTTGAGTTGCTCCAAAGAGTCATTTTCAATGACTTTTGGGATGAGCAGCAGCGAGTGGCCGGGATCAAAAATCCCGTCACTCCTGCTGTCCGGCGGGCGCCGGCTTGAACGGTGCCATGCCGGCGCGGGCCAGAAGATCGACCCGCTCGTTGTTCTCATCACCCGCATGACCCTTGACCCAGTGCCAGGCGATCGAATGGCGCGTGGTGGCGGCGTCGAGCCGCTGCCAGAGATCGATGTTCTTGACCGGCTTCTTGTCAGCGGTTTTCCAGCCGTTGCGCTTCCATCCGGCAATCCAGCCGGTGATGCCGGAGCGCAGATACTGGCTGTCGGTGTAAAGATCGACGCTGCATGGGCGCGTCAGCGTTTCCAGCGCCATGATTGCCGCCGTCAGTTCCATGCGGTTGTTGGTGGTCTCGGCTTCGCCGCCGCTGAGTTCCTTTTCGACCGCCCCATAGCGCAGCAGAGCACCCCAGCCGCCGGGGCCGGGATTGCCTGAACAGGCCCCATCGGTCCAGATCATGACCTTGCGGGTCACACGACCAGCCCGTAGTCAGCCGGTGAGGCCACCGTCTGATGAAATCTCAGGCGCTTGGAATATTCCTTCGGATCATGCGGCCGCACCAGCGCCCCGGGCGGCACGTTGAGATAATCATAGAGCCGCGTCAGCAGGAACCGCAGCGCGCTGCCGCGGCACAGGGTCGGCAGCGCGGCCTTTTCTGCCTCATTCAGCGGGCGCACCGCATCATAGGCGGCGATGAGTGCGCGGCATTTGGTCAGGTTGAACGACAGATCAGCCTCGAAGCACCAGGCATTGATGCAGATCGCCAGATCGTAGGCGAAGGCATCGTCGCAGGCGAAATAGAAGTCGATCACACCGGTCAGCCGATCCCCCATGAAGAATACATTGTTGGGGAATAGGTCAGCATGAATGACGCCGGCGGGCAGGCCGGTGGGCCACACTGCTTCAAGATGATCGAGTTCCCGGTCGATGAGGCCGCGCAGGCCATGCTGAACGCGCTCGGCGCCGTCGCGGGCGAGCGTGTAGAGCGGGCGCCAGCCGGCCAGCCCCAGAGCATTGGACCGGCGACGACGAAAATCGGCACCGGCAATGTGCAGATTGGCCAGAGCGCGCCCCAGTTCCCCGCAATGGGTCGGACTGGGGCGACGATAGGAAACGCCCTGCAGAAAAGTGATCAGCGCCGCCGGCCGTCCAGCCAGCCGGTGCAGCATCTTGCCGTCACGGGCGCGCACCGGCAGCGGGCAGTTGATGCCGCGACCGCTCAGATGTTCCATCAGGCCGAGGAAAAACGGCAGATCGTGCTCGTTCACCCGCTTTTCGTAGAGCGTGAGAATGAAGCGGCCACGCTCGGCCTCGACAACGTAGTTGCTGTTCTCGACACCTTCGGCAATGCCGCGAAACGACAGCAGCCCCCCGACCTCGTAGGGTTCGAGAAAGGCGACAAGATCTTCGACAGAGACGTCGGTGTAGACAGCCATAGGACGCACGAAAAAGGGATGAAAAGCCTGTTGGGCAGCGAGCGACCGTGTTACGGCTCGAGGCGGCAAAGGTCAAATCCCGCCCGGGTCAAGGGAGCAGGTTTTCGTGTTGTGGGCGCTCTTTACGATCCTGGCAGCGACGGCGCAGACCGCCCGCAATGCCATGCAGCGCGACCTCATCCGTCAACTCGGCACATTGGGCGCGACACAGGTGCGCTTCCTGTTCGGCTTTCCGTTCGGTCTCCTGCTGCTGTTGCTGGCGCTTGTGGCCACCGGCGAGGCGGTGCCGGCCTTTTCGGCAGCCTATCTGGCCTGGACACTGGCCGGCGGGGCAACCCAGATTGCGGCGACCGCGCTGATGCTGAAGGCGATGACGGCGCGATCCTTCGTTGTGACGACCGCCTATACCAAGACCGAGCCGGTGCAGGTGGCAATCTTCGGCCTGATCGTGCTCGGCGACATGCTGACGCCGCTGCTGGCGCTCGCGATACTGATTGCAACGGCCGGCGTGATGCTGCTCGCCTGGCCCGCCGGAGGGCGCGACAGCGGCGCGGAGGGCTCCGATCGGCTCCCGGCGCTGCTGGGATTGCTGGCCGGGGCGATGTTCGCGCTGTCGGCGATCAGCTTTCGCGGCGCGATCCATGCGCTGGACAGCGGCAGCGTCTGGCTGCGCGCCTCCACGACCCTGGCGGTCGGCCTTGGATTGCAGACCTGCGGGCTGCTCCTCTACATGATGCTGCGCGACCGGGCGACGCTCCGTGCCATTGTTGCCGCCTGGCGTCCGTCGCTGGTTGCCGGGCTGATGGGTGCGGTTGCCTCGCAGTTCTGGTTCCTCGGATTTGCCCTGACCACGGCGGCACGCGTGCGCACGCTGGCCCTCATCGAAGTGCTGTTCGCCCATGCGGTCTCCGGGCGGATCTTCGACGAAAAGGTCAGCCGGCGGGAGATTGTCGGGCTGGCGCTGGTGGTGCTTGGCGTCGGCCTGGCGCTCAACGCGTGACGGAGGGCGCTTCCCGCAGCTGCCGCGGCAGCGGGAAGAACACGCTTTCATCGGCTGTCGAGACCGTCCTGACGTTGACCTGATAGCGCGCGGCAAACGCGTCGATCATTTCCTCGACCAGCACCTCGGGCGCCGAGGCGCCGGCCGTGATGCCCAGCGAACGGATGGCGCCGAACACCGACCAGTCGATATCGGCCGCCCGCAGCAGCAGATGCGCGCTGCGGCAGCCGGCACGTTCGGCAACCTCGCGCAGGCGTTGCGAGTTCGACGAATTGGGACTGCCGACCACGATCAGCGCATCGACCTGCGGCGCCACGCGCTTGACCGCTTCCTGGCGGTTGGTGGTGGCATAGCAGATGTCTTCCTTGTGCGGCGCATGGATGGCCGGAAAGCGCGCCTGCAAGGCCTCGATGATGCCGCGCGTATCATCGACCGAGAGCGTTGTCTGGCTGACATAGGCGAGCGGAATTCCCGCGGGCGGGGCGAGGCGGGCGACATCCTCCAGCGTTTCGACCAGAACCACCGCGCCATCGGGCAATTGCCCCATCGTCCCCACCACTTCGGGATGGCCCGAATGGCCGATGAGGATGACCAGACGGCCGCGACGGTGGTGGATCTCCGCCTCGCGATGAACCTTGGTGACCAGCGGACAGGTGGCATCAATCGCCATCAGATGACGACGCCCCGCCTCGGCGGGAACGGATTTCGGCACGCCATGGGCAGAAAAGATCACCGGCGCATCGGTATCGGGCACTTCATCGAGTTCGTCGACAAAGATCGCCCCCTTGCGCTTTAAGTCCTCGACCACATAGCGGTTGTGAACGATCTCATGGCGCACATAGACCGGACGGCCAAACCGCCGGAGTGCCTCTTCCACCGCATCGATGGCGCGCACGACACCAGCGCAGAAGCCGCGCGGAGCACACAGCAGAATATCGAGCGGCGGTTTTGTCATGGTCGGTCCATCATCGGTGCGCCCTACTTGTCGCCTGTCGCCGACGCCATCGTCAAGTCTGCCGCGTATCGGCATTTTCGGTGCTTGACGCAACCGGCGGCGACCGCGACAACCCTTGGCAATGACCCCGCCTCCCGCCCGCCTCAATGCCCGCCTGACGACCGGCTCCACCCTGCGCCATGTCGTGACCATGACCTTCGCCGGCTCATTGGGGCTGATCGCGATCTTCCTCGTCGATTTCCTGTCGCTGTTCTACATCTCGCTGCTCAAGGACGAGAAGCTCACCGCCGGTGTCGGCTATGCCACCAGCGTGCTGTTCGTCGCCATTTCCTTCAGCATCGGGCTGATGATCGCCGTCTCGGCAGTGGTGGCACGGCGGCTCGGTGCGGGCGACCGCGAGGCGGCGCGCAAGGCCGCAACCACCGGCGTGGTGCTGAGTGCGGCAACCGGCGCAGCGGT
>DAOMXG010000024.1:0-20368 GCA_035436995.1 Beijerinckiaceae bacterium
TTGGAGCGGCTGGGTTCTCCGGCGCTCGGCAAGGATGCCGGCGTCCTGGCGGGCTTGCCGGCGCAGGGCGTACCGATTCTGGCCGACATGAATGCGGCTCTTGCCAAGGCGGATGCCATCATCGATTTCACGGCTCCGGCTGCAACGCTGGAGTTGCTCAAGGCCGCTGCTGAACGCAAGCTCGTCCATATCATCGGCACGACAGGCCTGTCGGTCTCCGACCATGCGGCGATTGCCGCAGCCGGTCGCTCGGCGCGCATCGTCCAGTCCGGCAACATGAGCCTTGGCGTCAATCTGCTGGCGGCACTGGTACGACGGGCGGCAGCGGCGCTCAGCGAGGACTTCGATATCGAGGTTCTCGAAATGCACCATCGCCATAAGGTTGATGCGCCGTCCGGGACAGCGCTGCTGCTCGGCGAAGCAGCGGCGGAAGGCCGGCAGATCCCGCTCGCCGACCATTCGGTGAGGGTCCGCGACGGTCACACCGGCGCGCGGCGGGAAGGCGACATCGGTTTTGCTACCCTGCGGGGCGGGTCGGTCATCGGCGACCATTCGGTGATCTTTGCCGGTGCGGGCGAGCGACTGACCCTCAGCCACCATGCCGAGGATCGCTCGCTGTTTGCCTCGGGCGCCATGCGTGCAGCCCTGTGGGCCAAGGATCAGCCGCCGGGCGTCTATTCGATGGCCGATGTGCTCGACCTCCGGAGGTGATGGATGGAAGGGTGCATGGTTCGCCGGCTGGACGCGTCAGCCGCGGCCAGCCTTGTTGACGATCTAGCTGCCATCCTGGCTGCCTGTGTAGCCGGAGGAGCCGGTGTCGGATTTGTCCTGCCGTTTAGCGAGGCCGATGCTGCCGGCTGGTGGCGCTCCGTCCTGCCGATGGTTGTTGCCGGAGAGCGTTTGCTGTTCGGCGGTTTTGTTGACGGACACCTTGCCGGCACCGTATCGCTCGTGCCAGCCACACCGCAGAACCAGCCGCACCGGGCGGATATATCCAAAATGCTGGTGCATCCCTCCGCTCGCCGCCGTGGACTGGGCGTTGCGCTGATGCAAGCGGCCGAAGCCGAGGCACGGCGGCTGGGAAAGACGCTGCTGACCCTCGATACGGTGACCGGCAGCGGCGCCGAGCAGCTCTATGCCGGGCTGGGCTGGCAGAAGAGCGGGGTCATCCCGAACTATGCGCTGTCGCCGACCCGCAGCTACGACAGCACCACGGTGATGTGGAAGGCGCTGTGATCGCGTTGCAGCCCGGCCTTCACTACCATCCGGGCTACTTCTCCCGCCCGGCGCAGGAGGCCCTGCTGGCGGACATCCGCGCGAATGTGCGCAACGCGCCGCTGTTCACGCCAGTCATGCCGAAAACCGACCAGCCATTCTCGGTGCGGATGAGCAATTGCGGCGCTCTCGGCTGGGTCTCGGACCAGGCCGGCTATCGCTATCAGCCGCATCATCCGCAAACCGGCCTGCCGTGGCCGCCGATCCCGCCCGCACTGGCGGATCTCTGGCAGGCCGTCAGCGGCTACCCGCATCCGCCCGAGGCCTGCCTGGTCAATTACTACGCGCCGGGCGCGCGCATGGGCCTGCATCAGGATCGCGACGAGGCGGATCTGGCCGCCCCGGTTGTTTCGGTCTCACTGGGAGCGACGGCGCTGTTTCGTTTCGGCGGGCTGCGCCGCAATGATCCGACCCGATCGGTCCGGCTTGAAAGCGGCGATGTGCTGGTGATCGGCGGAGCCTCGCGCCTTTGTTTCCATGGCATCGACCGGCTTTTCCCGGGCACTTCTATGCTTATTGCCGACGATGGCCGGATCAACCTCACCTTGCGGCGGGTAACAAGACCCTGATACCGGCGGCCCGCGAACTCGGCATGACCTTCAGCCTAGCCAGCCCGAAACCGTATCAGACAGCAGCTTGAGGTTCAGGACAACGATGATCGCGGCGATGAGCGCCGCTGCCGCCGTCAGCCAGCGGGGCGCGACAAGCGCGCCCATCTTGGCGCGCGAAGCCGTGAAAACCACCAGTGGAATGACCGCGAACGGCAATTGCAGCGACAGGATCACCTGCGACAGGATCAGCAGCTTGGCGGTCTCCTTCTCGCCCATCAGAATGGTGACGCCCGCTGCCGGGACGATCGCGACGAGCCGCGTGACCAAGCGCCTGAGCCAGGGCCGCAGCCGCAGGGCGATGAACCCTTCCATGACGATCTGACCGGCCAAAGTCGCGGTCACCGTTGAGTTGAGACCGCAGGCGATCAACGCCACCGCAAACAGCACCGGCGCGGTCGTGCCCACGATCGGTGCCAGCAGCGCGTGGGCCTCGCCCAGCTCCGCCACCTCGTGGCGACCGGTCTTGTAGAAAGCGGTGGCCGCAAGAATGAGGATGGAGGCGTTGATGAGCAGGGCAAGCATGAGAGCGACCGTCGAATCGATGGTGGCCAGACGCATGGCCTCGCGTCGCTCGGGCAGCGTTTCGCCGATCGCCCGCGTCTGCACGATCGCCGAATGCAGGTAGAGATTGTGTGGCATGACCGTGGCGCCGATGATACCAAGCGCCAAATAGAGCATGTCCTGATCGGTCAGCAGCTGCGTCGTCGGCGAGAATCCGGCAAATACCTCGCTCCAGACCGGGGAGACCATGGCAATCTGCGCCGCAAAACAGGCTGCGATCAAAGTGAGCAGGCCAATCACCACCGCCTCGATGGCGCGAAAGCCGATCCGCTGCAGCGCCATGATCAGAAACACATCGAGCGCCGTGATCACCACGCCAAGCTCCAGCGGGATGCCGAACAGCAGCTTGAGCCCGATAGCCGTACCGATCACCTCGGCCAGGTCCGTCGCGATGATGGCGATCTCCGCCAGGAACCACAAAATGGCGACAACAGGGCGCGGATAAGAATCGCGGCAGGCCTGTGCCAGGTCCCGTCCCGAGGCAAAGGCCAGACGCGCGCACAAGGATTGCAGAATGATCGCCATGATGTTGGACATCAGCACGACAAACAGCAACGCATAGCCAAATCTGGAACCACCGGCGAGCGACGTCGCCCAGTTGCCGGGATCCATGTAGCCGACCGCGACCAGATAGCCTGGGCCGGCAAAGGCGAGGAACTTGCGCCAGATGCTCGGCGTCTTCGGAACCCCGATGGTATGATGGGCCTCAGGCAGGGAAACCTCCCCGCCAGCCCTGCGCCAGCCGGGTGCCCCTGCATCATGCGGCGCTTTATCCATGGCCTACCTGCAAATGCAAATCATTCGCAATTAAAGGTGGGCCAGATTACCTTAAATTGCAATAGCCTGTTAAAACCGCTTCAGCCGAACAGAGCCAGGCCGGCCAGGCCGATGATCCCGACCCCGATGCGCCAATAGGCAAACGGGGTGAAGCCATGCCGCGATACGAAATCCAGAAAGCCGCGCACAACCAGCAGCCCGGACAGGAAGGCCATGACAAAGCCGATGGTGATCAGGCCGAAATCCTTGGCGGCAAGAAACTTGTAATTGTCGAGAAGGTCCTTGGCGAAGGCTCCCGCCATCGTGGGCATGGCCAGAAAAAAGGAAAACTCTGCCGCAGCCCGCTTGCTCGCCCCCGACAGCATGGCGCCGACAATCGTTGCTCCCGAGCGCGATACGCCCGGCACCATCGCCAGGCACTGGAACAAGCCAATCCGCAGCGCCGTCGCCAGCGGGAACTCCATCACATCGTCGTATTTCTTCTCGAACTCTGTTTCGTCCACCACCAGCAGCACCAGACCGCCGGCGATCAGCGAGGTGCAGACGACGAAGGGATTGAAGAGATACGCCTTGATGACCTTGGAAAACAGTCCGCCAATGATTGCGGCCGGCACGAAGGCGACGAGAATTGCCAGGACAAAGCGCCGCTTCTGCGGGTCCGACCCGAGCCCCAGGGCAATATCGAGCAGCTTCTTGAAATAGACCGACAGAATGGCGAGAATGGCGCCAAGCTGGATCAGCACCTCGAAGGTCTTTGTCGGCGAGTCAAATCCGAGGAAGTGACCCAGCAGCAGGATATGCCCGGTGGACGATACCGGCAGGAATTCCGTCAGGCCCTCGACAAATCCGAGAATGGCGGCCTGAATCATCGTTAGAAGGGTCATCGCTACCTGCCGGGCTCATGAAGCGCCGCCAGGTCCAGCAGCGCCGCGACGGGATGTCGCCACGATTGAGATACATCTGATTCGCTTCTATACGCGGAAAGCGCTTAGCGTCCCGTTAGTGGGCCCCTGTCTCCAGCCTGGTTGTTCATCGGCATGCCCGAGTTCTATCATCACCCGCTCTGCCCCCAGTCCCGCTACATCCGCCTGGTCATGGGCGAGCTTGGCATGGAGGCAGCCCAGATCGAAGAAAGGGTATGGGAGCGCCGACGCGAATTCCTCATGCTCAATCCTGCCGGAACCACCCCGGTTCTTGTTGAAGAGAACGTGCTGCCGATCCCCGGCGCCGACGTCATCGCCGAATATCTCGATGAGACCCGCGGTCTCGTCCTGGGCGAACGCAGGCTGCTGCCGGAGGACCCGTTGTCACGCGTCGAGGTCCGGCGACTCTGCGACTGGTTCAATCGCAAGTTCCATGAGGAAGTTTCGCATTATTTGGTGGTCGAGAAAGTGCACAAGCGCTTCCTCGGGCCGGAAAAGGGCGGTGGGGCTCCGGAAGGTGCGATCCTGCGTGTGGCTCGCGCCAATGTGCGCTATCATGTCAAATACATCGGCCACCTGCTCGGCCAGCGCAACTGGCTGGCCGGTGACCGTCTGACCTATGCCGATCTGGCGGCTGCCGCCCATTTGTCGGTATGTGATTTTCTCGGGGACGTGCCGTGGAACGAGGACGAGACGGCAAAGCAATGGTACGCCCGCCTGAAGTCGCGGCCCTCGTTCCGCCCGCTGCTGGCCGACCGGATCCTCGGAATGACGCCGGCCGCCCATTACACAAATCTCGATTTCTGAACGGCCACGCCCTTAAGGCCGCACTGGAGAGCCGCGCCAAGGCGCTCGGCTTCGATGCCTTCGGAGTTGCGGCGGTGGCATCACTGCCAGACCGGAGCAGGTCCCTTGCCGACTGGCTCGCTGCCGGACATCACGCCAGCATGAGCTGGATGGCGGAGCGGCACAGCGAGCGCTCCTCGCCGACACGATTGTGGCCCGACGTGCGCTCGGTTCTGATGGTCGGGGTCAATTATGGCAACATCCCCGATCCGCTTGCCGCGCTTGAGCGCCGCGACAGCGCTACGCTGGCCCTCTACGCCCAGCGGCGCGATTATCACGCTGTGATCAAAGGTCGCCTGAAGGATCTGGCCGGCTTTCTGGTGTCCCGCGCCGGCGGCGATGTGAAGGTGTTTGTCGATACCGCCCCGGTCATGGAGCGGCCGCTGGCGATGGTGTCGGGTATTGGCTGGCAGGGCAAGAACACGATGCTGGTCAGCCGCAAATTCGGTAACTGGCTGCTGCTCGGTGCCGTTTTCTCAACGCTCGAGATCGAGCCGGACGTGGCCGAGCCTGACCATTGCGGTTCCTGCACCCGCTGCCTCGATCGCTGTCCGACGGCGGCTTTTCCGGCCCCGTATGTGCTGGATGCGCGGCGATGCATTGCCTATCTGACGATTGAGCATCATGGCCCGGTCCCAGCCGAACTTCGGCCCGCCATCGGCAATCGGGTGTTCGGCTGCGACGATTGCCTTGCGGTGTGTCCATGGAACAAGTTTGCCTCGGCGGCGCGCGAAGCCAAGCTCGCCACACAGGGCATGCTCGCCGCCCTGCCGCTTTCTGAACTCGCCCGGCTTGATGATCCTGCATTTCGGTCCCTGTTCGCCGCCACCCCGGTCAAGCGCCTTGGCCGGGATCGATTCCTGCGCAATGTGCTGATTGCCATCGGCAACTCGCAGGACCCGGCACTTGCGGCTTCCGCTCGCGCGCGGCTTGAGGATGCGGCCCCCGCCGTTCGGGCCATGGCAATCTGGGCACTTTCTCGGCTGTTGCCGGCGGCCGCGTTTCAGGCCCTTGCTGCGGACAGGTCTGAACAGGAAGCGGTTGCCGAGGTGCGTGCTGAATGGGACGCCGCACTGGCACAATCCCGCAAGCCGCGGTAACATCCCCCCAGTCAGGCCAGAAAGATGAAACGCTCCGAAATCAACGCCGCCATTGCCCATGCCGAGGCCATGCTGGCCGAGCATCGCTTCATTCTGCCCCCGTTTGCCCGCTGGACGCCCGCAGACTGGCAGGAGCGGCGAGGGCAATGCGCCGAGATCATCCGTGCCGGGCTGGGCTGGGACATCACCGATTTCGGCCAGGGCGACTTTGCCGGGCTCGGATTGACGCTGTTTACGGTGCGCAATGGCGATGCAGCGGCGCTCAGCTCCGGCAAGGGCATGGTCTATGCGGAAAAGGTCATCATCGTGCAGGATGGCCAGCGCTGCCCGATGCACTACCATTTTCACAAGACCGAAGACATCATCAACCGCGGTGGGGGCATCCTGGCCCTCGAACTGGTCGAGACCGATGCGGCCGGCAAGGCCGATCCTTCCCGCGAGGTTGTCGTGCGCACCGACGGCATCGAGCGGCGACTTCCCGCCCATGGTGTGCTGCGCCTGGCTTCCGGCGAGAGCGTCACGCTCACCCCCGGCCTTGCCCATGCCTTCTGGGCGGAGGGCGGCGATGTTTTTGTCGGCGAGGTGTCCTCGGTCAATGACGATGCCACCGACAATGCCTTTCTTGAACCGGTCGGTCGCTTTCCGACCATCGAGGAGGATGCCCGGCCAACCCGGCTGATCGTCGGCGATACCCGGTTGCTGGCATAGGATCATCGAACGTTCGGGTGCCTGGAACGGTTTGTTGTCATCCTGCTTTAACCCGCCCGCCCCGCCTCCCAGCCGAGCATCGCCTGCTTGCGCGTCAGACCCCAATGATAGCCGGTAAGAGCGCCGGTTTTCCCGAGCACACGGTGGCATGGCACGACAAAGGAGATGGGGTTGCGCCCCACCGCCGCGCCCACGGCGCGCGCTGCCTGCGGCTTGCCGATATGGCGGGCGATGTCGGAATAGGTAGCCGCGCATCCCATCGGAATGCGCAACAGGCTCTCCCAGACCCGCACTTCGAAATCGCTGCCGATCATGAACACCCGGAGCGGCTGGTCGCCGCGCCACAGATCCGCCTGGAAGATGCGCCGGGCATAGGGAGCGACAAACCCGGCATCCTCGACAAAAGCGGCACGCGGCCAGCGCTGCCGCATGTCTGCAAGCGCGGCGAGGCGGCCGATGGCCGGCGCCGAACTCTTGGAAGCGGCTGGATCGCCGGGCGTTGCCCCGGCGCCCTCCGGGGCTTCGGCATCGGCAAAGGCAAGACCACACAACCCCCGTTCATGGGCGATGACCAGCGCCAGCCCGAATGGCGAGGGATGAAAGCCGAAACGCAACGTCAACCCCGCCCCGCCGGACTTGTATTCCCCGGGGCTCATCGCTTCATGGGTGACGAACAGATCATGCAACCGGCCGGGGCCTGAAAGACCGCTGTCAAAGGTTGCATCGAGCACGCTGGCCGAATCCTTCAGCAGTCGCCGGGCATGATCGAGCGTTACGGCCTGCAGGAAGGCTTTCGGGGTCAGGCCCGCCCAGCGACGGAACAGGCGGTTGAGGTCGGCGGGTGTCAATCCCACCGCTTCGGCAATCGTCTCGACCTCCGGCTGGTCGCGGAAACTGTGCGCAATGAACCCAATCGCGGAGCGGACAAGGCGGTAGTCCTGGGAGGAATCGGTCAGTGTCATGCAGGCAATCCTGCCATCCGTCTGACAGCCTTGCCACCCGATTCCGTTGCCCCTACCGACGCGCCCGCGCCAGTGCCTGCCCGAAGCTGTGCGCGAAATCAGCGCGCTCGAACGGTGCCAGGCAAGCGCCAATCTCGACTTCCTCGCGCCGCTGGACAATGGCCAGCCGCTGCATGCCGTATTCAGGGTCCTCTTCCGCCTGCAACCTTACCCAGACAGGATTGAAACGCCATTCGCTGACCTTGCCGCGCCAGCTGACCCGGCGGACGAACAGTTCCAGCCGCGTCAGCAGCACTTCCTCATAGGCGCGCGCCTGACGATGATTGCGACTGAAGCACCAATAGAGCAGAGCCACATCGAGCCCGAGAAATCCGCCAACCGGCCAGGCTCCGGCCAGCAGGAACGGCAGCGATGCCGCTCCGGCAACCAGCGCCACCAGAGCAACGATCAGCCGCCCCCCGCCCGGGCTGAGCGACCTGTGCGGGAACAGGGTCGCCGAAAACAGCACCGTTTCGGCTGGCGCAACCGGTCCGGTCGCGCTATCGCTTGCCTGCCGCATGGTCATCCCCTCGAGCCCATACGGATGAAAGCCTATGGCAAAAGCCTCGACGCGTCAAAACACCCGGCGTTCTGCTCGCCCGCCCGCCGCACTCGGTCCGGCGGAGGTCGAGGCGGTGTTTGCCGCCTTCCGTGCCGCCAACCCGCAGCCGAGGGGGGAGCTTGACTACGTCAACCCGTTCACCTTGCTGGTCGCGGTGGTGTTGAGCGCGCAGGCGACCGATGCCGGGGTGAACAAGGCAACGCGGGAATTGTTTCGCCTCGCCGATACCCCTGAAAAGATGCTGGCATTGGGCGAGGACAGAGTGCGGGACCTCATCAGAACCATCGGCTTGTTCCGGACCAAGGCGAAAAACGTCATCGCCCTGTCGGGCAAACTGATCGCCGAGTTTGACGGCGTGGTGCCGGCCAGCCGTGAGGCGCTGGTCTCGCTCCCCGGAGTTGGCCGCAAGACCGCCAATGTCGTGCTCAACATCGCCTTCGGCCAACCGACCATCGCGGTGGATACACATCTGTTCCGCGTGTCGAACCGGTTGCCGCTGGCGCCGGGCAGGACTCCGGAGGCGGTCGAAGCGGGGCTTGAACGGATCGTGCCGGAAGCGTTCCGTCTCCACTGCCATCATTGGCTGATCCTGCATGGCCGATACATCTGCAAGGCGATCAAGCCGACTTGCGGGCGCTGTCCGGTCAGGTCCTGGTGCCGCTTCCCCGGCAAGACAGCCTGAGAGAGCATAGCCGCCGCCTCTTGGCACGGCTGGCGAGCACACGCCAAGCCTGCACCTCAGGAAGTACTTATCACTTTGATCAACATGAGAAATTCTTGAAAGGAACCCGCACTCGGTGAGTTCCTTCCATGAGATTTTCTATCAATGCTGGGTCGGCTCGCCGGCCTCGGCGGGCCTGTCGGAGGCTTTCGGGCCGCCGCGCGTGACCCCCACCATGGACGGGCGCAGCACGCGCTCGCCGATCACATATCCGGGCTGGACCACCTGCATTACGGTGCCGTTGGGCTGAGCCGGATCAGGCACCTCGAACATCGCCTGATCGAAGTTGGGGTTGAATTTCTCGCCCAGCGGCTCGCGTTTTTTCACCCCGTGCTTGTCGAGGGTCTTCAACAGGTCGCGCTCGGTCAGTTCAACGCCCTCGATGAAGGCGCGCAGCATGTCATCGCCCGCCTCGCGCGAGGCGGCAGGCAGGCTCGCCAGGGCCCGGGCAAGGTTGTCGGCAACCGTCAGCATGTCGCGCGCAAAGCTGGCGATTCCGTAGCTGCGTGCATCCGCAACGTCGCGCTCGGTGCGGCGGCGCAGGTTTTCCATATCGGCCAGCGACCGCAGCAGCCGGTCCTTGAGGTCGAGCTTTTCTGCCTCCAGCGCAGCGACAGGATCGACCGGCGCCTCGGGAAGCGGCACCTCGTCGGCCGGGTTCACAGGAGATTCGGGCGAGCGTTCGGGTTTGGACACGATAACCGACCTTCACGATGATGGGTTGCGCCCGTGATATCGCGGCGCAACGGAGGAAAATCAAGTCTGCCGCGCCGGGGCCAGTGCAGGCGGCTCGAGCACATCGATCAGATGCCGTGTGATGGTGGCGCGGCGCGTCGGCTGCTCGACCTTGCCGCCGGTCAGATCGGTGACATAAAAAACGTCAACCGCTTTTTCGCCATAGGTGATGATGCGAGCCGAGATGATGTTCAGGTTGAGCTTGCCGATTTCAGTGGTCAGTTCATAAAGCAGACCAGGCCGGTCAAGCCCAGTCACCTCAATTACTGTTGCCTTCGCCGAAAGCTGATTGTCGATCACGACATTGGGAGTGACGGAAAAAGTCGTGTTCGGCCGCGCCCGCCCGGCTCGAGACGCTACCACATCCGGCAGCCTGATCTCGCCCTTCAGCGCCTTGACGATGTGGCTGGCCACGCGTTGGGCGCGACGCAATTCGTCGGCGTCATCCTCGAAGGCGCGCGACAGGAAGATTGAATCGAGTGCCAGACCGTCGGATGTGGTGAAAATCTGCGCTTCGGCAATATTGGCGCCTGCCGCTGCGCAGGCGCCGGTAATGATCGATAGAAGCCGCGGGTGATCGAGCGCAAGGACCGTCACTTCGGTCACGCCATTGAATTTGGACGTGGTAATTTCGGTCTGAAAGCGCTCGCTCGTCCGGTCGGCCTTGGCAAGCAGCCGGGCATGGCGGACCTGTCGGTCGAGGTCGACCTTGGTCCAGTAAGCGACATTGTGGCGGGCGGCATAGGCATCAAATGCCGAATCGTCCCAGTCAAGCAGGGCCTTGCGTAGCTCGGCCTTGGCCGCCAGCACCCGCCCGTCGCGCTCGGACGCGGTGTGTCCCCCTGCCAGCACCGCCTCCGCCTCCCAATAGAGCGCGCGCAACAACTGGCCCTTCCAGCCGTTCCAAACCTGCGGGCCGACCGCACGGATATCGCAGACGGTCAGCACCAGCAGGAGTTTCAGGCGCTCGATGGTCTGAACGGCTGCCGTGAAGGTAGTGATGGTGCGCGGATCGGAGATATCGCGGCTTTGCGCCGTCTGCGACATGTCCAGATGATGCTCGACCAGCCAGGCCACCGTTTCGGTTTCTGCCGCACTCATGCCGAGACGCGGGCAGAGATCGCGCGCGATGCGGGCGCCGACGATCTCATGGGCCTCTTCACGCCCCTTGCCGATGTCATGCAGGAACAATGCGACATACAGGACTCGGCGGTTGACGATTCCGGGCAGCACCTCGTGGGCCACCGGCAGCGCTTCCTTCAGCTTGCCGTTCTCCAGATCGGACAGGATGCCGATCGCCCGCAGCGTGTGCTCATCCACCGTGTAGTGGTGATACATCGAAAACTGCATCATCGCGTTGATGCGACCGAAATCGGGAATGAATCGTCCGAGCAGACCGGTCGCATGCATGCGCCGCAGGACATTTTCGGGATTGCCGTGGCGGGTGACCAGAATCTCGAGAAACAACCGGTTGGCTTCCCCATCCTCGCGCAGGCGCGCATCGGTCCGGCCGAGCGACAGGGTGACCAGCCGCGTGGCATCGGGATGGACGGGCAACTGATGGCGGTCCGCATACCAGAACAGCCGCAGAAGATTGACCGGATCGCGCGCAAAGATGTCGTCGTCGGCCACCGTGATGCGGCCCTTGTCAACAAGGAAATCCTTGGTTCCCGACAGCGAGTGCCGCCGCCGGAACTTGCCGATAAAGCGATCAAACAGCGCCGTTGGCCGCTTCTCCTGCGATTCGAGCGCAGCGGAGACGATCGCCGTCAGGTCGCCAACGTCCTTGGCGACGAGAAAGTAATGCTTCATGAACCGCTCGACCGGGCTGAGCGGGCCGCGCGCACGGTAGCGGAGCCGCTCGGCAAGCACGCGCTGCAATTCGAAACTGAGCCGCTCCTCCGCGCGCTTGGTGGCAAAATGCATGTGGCAGCGCACGCGCCACAGAAACTCCTCGCAGCGATTGAACAGGTCCAGCTCGCGCTGCGTGAACAGGCCGGCCGCCACGAGATCGCCGCGCTGCTTGACGCGGTAGACGTAGCGGGCGATCCAGAACAGCATCTGCAGATCGCGCAGGCCGCCCTTGCCTTCCTTGATATTCGGCTCGACAAGGTAGCGTGACGAACCGGCACGGGTAAGCCTCTGCTCGCGTTCGACCACCTTGGCCTGGACGAAATCGGCAGCCGAACCGGCAACAACCTCCTTCTCAAACCGGGATTCAAAGGTCGCAAACAACGCTGCATCGCCGGCAATCAGCCGCGCTTCCAGCAAGGCTGTGCGCACCGTCATGTCACCCAGTGCGGTCTTGATGCATTCGTCAACGCTGCGGGTGGCATGGCCGACCTTGAGACCCAGATCCCATAACGGATAGAGCATGGCCTCGGCGATGCTCTCGCCCCAGGACGTTTCGACCGGCAGCAGGAACAGGATATCGACATCCGATCCCGGCGCCAGGGTCTCGCGGCCATAGCCGCCGACGGCGCAGACGGCGATCCGCTCCCCGGATGACGGATTGGCGACCGGATAGAGCCGTTCGGTCACAAACTGGAACAGCGCCCGGATGATCGCATCCTGCGCCAGCGACAACGCCCGGGCGCAGGCCATGCCACCCTGTGTCAGCAACACCGAATGGGCCTGATCGCGGGCTGTGGCCAGCACCGACTTGCCCCAGCGGACGATCTCGGCACGCATTTCTTCAGGGCTCGCGCCGACAGCAATGGCATCCAAAGCCCCTTCGAACAGAAGGCCGGCATCGGCTGGCCATAGCGAGGTGCCATCGGTTGGCAGAAAGGCCGGTGTTCGCCGGCCGGGAGCGGGCGTCTGCCTCACGCGCGCCTCCCCAGCCGCGCCTCGATCGCGTCCCAGATGCTGACGGCAAGGTCGGGGCCGCCAAGCCGCTTGATGGCGCGCAGGCCGGTGGGCGAGGTGACGTTGATTTCTGTCAGATTGCCGTCGATGACATCGATACCGACAAAGATCAGCCCGCGCTCGCGCAAGGCCGGGCCGATCCGGGCACAGATTTCCTGCTCGCGGGGTGTCAGGTCTGTCGGCCGGGCCGCGCCGCCGCGCACCATGTTGGAGCGAATGTCATCGGCAGCCGGAACGCGGTTGACAGCACCGGCGGCTTCGCCGTCGACCAGGATGATCCGCTTGTCGCCGTCCTTGACCTCGGGCAGGAACCGCTGGCACACCCAGGGCTCGCGGAAGGTGACCGAGAACAGATCATAGAGCGAGCCGAAATTGGCATCCCGCGCCGCCACCTTGAACACCGCCGCACCGCCGTTGCCGTAGAGCGGCTTCATGACGATATCGCCATGTTCGGCCCGGAACGCTTCGATTTCTGCCCGGTTGCGGGTGATCAGCGTCGCCGGCATCAGATCGGGAAACTCGGTGACAAACAGCTTTTCCGGCGCATTGCGTACATGCGCCGGATTGTTGACCACCAGCGTCCCGGGGTGGATACGCTCGAGCAGATGGGTTGCAGTGATATAGTTCATATCGAAAGGCGGATCCTGGCGCATCAGCACCACATCTGTCGTAGACAGGTCGATCCGTTCGGCTGGCCCGAGGGTGAAATGGTCGCCTTCGCGATCGCGCACGGTCACCGGAGCAACCGACGCAAACACCTGTGCATCGCGCATGGTCAGCGTATCGGTCGTATAATAGACCAGACGATGGCCGCGCGCCTGCGCCTCCAGCATCAGCGCAAAGGTCGAATCGCCCTTGATGTTGATCCGGTCGATCGGGTCCATCTGCACGGCGACGAGAAGCGTTGAGCGATGCATTGCGGGTCCATCCATCAGGAAACGAGCGATTCTAGTGCCAGTTGGCGTAAGAGCAAAGCGCTGGACGCAAATCCACGTCGGGGCCTTACGATCGGAGACTCCATCTAGAGGTCCAGCTCGAAAAAGTTCTCCAGATGCCGCGGCAAGGCATGGGGGGACACGAAGACAGCATCCATGCGGATGATCGCAGGCAAGGCTTCGAGACGCCCGAGATAGGCGCGTGCCGCCCGGCTGATTCGCTGGCGCTTCAGCGGTGTGATCGCTTCAAGCGCCTGTTCGAGCCCTGCGCGCGCCTTGACCTCGACGAAGATGAGCGTTCCCCCGCGCCGGGCGACAAGATCGACCTCGCCGCCGGCGGCGGCAAAACGACGCGCCAGGATGCGGTATCCCTTGGCCCGCAAGAGAAGCTCCGCCAGCCATTCGGCATCAAGCCCGAAGCCATAGGCACGATGATGGCGGGTCACTGGCCATCCCCATTACGGCCCTGCAACAGCAGGGCACGGGCATAGACCGCCCGGCGCGGCAGGCCCAGGTCAGCAGCCACCAGGGCCACGGCATCGCGCGGGCTGTGTTCGGCAAGCGCGGAGCGCAGCCGTGCGTCCACCACGTCGTCGCCGGGCGCGGATTCGCCGCCTGAGGCCGGGGCAATCAGGATAACGATCTCGCCGCGGGGCTTTTCCGAATGGGCATAATGCGCAGCCAGTTCATCGAGGGTTCCGCGCCGGATCGTCTCGAATTTCTTGGTCAGTTCGCGCGCAACCGCCGCCGGGCGATTACCCAGGATGGCAGCAAGATCGGCCAGGCTTTCATCCAGCCGGTGTGGCGCTTCGAACAGCACGATTGTTGCATCGATCCCGGCGATCTGCCGCGCACGGCGGCGTCGTTCGGCCGAACGCGGCGGCAGAAACCCCTCGAAAAAGAATCGATCCGATGGCAATCCGGCCAGAACCAGCGCGGCCAGAACCGCCGAGGCGCCTGGCAGGGCCGTCACCGCATGGCCAGCCTCCACCGCCGCCTGCACCAGCTTGTAACCGGGGTCGGAGACCAGTGGTGTGCCGGCGTCGGATACCAGCGCCAATGCCGCTCCGCCGGCCAGACGCGCCAGAATGTCGGGGCGCATGAGTTCGGCATTGTGCTCGTGATAGCTCAGGATCGGCGTAGATATGCCGTAGTGGGCGAGCAGCACCTTGGTGACCCGCTTGTCCTCGGCCAGGATCGCATCTGCGGCCGCCAGCGTTTCCAGCGCCCGCAGTGTGATATCCTTGAGATTGCCAATCGGGGTCGCAACGATGTAGAGCCCCGGCGGACAGCGGGTCGTTTCAGCCTGCAGGCCGAGCAGTGTGTAGGTCGATGTCATGGTGCCAATTGAGGCCGAAGCGTGCCGGAAGGCAAGCGGCCTGCACAAGAGAGGGCCTGCCGATCCAATGTCTTCAATGGTTTAGCGATCGACGTTAACCGCTTTGGGACTTTTCTGTCTTCGCCCATGCATCAACCTGTGCAGTTCTGTTATCGTTAATGCACCGCATTTTAGCCTTTTCATGCTAAAGGTGGCGACGACACTGGTTTTTTGTATCGGCGAGGGTTCCATGGTGACCGCACTCTGCTCCGTTCTTCTTGACACTGACGTGCGTCGCCGGATCCGCAAATGGACCGGCGCCTTTGGTGTTGCGGCGCTGCTGGCAGCCTGCGCCGATTCCTCCTCGGTCTTTCCGCCGCTGAACCAGCCGTCGACCCCCTCGGCGGGCACCAGCCAGCCGATCTCCGGCAATACGATTGGTAGCGGCCCGGTGCGTGTGGCGCTGATCCTGCCGCTGACGGCCGCCAACGGCGCGGTGCCGGCCCAGTCGCTGCGCAATGCCGCGGAAATGGCAATTGCCGAGTTCAACAGCCAGGACATGACCATCATGGTCAAGGATGATCGCGGCACGCCGGAAGGCGCCCAGGCTGCGGCGCAGGAAGCCCTGGCCCAGGGTGCGGAAGCAATCATGGGACCGCTGTTCGCTCCAACGGTGCAATCGGTGGCAAGCGTTGCGCGTGCGGCCCAGCGGCCGGTTATTTCATTTTCGACCGACACATCGGTTGCTGCCCGCGGTGTCTATCTGCTCAGCTTCCTGCCGCAATCCGATGTGCGGCGGATTGTCAGCTACGCAGCTTCGCGCGGCAAGAAATCCTTTGCGGCCCTGATCCCGCAGAGCGCCTACGGCAATGTGGCCGAGGTGGAATTCACCCAGGCCGTGGCTGCGGCCGGCGGCAGCGTGGTCGCAGTCGAGCGTTACCAGCCGACCAAGGCTTCGCTCGATGCGGCCGTCGCCAAGTTGAAGGGCAGCATGGGCCGGGCCGACACGCTTTTCCTTCCCGATGACGGCAACGGCATTCCGGTCGTCGCTGCCGCCCTGCGCACTGCGGGGATCGGTGGCCCCTCTGTCCAGCTCATCGGAACCGGCCTGTGGAACGAGGAGCGCGTGCTCAAGACGCCCAGCATGTCGGGCGGCTGGTTTGCCGCACCGGCCGGGACGGGTTTCCAGAGCTTTGCCCAGCGTTACCGCGCGCGCTTCAATTCCGATCCGACGCGGATTGCCACGCTGTCCTATGATGCAACCGCGCTGCTCGCCGCCTTGGCACGCACGCAAGGAACGCGCCGGTTCACCGAACAGGTGCTGACCAATCCTTCGGGATTCAGCGGTCAGGACGGCGTGTTCCGCTTCCGTGCCGATGGACTGAACGAACGCGGCCTGACCATCTATCAGGTGAACAATGGCGCTGCGATGGTGCTGCAACCGGCCCCGTCAAGCTTCGGGCAGGCCGGCGGCTGAGGCTTCGCCGGAGGCAGGTCGGTCCGGAACCGACCTCTGCCTTCCAGCCTCAGGCCGAATAGGCCTCATACCAAGGGTCATGACAATTGACCCTTGGTTCCTGTTTTGAATTTTCATTTCCCCTTGAAGAATAAGGAAAATTCAAAATTCGTCATCGGTCACTCGTCGTGACCGATGGTATCAGGCGGCAAGATCGGCGACCACGGCATCAAGCACCGGAAATCCCTCGGCGGTGACGCGCAGCCGTCCTGATTCGGTCACCTCGACCATGCGGTGTTCGACAAGATCGGCCACCCGCCGGTCATCCAGGGTCCGACCGCGAAGCCGGGCAAACCGGGCAGGGTCGATCCCTTCGCGCAGGCGCAGGCCCATCAGCAGGAATTCGTCGGCCTGCTGCTCATCGGTGAGAATGTCGGCCTCGACGCCGCCGTGGCCCTTGGCCTCGACCAGCGACAGCCAGCGTTCGGGGCTCTTCTCGTTGGCAATGGCGATTCGGCCTTCTTTGGTCACCGCGCGGCCGTGGGCGCCGGCGCCAAGGCCGGCATATTCGCCATAGCGCCAGTAGACGAGGTTATGCCGGCTTTCCTCGCCGGGCCGAGCATGGTTGGAGATTTCATAGGCGGGCAGGCCATGGTCCGCGCACAAAGCCTGCGTTGCATCATAGAGCGCGCGTGCCGCCTCGGTATCGGGCACGACGAGCTTGCCATCGCTGGCCAGTCGGTCGAACGGTGTGTCCGGCTCGATGGTGAGCTGATAGAGCGACAGATGGGTCGGTCCCAGATCCAGAGCCCGGCGCAGTTCTGTCTGCCAGCCTGAAATTGTCTGCCCAGGGCGGGCATAGATGAGATCAAACGACGTGCGCTCGAATGTGCCTCGCGCGATGGCAATGGCTGCAAGCGCGTCCTCGACGCTGTGGAGGCGCCCGAGAAAGGCAAGATCGACCGGGTTCAGGGATTGCACGCCCAGCGAAACCCGGTTGACACCGGCGGCTCGGTAACCGCGGAAACGTCCCGCCTCGACGCTGGTCGGATTGGCTTCCAGCGTGACCTCGACATTCCCGGCCACCGGCCAGGCCGCGCCGATCGCGTCGAGAATCGCGCCAACCGTCGCCGGCTGCATCAGCGAGGGCGTGCCGCCGCCAAAAAAGATGCTGGAGACCAGGCGTCCCGGCGTCCGTTCCGCCCAGGTGGCGATTTCCCGCCGGAAGGCGGCGATGAAGCGCGGCTCGTCGACGGGGTCACGGCGGACATGGCTGTTGAAATCGCAATAGGGGCATTTGGCAGCGCAGAATGGCCAATGCACGTAGACGGCAAAGCCGGCATCGAAGGGCGGGGCCGCGATCATGTGACCAGGGCCGCGATCATCGCGGCGAAAGCGCGGCTGCGGTGGGAATGCCGCTTCTTTTCCTCCGGCAGCAATTCGCCGAACGTGCGGCTCTCTCCGTCGGCAACAAAGATCGGATCATAGCCAAAACCATTGGATCCGCGTGGCGGAAAGGCCAGAGTACCGAATACGCGGCCCTCGAACACCGCCTCGCTCCCATCCGGCCAGGCGACAACCACCGAAGAGACAAAATGCGCCTGTTGACCCGTCGGGGTCAGGCCGCGTCGCGACAGTTCCGCAGCAATCCGGGCCATGCCACGCCCGTAGTCGCGCGGCTCGCCCGCCCAGTCGGCGGTGAAAATGCCCGGTGCGCCATCCAGGGCATCGACGCAGATACCCGAATCATCGGCAATAGCCACGATGCCGGTGGCAGCGGCCGCAGCCCGCGCCTTGACGCCTGCATTCTCGGAAAACATCGTGCCGGTCTCGGCGGGCTCGGCCAGACCCAGCTGCCCGGCCGAGACAACGTCCACCCCATGGGGAGCCAGAAGATCGATCATCTCGACCAGCTTGCCGGCATTGTGCGTGGCGATCACCACACGGCCGCCAAGACGACGGAGCGAAGGGGCCGCTGCCATGGTCAGGCCACCGCCATCTTCTGCAGGTCGACCAGTCGGCGAATGCCACCCTGGGCGAGAGACAGCAGGCTGAGAAGCTCACTCTGACTGAACGGCGCCCCCTCTGCTGTGCCCTGCACTTCGACGATGCCGCCCGATCCGGTCATGACGAAATTGGCATCCGTCTCGGCGTTCGAATCCTCGGCATAATCGAGGTCGAGCACCGGAACGCCCCTGAAGATACCGCAGGAGACAGCCGCGACATGATCCTTCAGCGGGTTGGTCTTGACCAGATCGCGCGCCCGCATCCAGGCAAGGCAGTCATTGAGGGCGACCCAGGCGCCGGTGATCGAGGCTGTTCGCGTGCCCCCGTCAGCCTGAATCACGTCGCAGTCGAGCACAATCTGACGTTCGCCGATCGCCGCAAGATCCACGACCGCCCGCATCGAACGGCCGATCAGTCGCTGGATCTCCTGTGTCCGCCCGGAGGGCTTTCCAGCCGTGACCTCACGCCGGGTCCGCTCCAGCGTGGCGCGCGGCAGCATGGCATACTCGGCCGTGACCCAGCCCTTGCCAGAGCCACGCAGCCATGGCGGCCCCCGCTCCTCCAGAGAGGCGGTGCAAAGGACATGGGTTTCGCCGAACTTGATCAGGCAGGAGCCTTCCGCATAGCGCGCAACCCCCCGCTCCATCGTGACCTTGCGCAACTCGTCCGGCGCGCGTTTGGATGGCCGCATCGTTTCACCTTCCTTGATGGGCTGTGTGTAGGCGTTTGCCTGACCGTGCACAAGCGCGCCAGCTTGCCGCCGGTCACATCGGGTGGCAACATCGCGGCAGTTGCGCTGCGGAGAGTCATGACCAAAGACCGGCCGATCAACCCTGCCACGCCGCTGCCCGAGGCTTTCGATGCCCGGGCGCGCGATATTTTCCGCCATATCGTCGACGGTTATCTGGCCAACGGCGAACCGGTCGGTTCGCGCCACATTTCGCGCCAGTTGCAGATGCCGCTATCGCCGGCCTCGGTCCGCAATGTCATGCAGGATCTTGAGGATCTCGGTCTGATCTATGCGCCCCACACCAGCGCCGGGCGCCTGCCGACGGAACTCGGACTGCGGTTGTTCGTCGATGCGATGCTGGAGATCGGCGATGTCTCGGCCGAGGACAAACGGCAGATCGAGGCGCAGGTGCGTGCCGCCGGCGCAGGAGCCCCGGACAAGTTCGAGGATGTTCTGGCCGAGGCCTCGCGTCTGGTCTCCGGCCTTGCACGCGGCGCGGGTGTGGTGATCGCCAGCAAGGCCGGCAAGCGCTGGAAGCACATCGAGTTTGTCCGCCTTGATCCTTCGCGCGCTTTGCTGGTGCTGGTGGGCGAGGATGGCCAGCTTGAGAACCGGCTGCTGCCACTGCCGGCCGGCCTGCCCGCCTCGGCGCTGACGCAGGCGGCAAATTACCTCAATGCCCGGCTCGGCGGCCGCTCGCTCGGCGAGGTGCGCGCCGAGATCGAAACGCGCCGGCAGGAGATGGAGCGCGAGATCGATGCGTTGACGGCCCGGCTGATCGACAGCGGACTTGCCAGCCTCAGCGAGGGCGCCGACGGAGCAACCCAGCTCATCGTTCGCGGCCAGGCCAACCTCCTGGAGGACGTGCGGGCCGCCGAGGACCTCGACCGCATCCGCCGGCTGTTTGCCGATCTTGAATCGAAAAAGGACCTGATCGATCTGCTGACGCGGGCCGAAAGCGCCGACGGCGTGCGCATCTTCATCGGCTCTGAGAACAAACTGTTCTCGCTGTCCGGCTCATCGTTGATTGCCGCTCCGTTCCGCGACAGCCAGCAGCGCATCGTCGGCGTACTCGGCGTCATCGGTCCCACACGGCTCAACTACGCCCGCATCGTCCCGATGATCGATTACACTGCCCAGGTTATCGGCCGCATGCTCGACAGGCGGCGGTGATCGCGCAGCCTAAGGCGCGTGGGGATTCATCGTGAATTGATGACGGCTGCTGCGATGTAGA
>DAOMXG010000025.1:0-19687 GCA_035436995.1 Beijerinckiaceae bacterium
CCGGATCGCCCCTTGTCCCGGCCTGTCGGCCGCAACAGAGGGCCCTGGCTTTTTTATTACTCGGCAGCCGACTTCTTGCCGTCGTGGAACTGCTCGGTCTCGGTCGAGCCGGCAAGCGCGGTCGTGGACGACTTGCCCTGCGAAATCGCCATGGCGACCGCATCGAAGTAGCCGGTGCCAACCTCGCGCTGGTGACGGACGGCGGTGAAGCCGATGTCGGCCGCGGCGAATTCGCGCTGCTGCATCTCCGAATAGGCGCCCATGCCGCGCTTCGAATAGCCCTTGGCCAGTTCGAACATCGACAGGTTGAGCGAGTGGAAGCCGGCGAGCGTGACGAACTGGTAGCGATAACCCATCGCGGCGATCTCGTCCTGATACTTCGCCGCCTCCGCGTCGGTCATCTTCTTGCGCCAGTTGAACGACGGCGAGCAGTTGTAGGCCAGATACTTGTTCGGATACTTCTTCTTGAATTCGGTCGCGAACTCGCGGGCTTCCCCGAGATCCGGCTCCGAGGTCTCCCACCAGACGAGATCGGCATAGGCGCCGTAGGCGAGGCCGCGGGCAATCGCATGCTCGACCGAGTGCTTGTTGCCCTGCTTGAGGCGGAAGAAGCCTTCCTCGGTGCGCGAGTTGCGGTCGATCCAGGGATGATCGTAGTCATCGACATCCGAAGTGATGAGGTTGGCCGCATGGGCGTCGGTGCGGGCCAGCAGCACGGTGTCGACGCCGCAGACGTCGGCGGCGAGGCGGGCGGCATTCAGGGTGCGGATGAAGGTCTTGGTGGGAACCAGAACCTTGCCGCCGAGGTGGCCGCACTTCTTTTCAGAAGCGAGCTGGTCCTCGAAGTGGACGCCCGAGGCGCCGGCCTCGATCATCGCCTTCATCAGTTCGAACGCGTTCAGCGGGCCACCGAAACCGGCTTCCGCGTCAGCGATGATCGGCGCCATGAAATGGACCGACTTGTCGCCTTCCATATGGGCGATCTGGTCAGCGCGGCGCAGGGTGTTGTTGATGCGGCGCACCACATCCGGAACCGACGAGGCCGGATACAGCGACTGGTCCGGATACATCTGGCCGGCGTTGTTGGCGTCCGCCGCCACCTGCCAGCCCGAGAGATAGATGGCTTCGAGGCCGGCCTTGACCTGCTGCATCGCCTGGTTGCCGGTCAGCGCGCCAAGCGTGCGCACGAACGGCCGGTTAGCCAGCAGGTAGCGCAGGCGGGCAGCGCCCATCTTGGCCAGCGTGTGCTCCATCTTGAAGGAGCCCGACAGCTTCTCGACATCGGCCTTGGTGAAATCACGCTTGTTTTCGGGAGCGTAGGAGGCGGTCATCGCAATCCTCATAGGTGGGTCAAACCGGAGCAGGCGAAGGCGAGCCCTCACCCTGCGGCGTGGCGCTTCCATGCACAAAAACGCGCTGCAATGCAATAAGACATTGAATTAACGAGAAAAAGCAGGAAAATCATCAACAGATTGACAAATGTAAATTTGTAAATTGTAATACCATTGTAAATTCTCGTGCAGATTCAAGGGGCCGGCAATGCGGGCGGTGCGGATTGGCGGTCGGTTGCGCCGCCTGCGACAGGAAATGCGGCTCAATCAGGCCCAGATGGCCGCCGAACTGAACATATCGCCCAGCTATCTCAACCTGCTGGAGAGCAACCAGCGTCCGGTCACCGTCAACATCCTGCTGCGGCTGGCCGAACGATTCCATGTCGATCTCAAATCGCTGGGGGGCGAGGATGACGCGCGCCTGACCTCGGACCTGATGGAAGCCCTGGCCGATCCACTGTTCGAGGGCCAGGACGTCAAGACCTCCGATGTTCGCGACCTGGTATCCACCCTGCCCAGTGTCGGCAAGGCGCTCGTCGCGCTCTATCACGCCTACCAGCGTGGCGGAGCCGCCGCGGCGAATCGTTCCGATGACATGGACGGAGAAAGTCCTGGTTCGGCGCTGCCCTCGGAAGAGGTGACCGACTTCCTGCAACGGCGAATGAACCATTTCCCCGAGCTGGAAGAATGTGCCGAGACCCTGTGGGTGGAAAACGGCCTTGCCCTGTTCACCCTGCAGCAGGATCTGGTGAAGGTGCTGAACCAGCGTTTCGCCGTTGATGTCGAAATCGCCCCGGCGGCGACATTGCCCGGCCTGTTGCGGTCCTACAACCCGCTGACCCGAAGGCTGGTCCTGTCGGAAATGCTGCCGCTGTCGAGCCGCACCTTCCAGCTGGCTCACCAGATTGCCTATCTCGGCTATCGCCGAGAGATCGAAACGGTGGTTTCGGGTGGAAAATTCTCCACCGCAGAAGCCGATTCGCTGGCGCGCTCGGCACTCGCCAACTATTTTGCCGCCGCTGTCATGGCGCCTTATGGCCGTTTCCTCGAGGCGGCGCGCTCAACCCGCTATGATCTTGACACGCTGCAGCACCGATTTGGCATTTCCTTCGAGCAGGCCTGCCACCGGCTGACCACCCTGCGTCGGCCGGGCGCCGAGGGCATTCCATTCCATCTTATCCGGGTCGATATCGCCGGTAATATCTCCAAACGATTTTCGGCTTCCGGCATCCATATCGCCCGTTTCGGCGCCGCCTGCCCACGCTGGAACGTCTATGATGCCTTCGCAACGCCCGGAATGCTGCGCGTCCAGGTTTCGCAGATGCCGGAAGGGACCGCCTTCTTCTGCGTGGCTCGGACCATTTCCACTGCCGGCCGGCTGATCTCGCGCGGTGGCCTGCCCAACCGGGTCGGGCAATTGTCGATCGGCCTCGGTTGCGCAGCCCATTACGCCAGGGACATCGTCTATGCCGACGGGCTCAATCTCGACGATCCGCAGATCGTCACGCCGATCGGTGTCTCCTGCCGCACCTGCCCGCGCACCGATTGCGCCGACCGGGCGATGCCGTCGATGGCGCAGCGTCTGGAAATCGACGAGAACCGACGGGGCCTGAGCACTTACGCACTGGCCGTTTAGTCCCCGTTAGGGAGCCGTACAGGCTCTTTCGGCACGTTAAGGACGCCTTTATCACGGCCCGGCACCATCGGCCCGAAGGAGCCATATTCGTGCCACCAACCGTTCTTCGCCCGGATCCTGCCAACAGCACCCTCGAACTGGGCGCAATGTTCTTCATGTCGCTCGCAGCCCTTGGTGCCGCGTTCATGATGCCTCCCGAGGATGGCGGGGGAGGAACACGTTTCCTTATCGGATTTGCCGGCGTGGCGGGCCTGCTGTTGTCTAGCCTGCTGAACAATCGGCTTCAACGTGGCGACATGCGCATCGAACTTCACGATGACACGCTGATCTATTTCAATCCAGACGCCCGACGCATCGACAGGGATACGATCATCGAAGCCGTGCTGGAAACCGAACGTGACACCGATGGTGTGACCTATCTGACCGCCATCCGTCACCGTGACGGGGCATCGGATGAATGGTCCCCTGTCGAAAAGACCGTCCTGCCGTTTGGCACGTTGTGGGACCATTCGGCCACGGTCGATGCCATCAACCGCTGGCTGAAGTCGCCGGTGCCTGCCGCCGATGCCCGGGCGTCCGGCGCATGCTTGAATTTTGTCCCGGCAAAGCAGCGGTCCCAGGCCGCACCCATGCAGGTGCCGCCAAAGGGCACTATCGGTCGGCGTCATTTCGGCCTGCGTCACTGAAACGGCTGAGCTAAGACGCCTGTTGCTGGTGCCCCCGGCAGGCTGTAAGCAAACAATCTCCCCTTCATTGCAGCAAGCAACATGCCCTCCAAACTCGACCAGCTCAAAGCCATGACCACGGTTGTCGCCGATACCGGCGACATCGCCTCGATCAAGGTGTTCCAGCCGACCGATTGCACCACCAATCCGACCCTGATTCTCAAGGCAGCACAGATGCCCGCCTATGCAGGGATTGTCGATGAGGCCCTGAACTGGGCGAAGACACAGGGCGGCAGCAGCGAGGCGATTGTCGCCCGCGCCGCCGACCGGCTGGCGGTCAGCTTCGGCGCGGAGCTGACTCAGATTGTGCCGGGGCGGGTTTCGACCGAGGTCGATGCGGATCTGTCATTCGATACTGCTCGCACGGTCGAAAAAGCCCGCGCGATCATCGCCGATTATGCGGCGCGCGGTATCGACAGGAGCCGCATCCTGATCAAGATCGCGGCGACCTGGGAAGGTATTCGCGCTGCCGAGGTCCTGCAAAAGGACGGGATTGACTGCAATCTGACGCTGATCTTCAGCCTCGTTCAGGCGGTTGCCTGCGCCGAGGCCGGTACGTTCCTGATCTCGCCCTTTGTCGGACGCATCCTCGACTGGCACGTCAAGGCGACCGGCCAGACCTATACCGCCGAGACCGATCCCGGCGTCGTCTCGGTGCGCGGCATCTTCGATTATTTCAAGACCCACGGCCACCGCACGGTGGTGATGGGCGCGTCCTTCCGCAACACCGGCGAGATCGAGGCGCTGGCCGGCTGCGACCGGCTGACCATCGCCCCGGCGCTGCTCGAACATTTGCAGGCCGATACGGCCCCATTGCAGCGCGCGCTCGATCCCGCCCGTCCGGCGACGGCACCGGTCCGGATTGCCACCGACGAAGCCGCCTTCCGCTGGCAGCTCAACGAGGATGCAATGGCAACCGAAAAGCTGGCCGAAGGCATCCGTCTGTTCGCCAAGGATCTGGCGGCCCTGCGCGCCATGCTGTCCACAAGACTGGGCTGATCGCCGCGCGCAGCCGGCGATATGGTGTGCCGAGGTTCTGCGCTTGTCTATATTAGTATACTTGAATATAAGTGGCTGCGTTGCTACCACGGAGCCTCCCATGTCCGCTCTCGCCTCCCGATCCTGGTCGCCCTATGTGGCCGGCATAGTCATCGGACTTCTGCAGATTCCTGCCTTTCTGTTGATGGGCACGGCGCTCGGCACGTCCTCGTCCTACGTGACGATTTCCGCCTCGATCGCACAGGTTTTTGATCCGTCCATTGCCGAGATCAAATATGCCGCAAACCATCTGACCGGCGCCAAGAACTGGTGGCAGGTTGCACTGATCGGCGGCATCGTCGTCGGCGCCTTCCTGTCCTCACGCCTGTCGGGAACAGGCCGCTGGGGGGCCTCGCCGGTGTGGGCGCGGGCGATGGGAGCCCATACGCCGGCGCAGCGCTATCTGATGGCGTTTACTGGCGGCTTCATCATGGTGCTCGGCGCGCGCATCGCCGATGGCTGCACCTCGGGCCATGGCGTGTCGGGGATTGCGCAACTGGCCATCGGCTCGTTCGTCGCTGTCACCGCCATGTTCGGCGCCGGCATCGTCGCCGCCAACCTGATCTACCGGAGGGTGTGATGAGCGTTCTTGCTGCCATGCTTCTTGGCCTTGCCATGGGTATCGTCTTCGGCTTTGCGCTCGAAAAGGGCCGCGTCTGCGAGGCCGGCGTCATCGTCTGCCAGATGCAGATGAGCCGTCATGCCATGCTGAAAATGTTCCTGTCGGCCGTCATCACCGGCCTGCTGGTGCTGGCATTTCTCGTCGGCTTCGGCTTTGCCAAGCTGAGCCCGAAGGCGACGTTGTTTGCCGCCGACATCATCGGCGGCGCGATCCTCGGCATCGGTATTGTCGTTGCCGGCGCCTGCCCCGGCACGGTGCTGGCGCAGATCGGAACCGGCTATAAGGATGCGATCTTTACCTTCATCGGCGGCCTGTTCGGCGCGCTCGCCTTCACCTATGCCGAGCCAACCCTGCTCAAGCCGATTCTCAATGCCGGTTCCTACGGCAAGCTGACGCTCGACCAGCTGCTCGGCGTGCCGTTTCCGGCCCTGGCGCTGGGCTTTGCGGCGGTTCTTGCCGGTCTTCTGATCTGGCTTGAGAAGCTGCAACCCTGGCAGGAGGAGATCGGACCCGCCGGCGACGGTCTGCCGGCGGAGGAGCCACGGCGCGATGCCGTGCCGGCCCCGACTGCCTGACCGGAAGCGGGTTCGGCGGCTTTTGCTTTTCTCATGCGCGCGAAACTGCTAGCAGCGCGCGCATGAGCACCCATCCGATCGACAACATCCGCAATTTTTCCATCGTCGCGCATATCGACCATGGCAAGTCGACGCTCGCCGACCGGCTGATCCAGCACACCGGTACGGTCGCCTTGCGCGACATGAGCGAGCAGATGCTCGATTCGATGGATATCGAGCGCGAACGCGGCATCACCATCAAGGCGCAGACTGTCCGGCTCGATTACAAGGCCGAGGACGGCAGGGCCTATATCCTCAACCTGATGGACACGCCAGGCCACGTCGACTTCGCCTATGAGGTGAGCCGCTCGCTCGCCGCCTGCGAAGGCTCGCTGCTGGTGGTCGATGCCTCGCAGGGCGTCGAAGCGCAGACTCTCGCTAACGTCTATCACGCGCTCGATGCCGGCCATGAAATCGTGCCGGTGCTCAACAAGATCGACCTGCCCGCCGCCGAGCCCGAGCGGATCAAGGAGCAGATTGAGGAAGTGATCGGCCTCGACGCTTCAGACGCCGTGCCGATCTCGGCCAAGACCGGCATCGGCATCGATCTGGTGCTGGAAGCGATCGTCAAGCGCCTGCCGCCGCCCAAGGGCGACGAGGCCGCGCCGCTGAAGGCGCTCCTGGTCGACAGCTGGTATGACGTCTATCTCGGCGTCGTCGTCATGGTCCGCATCATCGACGGCGTGCTCAGGAAGGGGTCGGACATCACGATGATGGGCACGAAAGCCCGTTATCAGGTCGACAAGATCGGCGTGTTCAAGCCCAAGATGGTTGATGTCGAGAAGCTTGGCCCGGGCGAGGTCGGCTTCATCACCGCCCAGATCAAGCAGGTGGCCGACACCCGCGTCGGCGATACGATCACCGACACCCGCAAGCCGACGGCCCAGGCGCTGACCGGTTTCAAGCCGGCCCAGCCGGTGGTGTTCTGCGGCCTCTTCCCCGTCGATGCCGCCGACTTCGAGGACCTGCGCTCGGCGATGGGCAAGCTGAGGCTCAACGACGCCTCGTTCTCCTATGAAATGGAAACCTCCGCCGCGCTGGGTTTCGGTTTCCGCTGCGGCTTTCTCGGCCTGCTGCACCTTGAAATCATCCAGGAGCGGCTGGAGCGCGAGTTCAACCTCGACCTGATCGCCACCGCGCCGAGCGTCATCTACAAGCTGGCGCTGAAGGACGGCGCCGATATCGAACTGCACAACCCGGCCGACATGCCGGAGGTGATGAAAATCGAGGAAATCCAGGAGCCGTGGATCAAGGCGACGATCCTGACGCCGGACGAATATCTCGGCGGCATCCTCAAGCTCTGCCAGGACCGGCGCGGCAACCAGATCGACCTCAACTATGTCGGCAAGCGCGCCATGGTGGTCTACGAACTGCCGCTCAACGAGGTGGTGTTCGATTTCTACGACCGGCTTAAGTCGATTTCGAAGGGCTATGCCTCGTTCGACTACACGCTGACCGACTACAAGCCGGGCGACCTCGTCAAGATGTCGATCCTGGTCAATGACGAGCCGGTGGACGCGCTGTCGATGCTGGTGCACCGCACCCGCGCCGAAGGCCGGGGCCGCGCCATGTGCGAGAAGCTGAAGGACCTCATCCCGCAGCACCTGTTCAAGATCCCGATCCAGGCGGCGATCGGCGGCAAGATCATCGCCCGCGAGACGATCTCGGCACTGCGCAAGGACGTGACCGCCAAGTGCTATGGCGGCGACGTGACCCGCAAGCGCAAGCTGCTCGACAAGCAGAAAGAGGGCAAGAAACGCATGCGGCAGTTCGGCAAGGTCGACATTCCGCAGGAAGCCTTCATCGCCGCGCTGAAGATGGACACCTGATCTCCGATTGAAGCCAATCCTGCCCGCCCCTTAGCGTTTTGTTCACCAAGATCGCAGACACTGCCTGAGCGTGGGACCCGGTGCGGTCCGCATGGCTGCGCGATTGTGGAGAGCGAACATGACCTGTCAGGCTGGGTTGCGGACGAAAGGCGGGCAGCGCCGGCTGGCTCTCGGTGCGCTCCTTGCGTGCGCTGTTGCTGTTTCAGCTCCGGCGCTGGCCAATGACACGATCGACGTGCAGATGGACAGTGCCAAGCTGCTCAAGATGCCGGAAGGCGCCGACACCATCGTGATTGGCAATCCGATGATTGCCGACGTCTCGTTGCAGCGGAACAACGTCCTGGTTGTCACCGGCAAGCAGTTCGGAACCACCAATCTCATCGCGCTCGACAGGGCAGGCGCGATCATTTCCGAATCGCGCGTTGTGGTGATGTCACCCCAGAAAGACCGGCTTGTGGTGTATCGTGGCCTCCAGCAGGAAACCTATTCCTGCAATCCCGACTGCGGCGCCGTAACCCAGATCGGTGACGCCGAAGCCCATTTCGGGCGTTCCCGGTCGCAGAGCACCGATCGGTTGCAGGCGATTCGCAGCAGCTCCGGCAACTAGAGCATGTCGCGATTAAGTGGATACCGGTTAATCGCAGAAGACATGCTCTAACTTATTGATACCGATCACGTTATCCGCATTCTGATGATTCCATCAAAATGCGGCGTGATCTAAAGCCTGCTGCGAAAAAGTGGCAACGGTTTTTCGCGGGAATCATGCTCTAAACTATTGTAACCGACGTAATCGCTCGTTTTGATGGTCGCATCAAAATGAGAGCGTAATCTAGAGCATTTTCAAGCGAAGTGGAGCCCGGTTCGCGCAAAGAAAATGCGACAAAACAAAAAGATAGAGCACTTTTTGTGAATTGGAATTCACTGAAAGCGCTCTGGCAAGGCGAGGCGACCAAACTCCGGGCAGCTGTGAAGACCCCGCCCCTGATCGCTCAAGGGCAAGGGTTTCGCAGATCGGTGGATGGTCCGACGATGTTGGGCCAGTACGCGTCAGGCGGCATCCTTGGTGATGCGCTGACTGAGAGCGGCAAGCGCCAGTTCGGCCTTGTCATTGGCGATCTGGCAGGTTCCGGCCGCAGCATGGCCACCGCCTCCGAATTCCAGCATCAGTTCGCCGATATTGGTGCGGTTGGAACGGTCGAAGATCGACTTGCCGAAGGCCAGCACCGTGTTCTGTTTCTCGCGGCCCCACATGACATGACAGGAGATGGTGGCATCGGGAAACAGCGCATAGATCATGAAGCGGTTTGAGGCGTAGATGGTCTCCTCCCCGCGCAGATCCAGCACCGCCAGCGGGTGCTCGATCCGCGTGCACCGCTGGATCTGCGTACGCGACAGTTCTTCATGCGCCTTATAGAGATCGACCCGCTCGCGCACGTCCGGCAGCGCCAGAATCTCCTCGATCGAGGCGTGCTGACGGCAGGCGTCAATGAGCATCATCATCAACTGGTAGTTCGAGATGCGGAACTGCCGGAAGCGGCCGAGACCTGTGCGGGCATCCATCAGGAAGGACAGGAGTTCCCAGCCCTTGGCATCGAGCACGTCGTCACGGTTGAACCGGGCGGCGTCGGCCTTGTCGACAGCCACCATCATCGCATCCGAAATGTTGGGAAAAACCGCCTTGCCGCCGAAAAAGTCATAGACCACACGGGCGGCAGAGGGCGCCTTGACGTCGATGATGTGATTGGCCGGCTTGTCGGCGATGCGCTTGCCTTCGCTTTCGTGATGATCAAAGGCGACATGGATGCCCGGAACGTAGGGCAGGTTGGTGGAAATGTCCCCGGCCCCGACTGCGATCTTGCCATCCTGCATGTCCTTGGGATGGACGAAATCGATGCGTTCAACCAGGCCGAGTTCCTTCAGCAGGGTGCCGCACACAAGGCCGTCCATGTCACTGCGGGTGATGAGGCGGAATTTTTCTGCCGGACAATCCCGGCGCAAAGTGTCGGGCGTGATCGACTTGGCGGTCATGATGGTCAGGGTCCCCGTTGGTAATGGTCGCGTGAGACGGGAATGCTGACGTTAGGACGTAAACGATTTGCCCAAGCGGGCCGGGCCGGACATCGACAAGCTGCGAGCGTGGTTAATGCCGCCGACTACAGCAAGCGGTCCTTCGGCGTGCTTCAAGAATTTCTCATGTTGATCAGTATAATGAGAAATTCTTGAAAGGATCCCAATCTCGCCAGCTTTGCAGCGCGTGCGGATGTAAAGGACCAGGCGCCGGGTCAATCCTCCAGTTCTTCCTTTGCGGCCTCGACATCAAGACATTCCATTGCGTCCTTCGGCTCGCAGGAGGCCGCCTGCTCATAGAGTTTGAGGGCGTCCTTCATCTTCGAATTGCCGAACATCATGATCAGCCCGGCGCCGAACTCGGTGCGGGCGACGGCGGATGTCGGGTTGAGCTTGAGCGCGGTTTCGAAATGCTTGACGCCTGCGTCCTTGCTGGCGCCATAGGTCAGCCCGCCGATCATGCCGCCGACCTTGTTGATGATCTCGGCATGGTAGGTACCGAGCGCGATATGTGCATCGGCGTGTTTCGGCGCCAGGGAGATGGCCTGTTCGAGGCTGTTGCGCACCTTGCCGGCAAGTCCCTCGGCCAGTGCCTTGCCGATCGAGATGCCCTGGCTGTAGCGGCCGAGCGCATGGGCGTGCAAATACCAGGCATTGGCGAGGCTCTTGGCAGCGCCAATCAGTTCCTCGGCGCGGCTGGCGGATTCCTGTAACAGGGCCAGCTTGGCCGAATCCGATGCTTCCAGATAGGAGGCGTAGATATTGGTGGCCTTGTTGGCCACGTTGTAACCCAGAAGTCCGACCGAAAGCCCCAGTTCGACGGCTCCGCCAAAGTCGCCGCGATGATAGGCACGCCAGGCATCCTGGACCGTTGCGGCAGCATCATCGAACGAGCCCTTCGGCTTGAGGCGGGGATGAGCCTTGGCTTGGGCTTCCAGCGTCTTGGCATCGGGAAACGGTTCGCAATCGCCCTGATGCAGCCGCGCCCAGGCCTTGGCCAGCGCCGGACCCTTGTAATCGAAGTCGGACGAAGCGTGCGGAAAAGCTTTCCAGCGTGTCTTGCTCATGGATCGGTTCCTCCCTCAGGATTTGTAGCGTTGTGCGAGGTGGTCAAGCAGAGCCCGCTCGTGCGGGGTCAGGTAGGGTGCGGCCAGCGCCATGACGTGAAAGGCTCCGCGCGCCAATGTCGTGCCATCGTCCGGCGCGCGCGGATGGCGCACATAATCGAATGACAGCCAGTAGGTGGCGATCAGCGTCATGTTCAGCGCCAGTGCCTCGATATCGGCCCGGCTGGCATGCATCCGGCCACCCTGGACCAGTCCATGCATGATGGCTTCGGCCGTGCGTTGCTTATGGGCAAGAATGCGCTTGAACTGTACCTCGAGCGGCCGATGACGGGAGACCAGATCGGTGAGGTCGCGATAGATGAAACGGTATTTCCAGATCGCTTCGAAAACCAGGTGCAGGAACAGCCAGATATCCTCGGTTTCGGACGGCCGCTTTTCCGGGGCGGCGAGCATATGTTCGATTTCCTGCCGGAACAGGCCGAACAGCGCCTCGACGATCATTTCCTTCGACTTGAAATGGTAATAGAGGTTGCCGGGGCTGATGCGCATGTCTTCTGCGATGGCGGAGGTCGTCACGGCCCGTTCGCCAAATCGGTTGAACAGGTCAAGCGCCGTGGCCAGAATGCGCTCCTTGGTGCGCCGCGGCGGCTTCCGCTCCATGACCGCCGCTCCTTTCTCCCCGCGTTCCTGCTATCCTGCCCGCATCATTTTGCCGGCAACCGTGTCTTGAGCACAGCATTGAGCGCATCGAGCGTCTGGTCAAGCTCCAGAGTCGCCTCGCGCAGGTCACGCCCGTGCAGGGCTGAGGACGGGCCGGAGGCGATGCTTTGGCGGCGCGCGCCGATCACATACATATCCAGCTCGACGCCATGGCGGGCCAGCACGGGCTCCAGCTGTTCACGCCGGCGCCTGAGGTCGGCCAGTGTGCGCTGATAGGCATGCTCGGCGAGGCGCTTGCGACTGGCGTAGGAAAAGACATTGGTGAAGAACATCTCCACATCGCCCTGGCCCGGCTCGAACAGCAGCACATCGGCATCGGGAAATTCGGTGCGATAGCGGTCCATGCCGGTTTTCATGCGCGAATGGATGATGGACCGGAAGGTTTGCGACATCACCGCCGGCAGACCGTGATCCATCAGCGAGAACCCGCCAGAAAATCCCTCATCATGGGCGAGGCTGGCATTGAAGGGCACCAGCGGATTGACGCAAAACAATAGACTTGCCCCCTCCTTGAGGGCGACGGAGGCATGCAGCGTCTTCATCAGCGCCCCGTCGACGTAATAGCGGCCGTCAATCTCCACCGGCGGGAACAGACCCGGCAGGGCCGTTGTCGCCTGCACCGCCCGGGCGATCGGCACATGGTCCCAGCCAGGGGCGCCGAACGGCACCGCCTTGCCGCTGTCGAGGTCGGTCGCCACAAGGAACAACTTGTGCCTGAGTTCGCGGAAGTCGTTGGTCCGTCCCGGGCCAGAAAGCAGGCGGGTGAGAAAGGCGCTGAAGGCGTTGTTGTCGAACAACCCGGTAGGCACCGCACGGGCGAGCCGCTGGAAGGATTCGAAGAAGCCGTATGAGAGCGGGTTTTCAAGATAACGCCTGGCCGCCTGCAAACACAGATCCGGGATCGCGGCGAGGCGGCGGGCATATTCGGCAAAAGCCGGCCTGAGCAGGATGTCGGGATCGAAGGCATGCTCGGCCGCCTCGTCGGCGATGAACATGCGATACATGTCGCGCGGGGTCAGGCCGTTGGCCAAGCCCGTGGCAATCACTCCACCAGAGCTGACCCCTACATAGACGTCGCAATTGACCAGATCGACGCCGCGCAGGGCATCCTGCAGCGCAACCAGCGCGCCGATCTCGTAGATGGCGCCCAGTGGCCCGCCACCGGCCAGCGCGACGCCTATTGCCTTACGGTTGCGCCGTTTCATGGCCACACCCTTAACCTTCCGAACGGAAAGGCATGCATTCACCGGCGCAGAGTATCATCTGCGCCGGATGAACATTAGCTAAGCGAGGCTAGCTTGTCAGCCGATGGTCTCGGCCAATCAGCTCAGCCAACGGTCTTGGCCTTGACGCTGGCGATCACCTTGGCAGCCTCGTCCTTGGCAATCTTGGCCGAGGTGGTAACCAGCTCCGCCGCATCGTCCTTGACCGCGCCAGCCTGCTTGAGCACCTTCTTGGCCGAAGTCGAGACCACTTCGGCGGCCTCGTCCGTGGCAGCGCTGGCCTGCTTGAGAACCTTCTGGGCCTTGGCCGAGACGCTCTGCGAGGTCTTCTTGGCCTCGGTCTGCACCGTGCCGGACAGCTTCTTGGTCGAAGCGGTCAGCTCATGGACGCGCTGGGTCAGAAGGTCGATGTCCTTCTTGGTCGGCACGTTCAGGCTGTGCAGGGCGCGGGCAACACGCTCCTCGAACACGCTTTCCAGCTTGTCCCAGGTGCCGCTGGCGGCCTTGCGGGCTTCGGCAATCTTGTCCTCGGCGACTTCGCGGGTCTTGGTCTGGATCTTCTCGCCTTCCTTCACCAGCGCCTCGAACACCTTCGTGCCCTCTTCCTGCGCCTTGGCGAAAGCGCCGAGGCCAGCCAGCCAGATCTGGTGGGCTGAATCCTTGATCGTCTGCGCGAGATGGGTCTCGTTGGAGCCACCAGCAAGAGCCTTGAGCTTCTTGGCCATGATACCATTCCTTCTTCAGAGCTGCTCACCCGCCATCAGGTGACATGCCAAATGTGATGTGGCTTTCATAGCGGCTGCAATTAGAGAGTGGCGCCTAATCATCTAGAGGCTGGACTCTAAAGTTCCGTTGTGAACCAATAGCAGCGGCCGGGGAACATCGGCCATTCGGGGAGGGAGATCCTATGCATTACGTCGTGACCGGCGCCAGCGGCTTCATCGGCAAGCGTCTCGTGCGCGCGCTGCTCGATCGACCGGAGGCTGTTGTCTATTTTGTCATGCGCAATCCGACTGCGGAACGCGTCGGCGCCTTGCGCGCATTCTGGAACGTCGATGCCAAGCGCGCCGTCCCGATTGAAGGCGACCTCACCCAGCCGGTGCTGGGCGTGGCCAAGAGCAACATCAAGAAGCTGACCGGCAAGATCGACCACGTCTTCCACCTCGCCGCCATCTACGACCTTGAGGCCGACGCCGAGACGGAAATGGCCGCCAATGTCGATGGCACCCGCAACGCGGTGAAATTCGCCGAGGCGGTCGGGGCCCGCTGCTTCCATCATGTCAGCTCGATTGCTGCTGCCGGCATGTATGACGGCGTGTTCCGCGAGGACATGTTCGTCGAGGCCACCAAGCTCGACCATCCCTATTTCGCCTCCAAGCACATTGCCGAAAAGGTGGTGCGCTCCGAATGCTCGATCCCCTGGCGGGTCTATCGTCCCGGCATTGTCGTCGGCGATTCCAAGACCGGCGAAATGGACAAGATCGACGGGCCCTATTACTTCTTCAAGCTCATCCAGAAGATGCGGCGCATGCTGCCGCCGTGGATGCCGACCATCGGCATCGAGGGTGGACGCATCAACATCGTGCCGGTGGATTTCATCGTCGCAGCGCTCAACCATCTGTCCCATCTCAAGGGTCATGACGGCAAATGCTTCCACCTCACCGATCCGGAGCCGCGCCGGGTGGGCGACATCCTCAACATTTTCGCCCGCGCCGCCCATGCGCCGGAGATGGCCGCGCGCGTCAATGCCTCGCTGTTCAGCTTCGTGCCCGATGCGGTGATGAAGTCGCTGATGGCGCTCGCCCCCGTGCGCCGCATCAAGAACGCGGTGATGAAGGACCTCGGCCTGCCGCCGGATATGTTCCGCTTCATCAATTACCCGACGCGGTTCGATTGCCGAGAGGCCGAGAAGCTGCTCAAGCCGGCCGGCATCACCGTGCCGCCAATCGAAACATACGCCTGGCGGCTGTGGGACTACTGGGAGCGTCACCTTGATCCCGACCTGTTCATCGACCGTTCGCTGCATGGCAAAGTGGGCGGCAAGGTGGTGGTGATCACCGGCGGTTCGGCTGGTATCGGCAAGGCCACGGCCTTCAAGATTGCCGGTGCCGGCGGGCGCACGATCATCGTTGCGCGTGATGCCGAAAAGCTGGCGGCTGCGGCCAAGGAAGCGGAAGCGCAAGGCCTGAAGCTGTTCACCTATGTCGGCGACGTCTCGAGCCCCGAGCAATGCGATACCTTCATCAAGAAGGTGCTCAAGGACCATGGCCATGTCGATATCCTGATCAACAACGCCGGCCGCTCCATCCGTCGCGGCATCGAGAACTCCTACGACCGCTTCCACGATTTCGAGCGGACAATGCAGATCAATTACTTCGGTGCATTGCGGCTGACTCTGGGTCTGCTGCCGTCCATGTCGGAGCGTCGCAAGGGGCATGTCATCAACATCTCGTCGATCGGCGTGCTGACCAATGCCCCGCGCTTTTCGGCCTATGTTGCCTCCAAGGCGGCGCTGGATGCCTGGACGCGCTGCGCCGCCTCCGAATATCTCGACCGCGGCGTCGAGTTCACCACCATCAACATGCCGCTGGTGCGCACCGAAATGATCGCGCCGACCAAGTTCTATCAGAATGTGCCGACACTCTCGCCCGACGAGGCGGCCGATCTCATCGTCGAGGCGATCATCCACAAGCCGTCGCGGGTGGCGACACGCCTGGGCATTTTCGGCCAGGTGCTGCACGCAGTCTCCCCGCGCGTGGCGCAGATCATCATGAACACCTCGTTCCGCATGTTCCCAGATTCGGAAGCGGCCAAAGGCGCCAAGCCGGGCGAGGAAATGCCGACTGCCGAGCAGGTGACGATGACCCAGATCATGCGCGGCCTGCACCTGTAACGAAGGGTCGTCATCGGTCACTTCCGGTGACCGATGGTATTACGAGGCCAGTTCGCTCGCCACGGCCTCAAAGACGTCCGGCTCGATCGCCAGCGCAAGGTGGCCGATCGCCGGAAACACGCGCTCGGCCGTATGCGGCAGGCGGCTCGAATCCTGCGGGGCGATGATCTGGTCGCCGGTGCTCCAGACCGACAGGGTCGGGACCGGCGGCGACCAGTTGCGGTTGAGTTCGGCGAGCCAGTCGTTGTCGGGCTCCATTTGCCGCGCATTGCGGCCAAGACCGAAAGTGGCCACCACCGTGCCCTGATGCGGTCCGCCGAGTGTGATGAAACGGGCGATGCGGCTGCTGCCAAACCGCCTCAGATAGGTGCGGGCGACCAGCCCGCCCATCGAATGGGTCACCAGCAGCACCATGTCGGCGCCGGTCTCCTCGATCAGCGATTCAATGCGCCGGTCGAGCTGTTGGGCCATCTCTTCGATATCGGTGAATGGCGTTTCAAGGCTGATGGTCGCAACGGCATGGCCCCGCGCCCGCAATGCGCTTCGGAACCACCACCAATAGCCCCTGTTGCACATGTAACCATGCACCAGCAGGACCGGACGCTGGCCGGTCGGCAGGCGGCCGACGGCATCCGGGCCCATGAATAAGCGCTCGAATGGCTGGATAGCCGAGAAAAAGGCCAAAAAGCCGCAATATTCCTGAAAGATGGCCGCGCCGGTCAAAGGCCCGATCCCCGGCGGTCGCGGGCTGGCATAAAGCTGCGATACCACATAGGCGAGCGCGAGGACAAGCCCCTGCAAGACCAGAAAGGCCAGGACGCTGGCTGCGGCGCCCGCAACCCAGCCGAAGCCGAGATACGTATAAAACAGCCCCGTCAGCGCCAGTGCCTGTCCGAGCAGCAAACCTCTCAATAGCCAGGCCAGCATTGGCTTGCCTTTCCCGTTGTCTCTGACTTGGCGCGCCCACGGCACTCTTGGCCGATTGTCGCAGTCGAAGCGCGTTAGATAATGGCTGGCAGAACAATAGACAATGCAGATCAGCCAGCCTCCGTCCGGCGGGTCATCCCGATACCCGGGGGCCTCTGCACTGACCTGCCGGGCCGCCCGGGGTGGTGGCATTGCAAGGGTCTTGCCCGCAGCCGCCATCCGCTCCTGGTGGCCGGGGCTCCCTGTGACCGATGTTCTTTTTTGGATTTGTCGACCTATTGGAGAAACAGCCGCATTCTGCGTTCGGGTTACAGTGTTGAAAGGGTAGTATTCGGTCGAAAACGATCCAGCCGATCGATGACAGGCGGCAGGCAAAATTCCAATTCCGAAGTAGTTTTCAATTAACTCAAACCACCGAAACCTCAGCCATTGGGCCGAGTGAGGGCATCCTTCAAGCTTGCATCAACTTTGCTCGCCTATGGTTTGGCCCGGGTCAATGGCGAAAGCATTGGCGGGGTAACGGAGGACACGATGCCAGAATCACGCGCAGGGACACGCCGGCCTGCCGGTCGGTTTGCGCGGTTCCGCCGCGACGAACGCGGCGCGACGGCGATCGAATTCGGCATGATCTCGCTGCCGTTCTTCGCGATCCTGTTTGCCATCGCCGAAACCGGGATTGCCTTCCTCAATGGCCAGTTCCTTGATCGGGCCGTCGAGAAGGCCAGCCGCAAGATCTTCACCGGGCAACTGGTCAATGGCCAGGCGAACCCGCAGGCCCGCTTCCAGCAGTTCCAGCAGGAGATCTGCGCCACGGTCAACGCGTTCTTTTCCTGCGGCAATCTGATGTACGATGTTCAGGCCTACAGGACCTTCGGCGACACGATGCTGCCGATACCAATGGTCAATGGCGATCTGGATGCCTCCGCGCTGCCTCGATTCAACCCCGGCAGGTCCGGTGAGGTGGTCATTGTCCGCGTCTATTACCGGGTTCCCGTCTACGCCGACCTTCTCGGCGCCGGAATGGGCAATCTTGCTGGCAACAAGCGGCTGCTGGTTGGCACTGCCGCATTCAAGAATGAGCCCTACTGATGCTGTCGCTGTCCTTTGCGCGGTCTCTTGCCGCTGTCATGCCCAAGGCCAAAGCTCTGGCGCGCAACCCGCTCAACCGGCTGGCGCGTCGCCGCCTCAGGGCATTTGGCAAGGCCAAGTCGGGCATCGCCGCCACCGAGTTTGCGCTCGTCGTCCCGTTGATGCTGACAATGTATTTCGGCATGGTTGAGCTGACGCAGGCACTGGGCCATGCTCGCAAGTCGGTGATCATGTCCCGCACTCTGGCGGATTTGGTGACGCAGTCGGTTGGCATCTCCGACACCGACATGAACACCATTTTCACCGCGGCGCGCTCGGTCATGGCACCTTATCCCGATGACAGGTTGGCCATGCGCGTCACGTCCGTGATGATCGACGGCGCCGGCACGGCCTGGGTGGAATGGTCGGATGTCAAGAACAACAATGCAACCAATCCTTACAGCCAGCACGCCCGTTGTGCCTTGGCCAACAGTTTCATCCCTGCGTCCCTGCGTGTCCCGCGCACTTATCTGGTGTGGTCCGAGGTGACCATCCAGCACATTCCGACGATTGGCCATGTGGTCGCGCCGAACGGATTCACGATGACCGAGAAGATGCCGATGCGACCGCGCGTCAGCACCAGCATCGGCCGTCAGAATGTGCCGGGCACCTCTTGTCCCGCCGCTGTGCCCTGATCGCCTCGATCCTATTGCCGCGCGAAACCATCTGCCACGGTAAGTGGCTGATGACATTTTTAAAAGTTTCATTAGTTTTCAATAGGAAATGGGAATTCAAAGCAGGAGCCGAGGGTCAGTTGTCATGACCCTTGGAATGGGGACGGGGGCCTGTGGGAGATATTGCGGTTTTCGATGTCGGCAACGTGCTGGTGCGCTGGGATCCGCGCAACCTGTTCCAGAAGGTGTTTGCCGATCCCGAGCGGATGGACTTCTTTCTCAGCGAGGTTTGTTCGCCCGAATGGAACCATGCGCAGGATGCTGGGCGGATGTGGGCCGAGGCCGAAGCCGAAGCGATCGCCCGGCACCCGGCCTTCGCCCGTGAGGTCAGACTGTTTCGTGGCCGTTGGCATGAAATGATTGACGGGCCGGTCGAGGCCAATGTCCGGTTGCTTGAAGGCCTGCGCCGCCGCGGTGTTGCAACATTCGCCATCACCAATTTCGCAGCCGATACCTTTGCCGAAACGCAGGAGCGCTATCCCTTCCTGAAGGCCTTTGACGGCATTGTCTGTTCCGGGCTTGAAAAGATCTGCAAGCCAGATCCGGCGATCTACCGGCTGTTGCTCGATCGGTATCGGCTGGTGGCCAAGGATTGCGTTTTCATCGACGATTCTGCCGCCAATATCGCGGCAGCTGCGGCGCTTGGTTTCCGGACCGTGCATTACGGGCTGGGGCTTGATGCTGCCGGCGCCTTCGCCCAGCTCGGCCTGCCGGTCTGATCCGCGCCTATCCGCTTGTTTTCGCATCCGCTTTTTCCGCCAACCGGTATCCACTTGGCGGGCGGATGCTCTACTGCCGCAGGACCAGCGATTTGCCGCGGATTTCGAAGCTTTGCAGGCGTGTGAAGAAATTCATGCCGACAAGCGTGACCGGTAGCCCTTTGGGCACGATCAGGGCCTCGATGTCGCGCACGACGATGCTGCCGATGCGGACTTCGTTGAGTTTGACCCGCGCAGCCTGAACAACGCCGTTGGCGGTCTGCACCGGCGAGGTATAGGCTGATGCCGCCGGCGTGATGCCGAGCTTGCGCGCTTCATCTGCCGGGATCGCGATGACCGTCGCGCCTGTATCAAGCAGGCCCTTCAGAAACTGGCCGTTGATCCGGATGTCTGCTTTGAAATGTCCCGATTCGTCTGCGGCAAGCGCGACCGCCTGCGGGCCGGGCGGTGCCGGCTGCGCCGCCGCCGGTGTCG
>DAOMXG010000026.1:0-19649 GCA_035436995.1 Beijerinckiaceae bacterium
CGACGCCGAGCAGGGCCGAAGGCCCGGTTGCGAGGGACGGCCCGGGAAATGACCGACAGGTCATTTCTGAGGGCCACTGGTATAACCCGCTACTCCGCTGCCCTGAGCGCCTTGCCGGCCGCCTGAACTGCGGCTGCCTGGGCCTCGGCAGCCGGCGGCACCACCAGAGCCGCTGGCGGCGCCTCGCCCGGTTCGTCCTTGGGCCCGATCAGCGGAGCAAGCAGCCGCCCGAGCAGCCGGCCCAGATCATCCATGATCGTGAATACCGCCGGCACGAACACCAGGCTGAGCACGGTGGAGACGATCAGCCCGCCGATGACCCCGATCGCCATCGGCGCGCGGAATTCCCCGCCATCGCCGAGCGCCAGCGCCGAGGGCACCATGCCGGCGATCATGGCGATGGTGGTCATCACGATCGGCCGGGCGCGCTTGGCGCCGGCGTCGACGATCGCCTCGAACTGGGGCACGCCGCGCGCCATCGCCTCGACGGCGAAATCGACCAGCATGATCGCGTTCTTGGTGACGATCCCCATCAGCATCAGGATGCCGATCACCACCGGCATCGAGATCGGATAGTTGGTCAGGTAGAGCGCGAGAATGACGCCGCCGACCGAGAACGGCAGCGAGGCGAGGATGGTGATCGGTTGCAGCGCGCTGCCGAACAGCAGGATCAGCACCGCCAGCACCATCATCAGCCCCAGCCCCATCGCCTGGGCAAATCCGGAGAACACCTCGCCCATGATTTCAGCGTCGCCGAATTCCTTGAGCACCAGCCCCGGCGGCAGCGCCTTGGCCGCCGGCAGCGCGCGGATCGCATCCACCGCCTCGCCAAGTGCCTCGGTGCCGTGAAGATCGGCCTCCACCGCGACGCGCCGGGCGCGGTCATAGCGATCGATGCTGGTTGGCCCCTGGCCGAATGTCACCTCGGCCACTGAGGCCAGCGGCACGGCTACCCCGCGCGAGGAAACCACTTTCAGTTGCTCGATGACGTCAAGCTTGCCGCGCGCGCCCTCCTCGACCTGAACCCTTATCGGCACCAGCCGGTCGCCGGCGTTGAACCGGGCGAGGTTTGGCCCGACATCGCCGATCGTTGCCACCCGGATCGCTTCGGAAATCGTATCCGTGGTGATGCCGAGATCAGCGGCAACGCCGGGCTTGGGGCGAATGCGGATCTCCGGCCGGTCAAGCGCTGCGGTCGAGACGACATTGGCAAGGATCGGCAGCCGCTTCATCTCGGAGGCGATGCGCGAGGCATGTTCGGAAACCTCCGCGCCATCGGCCCCCTGCACGACCATCTGCACGCCGCGCATGCCGTTGTCCTTCATGAACCAGTAGCGGATGTCGGCAAACTCCCTCAGCCCCTCGCTGATCTCGGCCCTGAGCTGGTTATGCGTCTTGGTCCGCTCGGACTTGTGGACCAGATTGACGATGATGGTGGCCTTGCGCACCTCCTTGGTGGTCGCCCCGGCGGCGGCAACCTTGCCACCGTCGATGAACACGCTTTTCACCTCCGGCCACGATTTGATCCTGGCGGTGATCGCATCGCTGACCCGGATCGTCTCCTCCAGCCGCGATCCGGGCGCCAGTTCGACGCCGAGCAGCAGCCGCGCCGTATCCGGCTCCGAGAAAAACCCCTTAGGCAGATAATCGGCCGACTTGATGCAGGCGGCAAACAGCAGGGCACCGACAAACAGCGTGATCCAGCGATGCCGCACCGAGCTGCGCACAACCGTCAGGTAACCGCGCGTGAACGGCCCTTGCACACCCTCGCCGTGACCGCCATGACGCGGAGGCCGCAGCAGATAGGCGGCCATCATCGGGGTGATCAGCCGCGCCACAGCCAGCGAGAAGAACACCGCCACCGCCACCACCAGCCCGAACTGCTTGAAATACTGCCCGGCAATGCCGCTCATGAACGACACAGGCACAAAGACCGCGATGATGGTCGCCGAAATGGCGATCACCGCCAGGCCGATCTCGTCGGCGGCCTCCAGCGACGCGCGATAGGGCGATTTGCCCATATGCATGTGCCGCTCGATATTCTCGATCTCGACGATCGCATCATCGACCAGAACGCCGGTCGCCAATGTCAGCGCCAGCAGCGAGACCAGATTGAGCGAAAAGCCGGCCAGACTCATCGCCCAGAAGGTCGGCAGCACCGACAGCGGAATGGCCACTGCCGAAATCAACGTGGCCCGCAGATTGCGCAGGAACAGGAAAACCACCGCCACGGCCAGCAGCGATCCTTCCACCAGCGTTTTCATCGCCGATTTGAAATTGCCGTAGGTGTAGCGCACCGAAGTATCGATCAGCGCCAGTTCGACATCCGGGCGGCGCGCGCCGAGTTCCTTGATCTTGGCCGAGACCGCCACATCAATCTCGGCATCCGAAGCACCCTTGGCGCGCGAGATGGCGAAAGCGACCACCGGCTTGCCGTCGAGCCGCGCAAAACTGCGCTGTTCGACAAACGAATCCTCGATGCGGCCGATCTCGTCGAGGCGCACCTTGCGGCCATTGGCCAGCGGAATCATCGTGGCCGCCAGGTCCTCAAGGCTGCGCGCTCCCGCCAGCGTGCGGATCGACTGTTCGCGACCGGCGACATCGCTGCGCCCGCCGGACAGATCGACATTGGTGGCGCGCACGCGGCCGTTGACCTCGCCGGCCGTCACGCCGAGCGCCGCCAGCCGGTCCGGATCGAGGCTGATGCGGATTTCGCGATCGACGCCGCCGATCCGCGACACGCCGCCAACACCCTTGATGCTCTGCAAGGTGCGGATCACCGTATCGTCGACGTACCAGGAGATTTCCTCCAGCGTCATCTGCGGCGCATAGGCGCTGTAGACGAGGATCGGCAATCCCTCGATATCGACCCGCTGGACCACCGGCTCGTCGATCGACCGCGGCAGGTCGGAGCGGATGCGCGCCACGGCATCCTTGACGTCGTTGACCGCCCGGTCGGTGTTCACCTCCAGCCGGAATTCGATCACCGTGGACGACGAACCGTCGCCGATCGACGAGGTGATGTGCTTGACGCCGGAAATGTTGGCGACCGCATCCTCGATCTTCTTGGTCACCTGCGTTTCAAGTTCCGACGGCGCCGCCCCGCCCTGCGTCACCACCACAGAGATGAACGGCACGTCGATGTTCGGCATCTTGGTGATCGGCAGCGCCTTGAAGCTGTTGATGCCGATGATCGACAGCACCACGAACAGCAGGATGCCGGCGACCGGATTGCGGATGGACCAGGCGGAAACGTTCATGGCCTCACTTCTCCGCTTCGCTCACCGGCGTCACCGCATCGCCATCGCGCAGGAAAGCCCCGGCCTTGGCCACGAAGGTCTCGCCCTCGGCCAGACCCTCGACGATCTCGACTCGGCCTTGGGCGCTGCCGCCGGTCCTGACCGGGCGGGTGACAATCCGTTTGTCGCGCACCACCTGGATGACAGTTCCGCCCTCGCTGTAGAGCAGCGCCGGCAGGGGCACCGTGATCACCTCCACCCGCCGCGTCTCGACCACACCACGCCCAAAGGCACCCACCTTAAGGCCGCTGTCAGCGCCAAGCGCGATGCGCACCTTGCCCAATCGCGAAGCGCGATCGATCTCGCCCGAAACCAGCCGGACAGTGCCGCTGACCACCCGCCCCAACGCCGTCACCTGCGCCGGCGCACCCGGCTGGACGGTGTGGATGCGCGTGTCGGACACCTCGCCCTCAAGCTCGATCTCGCCGCCCGATACGATCCGGAACAACGGCTCTGCCGCCATGCCCGCCGTCGCGCCGAGGCGTGCGCTGCGCCGGGCGATCACCCCGGCCACCGGCGCCTTCACTTCCGTCGCCGCCAGCCGGATCGACAATTCCTTGCGCTGAGCCTGAATGGCCGCCTGATCGGCTTCGCCCAGTTCCAGCCCTTCCCTGGCCGCCGCCAGCCGCGCCAACGCCGCCTTGGCATCATTGGTCAGCTGGTCAAACTGCGCCTGGGTGGAAAAACCCGACTGCCGCAGCTGCGTGACCCTCTGCAACGCCTGCTCGGCCTGCGTCTGGGCTGCTTCGGCCTGCACAATCTGGCTGCGGGCCTGACTGATCGCCGCCTCCGCCTTGGCCAGAAGCGCGCCATTCTGCAGCAGCAAAGCCTCCAGCGTATCGCGCCTCAGGCGGACGAGAACCTGCCCGGCGGCAACCCGATCACCCTCTTCGGCAAGAATCTGCAAAATCTGCAACCCGTCGATTTCCGGCGCAACCAGCACTTCCTCGCGCGCCACCAGCGTCCCGGTGAGGGCCAGCGTCTCCACCAGAGGCCCGCGCTTTGCCAGACTCACCGTCACACGGGGACCGGCCGGCGCCGCAGTTTGCGACGCCGTCGCATCCTTGGCTGCGGCCATGCCGATTCCATTGCCCAAATGCCCTGCCAGCAGCGCCGCCAGCAGCCATCCCCATCGCCTGGTCATCATGCGGCCCCCGCGACAGAACGCACCCGCGGGCGCCGCGGCGGCATCGCCGCCGGCCGTGGCGCAGCCGTCTCCGGTTCGTCCAGCAGGGCGCGGATCGACGCCATCAGCATCGGCACCAGCGCCTGCCCGTCAAATGCCGGATCCATGGCCCGCCGGATGAACAGGGCATCGCCCAGCATCGCCATCATCATCGCCAGCCGTTCTGCCGGCAGTCCGCCGGACAGGCGTCCTTCGGCGCGCGCCCGCTCGATCAGTCCCGCCAACATCGAACGCAGCTGGCGGTCGCAACCGGCCAGCGACTGCGCCACGCGCTGGTTGCGATGGGCTTCGGCGACGATTTCGACGAACAGGCTCGCCTTGTGCGCCGGCCGGTCAAGCACGCAGCTTTGCAGCGCCGCCTCCAGCGCGGCGAAGAAATCCTCCGCCTCGCCGATCCTTGCCAGCGCCTCGCCGATCTCGTCGCGATCGCGGGCCACCAGCCCCTCGATCAGCGCCTCCTTCGAATCAAAATAGACATAGACCGCCCCGGCGCTGATGCCGGCCTCGCGGCAGATGTCCTGCATGGTGGTGCGGTGAAATCCCGAACGGGCGAAGCAGACCTCCGCCGATCTGAGAATATTGGCCTGCCTCTCGGCATGCCTGAGCGAGGTAATTCGTGGCATGGATCTCAAAACGAATGAACGTTCGTTTTTTATGTAGGTATCGACAGGCAACCTGTCAATCCGTCATGGGCAAGCCGGTTACGAACCCGTCAACCCCGTCCCTGCACTGCGGCAGACTGTTAACCAAGGCACGAAATCCCTGACCCTGCGTCATCCGTTCAGCCATTGGACAGGGGGTTTGGCTAAAACTTGAATGAATGCTGCAACGCGGCAAGGACGTTCGTTTGCTAATCACCCTGGCACGGTTCAGTCATCCATTCACGGAAGCTTCCCACGTGTCCTCCGCATTGTCGTCGCCACCCAAGGTGGCCCACCTGCGCCCGTTTGTCCTGTCACTGGCGGCTTCCTCGGCGCTGGCACTGGTGCTGTCCACCGTGATGAATGGCCCCGGCCATGCGATGAGCGCTCTGGCCATCGGCGCCGCTGCGCCTCTCTGCTGGCTGCCGCTGTTCGGACGCCGCTCGGCATCCGAAGCCGCCCCTGCTCCGGCGCCAGGGATTGCCGAGCCGGTTCACATGGACGAGGTGACCGGCCTGATGACCCGCAGCAGCTTTGCCGAAAAGGCGAAGGAGGCTTTTACCGAAGCGCGAGAGACCGGACGGCTCATCTCTGCCGTTCTCATTCAGGTCGAGGGGTTGGAAGCGATCAACGAAACCTGGGGAACCCCGGCCGGTGATGCCGTCCTCGCCCATGTCGGCAAGCTGATCGGCATCAACATCCAGTCACAGGGCGATCTCGCCGCCCGCTACGCCGGCGCCTCGTTTGCGCTTCTGCTGCCGGAAGCCGATCACGACTGGACGACAGCCTTCTGCGAGCGGCTCAGCGGCTGCCTTGCCAATCGCCCGGTCGGCTTTGGTGATACGCTCATTCCGGTCTCGGCGCGCTTTGGCATTGCGGCGATCGACAGGGCCGACTGCGAAGTCGACACGCTGATCCGCCGGGCCCGCCGACAGATGGGCGAAGTCTCCTGTCCGGTTGACGCCGCCCCTGTTCAGCTGGACCGGCTCGCAGCCTAAAGCATTTTCGAGCGAAGTGGAGTCCGGTTCGCGTTAAGAAAATGCGAGAAAACAGAAAGATAGGACATTCTTACGTGAATTGGAATTCGCTGGAGGCGCTCTAAACCGCCGACCGCGTCTGCAATCTCCGGGCCCGTTCGAGCAGGGCGTCCAGAGCACGGTCGAGCGCATCGCGCTCATCGGCGGCAAGATCCTTCAGCAACAGCCGCTGCTGTTCCAGCACCAGCGGCACAATCGTCTCGAACAGGGCCCGCCCCTGCTGGGTCAGCACCAATAGCTTGGTGCGCCTGTCCGCCCGCCCGGCGCTGCGCGCGATGAGACCCCGCTCGTCCAGCGCAGCGATGGCCCGGCTGACCTGCATCTTGTCCAGCGTCGAATACTCGGCAACTTCGGTCTGGGTCGCATGCGACAGGCTGTCCAGCGCCGCCAGCACGCGCCATTCGTTGCGGGTAAGCTGGAACCGGTCCGAATAGACCTCGCCCATCAGCCGCGACACGGCCTCGGCCAGAACCGCCAGCCGATAGGGAATGAAAGCCCTGAGATCGAGCAGACCAGCGCTTGCCTCTCCCCCGCCTTTGCTCCGCATCATGCCGCCTCCCGACCAATCACTAACATCCGTTACCAATGAATGGCAACCCATGCCCAAGAAAACGGGCTGTGGAACGGGCAGGCTGATGCAAAAACGGTCTTGACCGATTTGGTAACATTAGTTACTAAATGCGGATCATATCAGGGAGGGTCGTATGAAGGTCGAACGGTTCCACCACGTCGCGTTCCGCTGCAAGGACGCTAAAGAGACGGCGGATTTCTACAATCGGGTTCTGAACATGGAACTGCTCGGCGCCATCGCCGAGGACAAGGTGCCCTCCACCAAGGCGCCGGATCCCTACATGCATATTTTCCTTGATGCCGGCTCCGGCAACATCCTGGCGTTCTTTGAACTGCCCAATTCCCCGCCGATGGGCCGCGACGAGAACACCCCGATCTGGACCCAGCACATCGCTTTCGAGGTCAAGGACATGGCCGCGCTCAACGAGGCCAAGCAGCGCGCCGAGGCCGAGGGCATCGAGGTGATCGGCCCGACCGACCACAACATCTTCCAGTCGATCTATTTCTTCGATCCGTCCGGCCACCGGCTGGAAGTGGCCTGCTGGTCGACGACGCCCGACAAGCTAAAGCGCATGAAGGACAATTCCCCGGCGATGCTGGAGGAATGGTCACGCACCCGCAAGCCGCCCAAGCACAATGCCTGGCTGCACGAGAAGGAATTCTCCAAGAGCTGAGCCCCCGCTCCTCACCGGCCGGATTGAGGCATAAAACCAAGTCGCAAGGCGAGGAACTCGCCGCGACTTGGTTCGTTTCAAAAATTTCTCACTTTTATCAACGAGATGAGAAATTTTTGAGTTGCACCAAAAGCCACTTTCAATGACTTTTGGCATAAGCCGCGCCTCAATCCGGTCGTCCCGCCATGCAGCGATCCTCAAGGCATCGTCATGCTCAAGACCTACACCTATCCCGAATATCCCTACCGCCCTTCTGCCGAGCAGCGCGAAGGCCGAACCCTCCGCCATCCCGTCGTGGTGATCGGCGCCGGTCCGATCGGCCTGTCGGCCGGGCTCGATTTTGCCCGCCGCGGCATCCCGGTGGTCATCCTCGACGACAACAACACCGTGTCGGTCGGCTCGCGCGCCGTCTGCTACGCCAAGCGGCCGCTGGAAATCCTTGACCGGCTCGGCTGTGCCGATCCTCTGGTGGCCAAGGGCATATCCTGGAAGATCGGCAAGGTCTTTGTGCGTGATCGACTGGCCTACCAGTTCGATCTTCTGCCTGAGAGCGATCACAAGATGCCGGCGATGATCAACCTCCAGCAGTATTATCTGGAGGAGGCGATGATTGCCGCCATCGGCCGGGAAAAAAACGCCGATCTGCGCTGGAAGCACAAGCTGATCGCCCTCAAGCAGCATGATGACCACGCCACCCTGACCATCGAGACGCCGGACGGCCACTTCACCATGGAGGCTGACTGGGTGGTCGCCTGCGACGGTGCCAATTCCGACACCCGCCGCATGACCGGTGGCGACTTTGTCGGCCAGTTCTTTCAGGATCGCTTCCTGATCGCCGATGTGGTGATGCAGGCCGATTTCCCCACCGAGCGGTGGTTCTGGTTCGACCCGCCGTTTCACCCCAACCAGTCGGTGCTGCTGCACAAGCAATCCGACAATGTCTGGCGCATTGATTTCCAGCTTGGCTGGAATGCCGACCCCAACGAAGAGAAGAAGCCCGAGAAAGTCATCCCCCGCATCAGGGCGATGCTGGGACCGAATGTGCCGTTCGAACTGGAATGGGTTTCGGTCTATCAGTTTGCCTGCCGGCGGATGCAGAGCTTCCGCAGCGGACGGGTGCTGTTTGCCGGCGATGCGGCCCATCAGATCTCCCCGTTCGGCGCGCGCGGCGCCAACACCGGCTTTCAGGACATCGACAACCTTGGCTGGAAACTCAAGCTGGTGCTCGACAAGGTGGCTCCCGAGGCGCTGCTCGATAGCTACGATGCCGAGCGCATCTTCGCTGCGGACGACAACCTGCTCAACTCGACCCGTTCAACCGATTTCATCACGCCCAAGAGCGTGATGAGCCGCCGTTTCCGCGATGCGGTGCTGGAACTGGCCGAGACGGTGGAAGGCATCCGCCCGCTGGTCAATTCCGGCCGGCTGTCGCGGCCGACACCCTATCTCGATTCTCCGCTCAACACCCCCGACACAGCGCCGTTCAAAGGGCGCATGGCTCCGGGCACGAATTGCGATGATGCCCCGGTGACCATCGCCGGCAAGCCCGGCTGGCTTCTCAATCTGCTCGGCGAGGGCTTCACCGTGCTGACCTTCGACACAAGGCCACCGGTTGCCAAGCTCGATGCCGGCCCGCTCAGTGCCCGGGTTCTGACAGTCGGCCAGGATTTTGCCGACACCAGGGGACTGGTGGCCGCGCGCTACGATGGCGAGATCGGCACCACCTATCTGATCAGGCCGGATCAGCATGTGGCCGCGCGCTGGCGCAGCTTTGATGCAGCAAAGATCACCGCCGCCATGCGGCGCGCCTGCGCCATCCCTGCGGCCGGCCGGCGTTGAACGGCAGGCGACGAGAAGCGGAAGACAGCCATGAAACTGACGACCAGAGCCAACATCAACGACCCTGACGGCTTCTATCAGGAGCTGATCGAGGCCCAGCGCGACCTCGGCGACGAGGAGGCCGCCCGCATGACCTGCAAGCTGGTGATCCTGCTTGCCAACCACATCGGCGACCGCGCAGTGCTGAGCGAAGCCCTGCGCCTCGCCGCTCCCAAATCCGCTGCAATCCCGCCGAAGGCGTAGGAGCAAAGCGACGCCGAGCTGATGCGAGGCCTCCCTTGCCGCAGGCAAGGGCCACTCAAAGACGCGACTCTCCCGCCAGGGCCTGCGCTTCGGCAACCGCGATCGCGGTGATGTTGACGACGCCGCGCGAGGTGACCGAATTGGTCAGCACATGCGCCGGCTTGGCCGGCCCCAGCAGGATCGGCCCCACAGGCTGGCCATTGGCCAGCACCTTGGCGAACTGGTAGGCAACGTTCGCCGCATCGAGATTGGGAAACACCAGCACATTCGCCGGCCCCTTCAGTGTCGATGACGGCAGCACGCGATCGCGCACCTCGGCCAGGAGGGCGCTGTCGGCCTCCATCTCGCCGTCGATCTCAAGCTTTGGCGCCTTCATCCGCACCAGATCCAGCGTCCGCCGCAGCTTCTTGGCCGAGGGCGTGTCATGCGCGCCGAAGTCCGAATGCGACACCAGCGCGATCTTCGGCGCGATGCCGAAACGCTGCACATGTTCGGCGGCGGCGATTGTGATCTCCGCCAGTTCCTCGGCGGTCGGATCTGGCTGCACATGCGTATCGGTGAGGAAATAGTGCCCCTTTGATGTAATGATCAGGCTCATGGCGGCAAAATCACGCCGGCCGGGCGCCAGACCGATGATTTCCTCGATCTGCCGCAGCTTGGAACGGTAGCGGCCCTCAAGCCCGCAGATCATCGCATCCGCCTCCCCGCGCGCCACCGCCAGCGCCGCCACGACCGTGGTCGAGGTACGCACCAGCACGCGCGCGGCTTCCGGGGTGATGCCCTTGCGACCGGCGCGGTCGAGATAGGTCTGCACATAATCGCGATAGCGCGGGTCATCCTCCTGGTTGACCAGCTGGAAATCCTTGCCCGGCCGGATCGCCAGGCCGAATTTCTTCAGCCGCGCCTCGACCACAGCCGGGCGGCCGATCAGGATCGGCACCGCCAGCCCGTCCTCCAGAACCACCTGCACCGCCCGCAGCACACGTTCATCCTCGCCATCGGCATAGATGACCCGCTTGGGGTCGGCCTTGGCGGCGGCGACCACCGGCTTCATCACGAAGCCCGAGCGGAACACGAACCGCTGCAGGCTGTCGGCATAGGCCTTGAGGTCCTCGATCGGCCGCAGCGCGACACCGGTCCTTGCCGCCGCCTCGGCCACAGCCGGTGCAATCCGCAGAATCAACCGCGGATCGAAGGGAGAAGGAATGAGGCTGGTCGGCCCGAACAGCCGCGCCTCCCCGCCATAGGCGCGCGCCACCACATCGGACGGCGCCTCGCGCGCCAGGCCCGCAATGGCCTCCACCGCTGCCAGCTTCATCTCCTCGTTGATTGCCGTCGCTCCGCAATCGAGGGCGCCGCGGAAGATATAGGGAAAGCACAGGACGTTGTTGACCTGGTTGGGATAATCCGACCGGCCGGTGCAGATCATCGCATCCGGCCGCGCCGCCAGCGCATCTTCCGGCATGATCTCCGGCGAGGGATTGGCCAGCGCGAGAATCAGCGGATCCTTCGCCATGCTCTTCAGCATCTCGGGCTTCAGCACACCACCCGCCGACAGACCGAGAAACACATCCGCCCCGTCGATGATCTCGGCCAGCGTGCGTGCCTTGGTCTTTTTGGCGAACTTGGACTTGTATTGGTCCATCAGCTCCTTGCGGCCTTCGTAGACGACACCCTCGATATCCGAGATCCAGATATTGCCGATGCTGGCGCCGAGCGAGACCAGAAGGTTGAGACAGGCAAGCGCCGCCGCACCCGCCCCGGAGGCGACGATCTTGACCTTGGCGATGTCCTTGCCAACCAGCGACAACCCGTTGCGCACCGCCGCCGCCACGATGATCGCCGTGCCGTGCTGATCGTCGTGAAACACCGGAATGTTCATGCGTTCGCGGCACAGACGTTCCACCTCGAAACATTCCGGCGCCTTGATGTCCTCGAGGTTGATGCCGCCGAATGTCGGCTCCAGCGAGGCCACGACTTCGACCAGCTTATCGACGGTCTTTTCGCTGACCTCGATATCGAACACGTCGATGCCGGCAAACTTCTTGAACAGGACTGCCTTGCCTTCCATCACCGGCTTGGAGGCGAGCGGTCCGATGTCTCCGAGGCCGAGCACGGCCGTTCCGTTCGAGATCACCGCAACCAGATTGCCCCGCGCCGTATAATCGGCCGCCGTCTCGGGATTCTTGCGGATTTCTTCGCAGGCCGCCGCGACGCCGGGAGAATAGGCCAGCGCCAGGTCGCGCTGGTTGCCGAGCGGCTTGGTCGGCACCACCTCGAGTTTACCCGGCTTGGGCAGCTTGTGGTAAATCAGCGCGCCGGAATAGAGATCCTTGCTCACAGGCCGCGTCCTCCGCTTGGGTTTGTCTTTGAAAAAACCCTAAAGGCTTTGGCGGACTTTGCAAATTGCATCGCAGTCAAGCATTCCATGCACAAAAAGCATGACTAGATGCGAACCCATGCACCACACGATAAAAGGGCGGCACAGCGGCCGCCCCCAGGAGCCGGCGACCAGCGCCGCCGGAAAAACTGCGCAACTTGCCGGCGCATTGGGCAGGCTGCGGCTTCCGCCGCAGCCGCCAGGCCGGAGCAGCGCGTTACGAGAACAGCCGCAGCACCGCCTGATCCTGCTGGTTGGCCATCGACAGCGCCGACTGCGACAGCTGCTGCCGGGTCTGCAATGCCAGCAGCGTAGCCGCTTCCTCGTTGGTATCGGCGTTGACAAGATTGTCGGCGCCCGACTTCAGCGTGGTGATCGACGACTTTGTGAAGTCCTTGCGGGCCTGAATGATCGACAGGTTGGCGCCGAAGGTCGCAGCGGTGGAACGCAGCGTGCCGAGTGCCGTGGTCAGCAGGCCGAGCTTGGCCGTCGCCTCGGTGTCGTCAAGCGCCGTCGCAGCGGTGATCGCCAGACCGGTCGCGGACAGATCGACACCGGCGACCGACAGTTCATTCTTGGCCGCGCCGGTCAATTCGTTGAACGCCACCTTCATCGTCGTCGTCGACTTCAGGAGGTTGACGCCATTGAAGCTGGCATCATCAGCCAGATCGGTGATCTGGTCACGGATGGAATTGAACTGGGTGACCATTGCCGCGGCATTGCTCGGGTTCGACTGGGCCGAACGCACCGTCGCCTGCGCCGATTCCACCAGCTTGGTGATCGCGGTGATGGCGTTGTTGGCCGCTTCAAGCGCCTTGGTGGCGTTGGAGATGCCATCAAGCAACCCCTGCAGATCGCCGGCGCGACCGTTCAACTCCTGCGACGTGAAGAAATTCGTGGCGTTGTCCAGCGCGGAATTGACCTTCTTGCCGGAGGCCAGACGCGACTGTGATACGGACATCATGTCCGCAGTCTGCTGCAGCGCCGTCAGGTTCTGGCGCACGGAATGGGAAAGCGAAACATTCGGCATGGATGCGACCTCGCAAAAACAATCTCAGCGGGCCATTCCCGCATATCGCAACCCTGACGCGAAATTATGAATTGAACGTAAGGATGGCCGCCGACTTATATCACAACCTGTGATGGCGGCGATTCTGCAGTGCATTTACCGGGGCCGGAGCATCATAATCGCTCTGTCCACTATTGGTATCTGCCAATTCAAAAAGATCTGATCTAAGCAAAAATGCTCCGTGTCCTTCAATTCCGATACTTGTATTGCGCAAATTATCGATAATTAGGTCAAATTCATTTTGAAATATTGTTGAGTTTGATTGTATTATTTCTGCCAGATCATCCGCTGCAAACCTCAAAAGGCTTGCCGCTGCTTCAATCTGCGCAGCGATAACACCAATGGCACGCGCTTTTGACGAATCATTCATAACGATTCTCTTTTGCTTGCTACCGGGTTTGGATCCTACTACGTGACGCAAGGACAACCAATACAATTTTCGGTTGCACTCTGACGCTTGTTGCCACAGGGGCGCGCAGAACGCAACCGCTGGCCTTGCCTGTTTGCCTTTTTGCACTCGCAACGCCGGCTCGCTTGCCACATTATGATGGGTGAAAGAATGCGATTCGCTCGGTTTTCGCGCGTCTCGCCTGATCTTGGGGCAAAATGATGCGGAAGCCGATCTGGATCGATACGGATGTCGGGTTTGATGACATGGCCGCTCTGGCCATGGTTCATTCCGATCCGAACTGGGCGGTTCTCGGCCTCGGGCTGAGTTATGGCAACGCCCGGCTGGATCAGGCGGTCGCTCAGGCGCAGCGCATGCGGGGCTTTTTCGGCTGGCGCACGCCGCTGCATGCCGGCTCTGCCAAGCCGATCCTGGGCCCTGCGATGACAGGGGAGGCGCTGTTCGGCCCTACCGGACTGCGCACGATCGGTCGCACCCTGCCCGATTGCGAAAGCGAGATCGCCCGCGAGGATGCAGTGACCGGCATGACCCGTGCCCTTGCCGGTGCCGATGCGCCGGTCACCGTGCTGGCGCTCGGGCCACTGACCAACATCGCCATTGCGCTGCTGGCCCGCCCGGAGCTGGCCCGGCTGATTGAACGGATCGTCTGGATGGGCGGCGCCGCGATCGGCGGCAACCATACCGCCACGACCGAATTCAACGCCGCCTGTGATCCCGAAGCACTGGCCATTGTTCTGGAAAGCGGCGTTGCGTTCCGCATGATCGGGCTTGAATGCTGCCGGCAGGTCACCATCACCGGCACCGATGCCGCCAAGCTACGCGCCCTGCAGACGGAGCGGGCGCGGATTCTGGCCGATCTGATGGATGGATATGTGCGGCTGGCCAGCGTCGATGGCAGCCGTCCGATGCCGGTATACGATGCGGTGGCTGCCGCCGCCGTTCTCGATGACCGGGCGGTGGCCTTCATTGCGGCCAATATTTCGGTCGAGCGGGCCGGCGCGCTGACGCGGGGCACGACCATCTGCGAATTCCGCCCGCAGAAGGCTGCGCCGAATGCCGAGATCGCCCGAACCGCGCTGGCCACCCGCGTTTTCGACCGCCTGCTGGCCGATTTCACCGCCGCTGCCGTCGCCGATCCGGCCTCCGATACGATTTCGCGCGCGTCCTGAGCTCGCTGGTCACCCCCGACAGACCGGGCCGGCGCTTACAGCGGCAGTTCCTGCTCGACCAACCGCGCAAAGTAGCTGGCCCCGATCGGGGTAAGGCTGTCGTTGAAATCGAAGCTCTGGTTGTGCAGGGCGATGGCACTGCGCGCATCCGCCGCCTGTCCCAGTTTCACATAGCAGCCCGGCCGTTGCAGCAGCATGTAGGAGAAGTCCTCACCGCCCATGCTGGGGCTATGGTAGGTCAGCACCTTGTCGGCGCCGACCACGCTGGCTGCGGCCCGTGCCGCACAATCGGCCTCATGCACCGAATTGACCACCGGCGGATACCCGCGATGATAGTCGACATCCGCCGCCGCGCCATGCGCTTCGGCCGTCGTCATCACCATATGGGTCAGCAGCCGCTGGATTTCATGCTGCGTTTCAGCCCGCAGGGTGCGCACCGTGCCGGTCAGCAGCGCCTTTTCAGGAATGACATTCATCGCCGAGCCGGCATTGAAGGTCGACACACCGACGACCGCTGAATCGAAGGAGTTGGTGCGCCGCGACACGATGCTTTGCAGAGCGACGACGATATGGCTGCCAACCAGAACCGGATCGATGGCGTGATGCGGCCGGGCCGCATGCCCGCCCTTGCCATGGATGCGGATGTCGAAATGATCGGCTGAGGCCATGACCGGACCGGCAACTGCGGTGATGACCCCCAGCGGCAATAGCGGATCGGTATGGGCGGCATAGACCGAATCGCAGGGGAAGCGGTCGAACAGCCCCTCTTCCAGCATCACCCGGGCGCCGCCGCCGCCCTCTTCCGCCGGCTGAAAGATGAAATGCACCGTGCCGGCGAAGTTGCGCGTCTCGGCGAGATAGCGGGCAGCGGCCAGCAGCATCGTCGTATGCCCGTCATGGCCGCAGCCATGCATCTTTCCGGGCACCGTGCTGCGGTAGGCCAGCGTATCGGCCTCCTGCATCGCCAGAGCGTCCATATCGGCGCGCAGGCCGATGGCCCGGTTGGAGGCGCCACGCCCGCGCAGGACGCCGACGACGCCGGTCCTGGCGATAGCCCGATGCACCTCGATGCCCCAGCTTTCGAGTTTCTCGGCGACGATCGCGCTGGTTCGATGTTCCTCGAAGCCGAGCTCCGGGTGGGCATGCAGATCCTGCCTGATGGCAGCGAATGCGCCGGCCCATTCGGCCAGGCGTGGAATGACACTCATGTCGGACCCTGGTTTGCCGCGGCAGCACAGCCGCAGAAGCGATTGAGGCGGCCTTTTAGAGCACTTTCCGACCAGATTGAACCCATTGCGTTTCGCGGGCCGCGTGGCGATCCGGGCGGAGGCTGGCGAAGAGCGTTTCCGTCGATCCGGTCGAGCCAGCGTCCAAACCGGGCGCCCGCGCCCCGGAAACCCGGAGGGATGACCATTTTCGGGCCAAATCCAGCGAAAAATGCTCCAACCGGATCGAAGGATACGCTTGTCGCATTTTCCTTGTCCTTGACCCGAAACTGGTCATCGCACTGATACAATCTGGTCGGAAAGTGCTCTACCCTGTGATTGCCCGCAACAAAAGCTCTCTCACCGGCCCTTGCTCCAGCGCCACCGGATTGGTCGGCGCGGTGGGATCGTTGAGCGCTGCGGCAACGATCGTATCAGCCTTGCCATCGTCGATGCCGATGGCACCAAGCGTATCGGGAATGTCGAGCGCCGTCCTGAGATCCAGCACCCAGTCGATGACGCCATCCATATCCTGCCGGTCCAACCCGAGATAGGCAGCGAGCCGCTGCATCTTGTCCCCCAGCACCGCGCGATTGAAGTCGAGCGCATAGGGCATCAGGATCGCGTTGAGCAGACCGTGGTGGGAATCGTAGATCGCCCCCAGCGGATGGGCGAGCGAATGGATCACGCCGAGCCCCTTCTGGAACGCTGCCGCCCCCATGGTCGCCGCCACCATCATTTGCGCCCGCGCCTCGATGGAGCGGCCATCCCGGGTTGCCACCGGCAGCCAGTCCTTGATCAGCCGCATGCCTTCGAGCGCGATGCCATCGGCCATCGGATGAAAGCCAGGGGCGCAATAGGCTTCGAGGCAATGGGCGAGCGCATCCATTCCGGTCGCCGCCGTGATCGCCGGCGGAACGCCGATGGTCAGCGCAGGATCGGCCACCACCGTCACCGGCATGATCTTCGGATGGAAGATCAGCCGTTTGGTATGCGTCTCCTCATCGGTGATGACCGAAACGCGCCCGACTTCCGAGCCGGTGCCCGAGGTCGTCGGCACGGCGATGGACGGCATGATCTTGGCCACATCGGCGCGCAGGAAATTGTCACCGACATCCTCGAAATCCCACAGCGGGCGCGACTGGTGCGCGTAGAAGGCGATCGCCTTGCCGGCATCGAGCGCCGAGCCCCCGCCAAAGGCGATCACCCCGTCATGCCCGCCCTCGCGGAACTGCCGCGCGCCGGCCTCGACATTGGCGCGCACCGGGTTGGGCTTCACATCGGCGAACACCGCTGTCGGCACCCCGGCTGCGGCATTCGCCGCCACCGCCTCGGCCACCATCGGCAGTTTTGCCAGGCCGGCATCGGTGACCAGCAGCGGCCGGCGGATGTTGTTGGCAAGGCAATGCTGCGCCAGCTCCAGGATGCGGCCGGGGCCAAACTTGATCGGTGTCGGGTAGTTCCAGTTCGATGTGAAGGACATGGGTATTTCCAGACAGTCAGAGCGTGGTTCTGAGGTGAAACGATTTCGGCCGGGTCAGATGCTCGTATCCGACCTTTGACAGGGTGGCGCCGCGTCCCGAATGCTTGACGCCGGTCCAGGCGAGTTCCGGATCGAGATAATCGCAGCGGTTCATGAACACCGTACCGGTTTGCAGACGATCGCCCAGCGCGATCGCCGCTTCCGCATCGCTTGTCCAGATGGCTGCGGTCAGGCCGAAGGCGCTGTCGTTCATCAGCTTCAGCGCCTCCTCGTCGCCGGCAACCTTCATGATGCCGACCACCGGCCCGAAGCTCTCCTCGCGCATCACCTTCATGGTGTGATCGACCTCGACGAGGATCTGCGGCGCCAGATACGGCGTGCCGGCCTGCGAGCGCGGGAAGCTCTTTTCGCTGAGCAGAGCGATCGCGCCATGCGCCACCGCCTCGTCGATATGCCCGCGCACCAGATCGGCGGCAGCGGTGCGCACCATCGGCCCCAGCGTCGTCTCCGGCCGGGTCGGATCGTCGAGCAGATAGCTCCTGGTCAGCATCACCGCCCGCTCGACAAACTCGTCATAGAGCTTTTCGTGGACATAAATGCGCTCGATGCCGCAGCACGACTGACCGGAATTGAAGAACGCCCCGTCGACAAGGTTCTCGACCGCATGGGCGATGTCGGCATCGGCCCGGACATAGCCGGGATCCTTGCCGCCGAGTTCGAGGCCGACGCCAATGAACCGCCCGGCGGCGGCCCGCTCCATCGCCTCCCCGCCCGGCACCGAACCGGTGAAGCAGACATGCGCGATCTCCGGCATGCCGATCAGCGCGGCGACCGCCTCATGGCTCATGTGCAGCGCCTGGAGCAGGCCCTTCGGCAGACCGGCCTCCCTCGCCGCCTCGGCAAAACGTTCGGCACACAGCGGGGTCTGCGCCGCATGCTTGAGCAGCACGCAATTGCCGGCCATCAGCGCCGGCACCACCGCATTGACCGCCGTCAGATAGGGATAGTTCCACGGCGCCACCACCAGCACGACGCCAAGCGGTGCGCGGCGGATGAAGCGGCGGAACCCCGCCTTCTCGCCGACGGCGATATCGGCCAGCGCTTCAGGCGCCAGGGCGATCATGGTGCGCGCCCGCTCCTCGAAGCCGCGCACCTCGCCCGGAGTGTAGCGGATCGGCCGCCCCATCTGCCAGGTCAGTTCCTCGGCAATCGCATCGCGTTTGGCAACGAAGGCATCGACAAAACGCGACAGCGCGGCGGCCCGCTGATCGAGTGGCACGCCCGCCCATTCCGCTTGCGCCTTGACGGCGGCGTTCAGCGCCCAGGCGATCTCGGCCGAACTTGCCAGCGGCCGCTCGACATAGATGCGCCCATCGACCGGAGAGATGGTTTTCTGGATCTGCATGGTCTGGCTCAGATGATCTCGAAATAGCGGGCGAGTTCCCAGTCGGTGATATGCTTGCGGAATTCGCGCTCCTCCCATTCGCGCGTTGCGGCGAAATGGTCAACGAACGCATCGCCGAACAGCGCGCGGGCGGGCCGGGAGGCTTTCAGCCGCTGCGCGGCTTCCCACAGGGTCGCCGGAATGGTCAGGTTCTTGGGATGCTTCTTGTCATAGGCATTGCCGATGACGATGGGCGTCGGCTCGATGCGATGCTCGATACCCCATAGCCCTGCACCGAGCGCAGCGGCGAGCGCCAGATACGGATTGGCATCGGCCGCCGCGATCCGGCATTCGATTCGCTGCGACTTTGGCGAACCGGGCACGACGCGCAGCGCCGTGGTGCGGTTCTCGACACCCCAGGTGGCGCTGGTCGGCGCCCAGTAGCCGGGGATCAGCCGCGAATAGGAATTGACGGTTGAGGAGATCATGCCGAGGATTTCCGGCAGCAGCTTCTGCTGCCCGCCGAGGAACCAGCGCATGGTATCGCTCATGCTGTAGGGCTTGCCGGCTTCATGGAACACCGGCTTGCCGCTCTTTTTATCCTTGAGCGACAGATGGATATGCCCGCTCTGGCCCGGCCAGTCGCGCGACCATTTGGCCATGAACGTCGCCATCATGCCGCGCCGCTGCGCGAACACCTTGGCGAAGGTCTTGAACAGCACCGCCTTGTCGGCCGAGCGCAGCGCATCATCGACCGCGATGGCCGCTTCCAGAACGCCAGGGCCGGTTTCGGTATGCAGCCCCTCGATCTCGCAATCCATGGCGCGGAACGTGTCGAGCATCTCGCGGTAGAGTTCGCTGAGCACGCTGGAGCGCAGCACCGAATAGCCGAAGAACCCCGGCGTAATCGGCTTGAGATCGCGGTAGCCCTTGGCCCGCACGCTCTCCGGCGTTTCGTTGAACAGGAAGAACTCGTATTCGAGCGCGGCGGAAGCGGCAAAGCCCATGTCGGCGGCGCGCGCCAGCACGCGGCGCAGGGTGCCGCGCGGGCAGATCGGCTC
>DAOMXG010000027.1:0-19516 GCA_035436995.1 Beijerinckiaceae bacterium
GGAATCCGGCTTCCCGGTTCATCGCAGGGCGAGGCGGGGTGCCGATCTCGACCCGCGGACCGCGTGGCGCAGCGCCAGCCGGAGCGCCCGGTTCGTCACCAAGGCGGCGCTTGGCCTCCTCTTCCGAGCGACGACGGACATCAAGCTCGGCACGACGGCGATCGTCTTCCTCACGCTTGCGGGCCTCGGCAGCCTCACGCTCCTTGCGGTCGCGCTCTTCGCGCTCGCGCCGGACCCGTTCCTCGGCTTCCATACGGCGACGGTCCTCATCCTCACGCCGGCGCGATTCCATCAGCGCCTGGGTGCGGGCATCACGCTCCTCGTCGGTCAGCGTGCGCAGAACCACCCCCGTCTTGGCCGGGGGTGCCACCGGTGGACGCGAGGATGCCGCCGGCTTGGCGGGCCCTGGCGGTTGAGCAGCCGGGGCCTGTGGGCGAGCGGGCGCAGCAGGCTGAGCCGGAAAGCGACTGTGCTTGACCTCGACCACGACCTGCTTGGTGCGGCCATGGGAGAAGCTCTGGCGAACAGTGGTGCCCTGCTCGACCGGGCGCTTAAGCGAAAGCGTCTTGGTCGCGGGCACTCCGATGGTCTTGTCGCCGGTCTTGTTGCTGTCACTCATTAGGCTCAGAGTCCTCGGTCGAAATACGTGTATCGACGCTCCCTCCGGCCGGGGAGCCGGAAGCGTGCGCCGTTGCGGAGCAACTCCGCCAATATCGGTCCGCCGCGCGTGCCGATTTCAGGAACATTCCCGAAGGGGCACCCGTAACGAGCGCTGCATGTATCACATGTTCGCGTCCAAGCGACAGACTTAATTCTTCGGTTGTAAAGAGTCGAATCGCCGGTATTGCAAGCCCGTCACGGCGCTGCCGCCGCACCGCCCGCTCCAGCTTTTCGATCCCGCCCGGGGCTGCCTCGCTGGCGTGCAGCAGCGCGGCAAAACCGCGCGGAGCCGCCGCCTCGATCTTGGCAGAGCCAGTGATCACTACTCCCGCCTTGTTGGCCAGCGAAAGCGCCTGCAGCGCCGCGCGGCGCAGCAGGGCGCCAACCTGATCGACAAGATCCTCCGATGCTGACACCGGTGCCTTGAGCGAGCGGGAAAAGGCGTTGCGTCGCACCGCTTCGCGCACCGCCTCGGCCGCACCGGTCACCCAGACACCACGGCCAGGCAACCGGCGCCGGAGATCGGGAACCACCTGGCCATCCGGCCCTGCAACGAACCGGATCAATCCGTCGACCGGCAAGGCCTGCCGGGTCACGATGCAGGTGCGGGTCGAGGGTGTTGCTTCCGGTGCGCGCACGATGTCTCCGATCAGGCCTCTTCGGCGGTCTCGTCCACGCCTTCGGGCTCATCGGCAACCGGCTCATCGATCCAGCCTGCCTTGACGCGGGCAGCGACGATGATCGCCTCGGCTTCGTCGCGGGAGACCGGGAGGCCATTGAGAATGCCGGCAATGTGAACCGTCTCGCCACCCTTCTTCTCGCTCCAGCCGACCAGATCGTCCGTGGCGCACCCGGCAAGATCCTCGACCGTCTTGACGTCATTCTCACCAAACGCAACCAGCATGGCCGAGGAAACGCCGGCAACCTCGCCCAGTTCGTCAGCAACGCCAAGCGCCTTGCGCTTTTCCTGGTTCTCCGCCTCGATACGGGCAAGGTGATCGCGGGCACGGTTCTGGATTTCCTCGGCGGTTTCGAGATCGAAACCTTCGATGGACGCCAGATCATTGACATCAACGTAGGCCACCTCCTCGACCGAGCGGAAGCCTTCGGAGGCCAGCAACTGACCGACGACCTCATCGACATTGAGGGCCGCGACGAAGGTGGAGGTGCGTTCGACAAATTCCTTCTGCCGGCGCTCGGATTCCTCGGCCTCGGTCAGGATGTCGATGTCCCAGCCGGTGAGCTGGGAGGCCAGGCGCACGTTCTGGCCACGCCGGCCGATCGCCAGCGAGAGCTGATCATCGGGGACCACCACCTCGATACGTCCGGTATCCTCATCGAGCACCACCTTCGACACCTCGGCCGGCTGCAGCGCATTGACGATGAAGGTGGCGGCATTCTGCGACCACGGGATGATGTCGACGCGCTCGCCCTGCAGCTCCTGCACCACCGCCTGCACGCGGCTGCCGCGCATGCCGACGCAGGCGCCGACCGGATCAATCGACGAATCACGGGAAATCACCGCGATCTTGGCGCGCGATCCGGGATCGCGGGCCACCGCCTTGACCTCGATGATACCGTCATAGATCTCCGGCACTTCCTGACGGAACAGCTTGGCCATGAACTGCGGATGGGTGCGCGACAGGAAGATCTGCGGCCCGCGCGCCTCGCGGCGCACATCGTAAAGGAAGGAGCGGATGCGGTCGCCGGGGCGGAACATCTCGCGCGGGATCAGCTCGTCGCGGCGCACGATCGCCTCGCCACGCCCCAGATCGACGATCACATTGCCGTATTCAACCCGCTTGACGACGCCGTTGACGATTTCGCCGATGCGGTCCTTGAACTCGTCATACTGGCGATCGCGCTCGGCCTCGCGCACCTTCTGAACGATCACCTGCTTGGCCGACTGGGCGGAAATGCGGCCGAATTCGACCGGCGGCAATGGCTCTGACAGATAGTCGCCGACCTCGGCAGCTGGATTGCGCCGACGCGCATCGACCAGCGCGATCTGGTTGGCGTCATTCTCGACCTGATCGACCACCAGCATCAGCCGGGCGAGCTTGATCTCGCCGGTGCGCGGGTTGATCTCCGCCTTGACCTCGGTCTCGGAGCCGTAGCGCTGCTTGGCAACCTTGGCATAGGCATCCTCCATCGACTGCAGGACCACCTCGCGCTCGATGCCCTTCTCGCGGGCGACAGCGTCGGCAATCTGCAACAGTTCCAGTCGGTTGGCAGAAACGGCCATGGTTACATCCTCCGTTTGAATCGGTTGGGGCCGCGGCGCGGCCTGGGCGGTTGGGCGGTTTCGTCGTCCACACCAGTTTGATCGGTCTCAGGCTCTTCAGGCTCGCCACGGGCCTTGCGCGCCGTCTTGTCACGGCTGAGCGCCTCGCGGATCAGGGCATCGGTCAGCACAAGGCGCGCTTCGCCCATGTCATGCATCGGCAACATCACAAGCGGATCATCCTCGGCGGCGGCATCAAGACGGCGGAGGACGACGCTCTGGCCATCAACCGCCTCGATCCAGCCGCGGAAACGCTTGCGGCCCGCCACGAGGTTTTCCATTTCCACCTTGATTTCGTGCCCGACCCAGCGCGAAAAATCGCGCAGGCGAACCAGCGGGCGGTCAATGCCCGGCGAGGAAATCTCAAGGTGGTATTCGCGGTCGATCGGATCCTCGACATCGAGCAGCGGCGAAATGGCTCGCGAAATTGTCTCGCAATCCTCCACCCCGATGCTGCCGTCCGGCCGTTCGGCCATGATCTGTACAGTGCAGCCGTTCTGACCCGAGATGCGCAGGCGCACGAGATCGAAGCCAAGCCCGCTCAACATCGGCTCGACAATGGCAGCGACGCGCGCGGCCAGTCCCGTTTCCCGTATCAACCGTGCGTCGGCACCGGTCATGCCTTGTCCTCAAAACGAAAAGAGCGGGTCCCCGGAGGGCCCACTCTCAAAATCCGATCCTGATGATCAGCCTGAGATTTGGTGATTGCCGCTCCTCATAGCCTGATTTGGACGTTTGAACAAGAGGCGAAGCCGGCTGCCCGGGCCGGCGGCTTGACCTGCCCGGCGACGGCAGCCATTCTCCTCGTCATGCTCTATAACCCTCCGCACTTCCGGCAGACCGAGACCGGTGCTCTCCTCGATCAGCTGGCCACCGTCCGGTTCGCAACTCTGGTGTCCAACGCTCCGCAAGGGCCGGTTGTCACGCATATGCCGCTGATCTTCGATCGCCAGGCGGGGCCGATGGGCACGCTGATCGGCCATCTGGCGCGCGCCAATCCGCACTGGACCGTCGCAGATCTCGATACGCCATCGATCGTGCTGGTTCACGGACCGGATGCCTATGTCAGCCCGTCGTGGTATCCGAGCAAGCGCGAGACCGGCAAGGTCGTGCCGACCTGGAATTATTCCGTGCTGCATGTGACGGGTCGCCTGAGCATCCATACCGATCCGGAGTGGCTGCTTGCGGCGGTATCTCGACTGACCGATCATCATGAGCGCGACTTTGCCGAGCCATGGGCGGTCATGGATGCGCCCCCCGCGTTTCTGGCAGCCCAGCTCAAGGGCATTGTCGGGATTTCGCTTACAATCACCGGAATCGAGGGCAAGTCCAAGCTGTCGCAGAATCGTCCCGAAGCCGATCAGGCCGGTGTCGTCGCAGGACTTGCCGAGGAAGCGGATCCCGGCAGCGCGGCGGTTCTTGCCCTGATGAGGGGCAGAACCGTCACACCCTGATCAAGCGCAGGTAACTCGGCTTGCGGCCTTCACGCAGGGCCTTGGCCTCATAGCGGGTGCCTGGCCAATCCGGAAACGGCGTCGTCCAGTCGACCGCTTTCTCGGCCGTCCAGAGGAAATCCGGGCTGCGGGCGATGCGCTGGAGCACCCAGCCGATGTAATCGTCGATGTCCGATGCAAAGCGAAACTCGCCGCCCGGCCGCAACACCCGGGCCAGCGCCTTCAGCGATTTATCCGAAACGAAACGCCGCTTGCGCTGACGACGCTTGGGCCAGGGATCAGGGTAAAGCAGATCGATGCGGCCAATCGATGCCGCCGGCAGTTTCGCCAATACGTCGGAAGCGTTGCCGTCATGGATGCGGATGTTCGGAAGGGCCCTATGCTGGATCTCGGCCACCAGCTTGGCAACGCCGTTGACAAAGGGCTCGCAACCAATGAAGCCGATCGAGGGATGGCGGGCCGCATTGTCTGCGAGGTGCTCGCCGCCACCAAAGCCGATCTCGAGCCACAAGTCCTCGACCGGGCGGGCAAACAACTGTTGCGGAACCAGGACAGGCCCTGACAGATCCAGCCGGAAGGTGGGCAGGACATGATCAATCCGGTCCGCCTGCTCACCGCGCAGACGCTTGCCCTTGCGGCGACCGAAGAAGCCGGCGGCCTTGTCATCGGGGGGAGTGGCAGTGCTGTCGATCATGAGACAGGGCCATGGCAAAGGTCTCGGTGCGCGTCAATGGCGCAGCCGTCCTGCCCGGCAAGCGGTTCGAACGCGCGACCGCCTCGCCGGTATGGCGGTCGATGCGCAAAAAAGAAGCCGCCCTCCGGGCGGCTTCGGATTCGGTCAGCTTGCGCCGGAGGATCAGGCCACCGCCTTCCTGATAGCGTCGACCAGATCGGTCCTTTCCCAGGAAAAGCTGCCATCGCGCCCGGGCTTGCGGCCGAAATGACCGTAGGCGGCGGTCTTGGAAAAAATCGGCTTGTTGAGTCCAAGGTGGGTGCGGATGCCGCGTGGAGACAGGTCCATCACTTCGCCGAGGACCTTTTCAAGCCTTGCCTCATCCACCTTGCCGGTTCCGTGCAGATCAACATAGATCGACAGCGGCTTGGCGACGCCGATGGCATAGCTGAGCTGGATGGTGCAACGGTCTGCCAGCTTGGCCGCCACTACATTCTTGGCAAGATAGCGCGCCGCATAGGCGGCAGAGCGATCAACCTTGGTCGGATCCTTGCCAGAGAAGGCACCGCCGCCATGCGGAGCGGCGCCGCCGTAGGTGTCAACGATGATCTTGCGGCCGGTGAGGCCGGCATCGCCGTCGGGACCGCCGATCACGAAGGCGCCGGTGGGATTGACATACCATTTGCAATCCTTGGCGATCTCGATGTCCGACAGGGTCTCGCGGATCACCGGTTCGACAATCTTGCGCACGTCATCGGAGGTCAACCGGGCGTCAAGGTGCTGAGTTGACAGAACGATCTGGGTTACGGCCACCGGCTTGCCATTTTCGTAACGAACCGTCACCTGGCTCTTGGCATCCGGTCCAAGCACCTGACACCCCTTCTCCCCCAGCTTGCGATAGGCGGTCAGGTTTTCCAGGATCTTGTGAGCGTAGTAGATCGGGGCTGGCATCAGATCGCGGGTTTCGCGGCAGGCATAGCCGAACATGATGCCCTGATCGCCGGCGCCCTCATCCTTGTTGCCGGCCGCATCAACGCCTTGGGCGATATGCGCCGATTGCGGATGCAGCAGAACGTCGATCTTGGCCGTCTTCCAGTGAAATCCGTCCTGCTCGTAGCCAATGGCGCGGATGGCCTTGCGGGCCGCGGACTTGACCTTGGACTTCATCGCCTTCTCGTCCAGCGAGGTGCGGACCTCGCCGGCGATGACGACACGGTTGGTGGTTGCCAGCGTCTCGCATGCGACGCGCACATGGGCAGGGTCCATGCCTGCCTTGGCGGCCTCGCGGAAGAACAGATCGACCACCTCGTCGGAAATCCGGTCACATACCTTGTCGGGATGGCCTTCGGAGACGGATTCGGACGTGAACAGATATGAGGACCGAGCCAAGTCAAAGCTCCCTGAAAAGCTGATGGGGACCGCCTGCAAACCCAAAAAAGGCAGGCGCCAGACCGGCGGCCTCTCTGCCGGTCTGCGGCGCAAAGGTCAAGGCGAAAAAAAGAACCCGTTCTGATTTTCGGCCGAAATTTTCGTTAAACGGGACGCTCAGCGGCTGGCTTTCTGGCCATCGGCCAGCGTTGCAACCAAATCGACAACCCGTCGGCGCACCTTGGGATCCTCAATGCTCATGAAGGCCTTGGCAAGCTGGACCCCTTCGGGTGTCGACAGCAGGTCCAGCGAATATTCTGCCTGCAGCGGTTCGGCAAAGCCTCCCTCCGGCAAGGCCCGTTCCAGAGGCGCGCCCTCGAACAGGAAAGTGACCGGCACACCAAGAATCTGTGAAATCTGCTGCAGGCGGCTTGCGCCGATGCGGTTGGTTCCCTTCTCGTATTTCTGGACCTGCTGGAAGGTGAGTCCCAATGCCTCACCAAGGCGCTCCTGACTCATCCCGAGAAGAATGCGCCGCATCCGCACGCGAGAGCCAACATGCTTGTCCACTGGGCCGGGCGATTTTTTCATTTGTTTCCCTCAGCTCGCCATTCCTAGAGCACTACCAGCGAATTCCAATTCACAGAAGATGCTCTATATTTTTGTTTTTTCGCATTTTCTTAACGCGAACCGGAATCCACTTCGCTTGAAAATGCTCTGGTGTGCGTCAGCCTGGCAGGTTCCGAACTGACGCAAGGTCTTCCTTACCGCTGTCTCGTCGTCCACGTTGTCCGGTTCCGTCCCCTGCGTCGGTCGAGCGTAGCAACAAACCCGCCGAGCACCAACGACAGTATGGGTCCGAACAACCCGATGTTATTGCCGACTGTCGCATATACAGTCGTTGGCAAGGCTTTGGGAAGCAAAACATCAATTATGCTTTCTGCCCCTACGGGACTGGCCGCAAGCGTGCGGCCATGACCATCCACAAGCCCGGAAATGCCAGTGTTGGCAACGCGGACCAGCGGCAACCCGAGTTCGATGGCACGCAAGCGCGCCTGGGCAAAATGCTGGTGCGGGCCGAAAGTTTCGCCAAACCACGCATCATTGGTGATGTTCAACATCCACTCCGGGCGCTTGGTCGCTGCATCGATCTCGTAGGGGAAGATCGCCTCATAGCAGATCAGAGGCAGCAGTGGTGGCAGGCCGGGCAGTTCCATCGGCTGGCGCTGGCCACCGAGGGAAAAGCTGCCAGGAGCGTGGACAAAGCGTCGCAGGCCGAGCGCCGAAAGCACCGATTCAAGCGGAAGGTATTCGCCGAAGGGAACCAGATGCACCTTGTCATAGGTTGCCAGAATGGTCGCCTTGGCTCCCAGCGCGACCAGCGAATTATAGTAGATGCGGCTGCGGTCCGGCCCCGGTTCAGCGCGCACCGCACCGGTCAGGACCGTCGTCGACGGCGGCTGGACCCGCGCCAGTTCGGCCATCGCCGATGGTTCATTCGTCAACAGGAAGGGAAATGGCGATTCGGGCCAGATCACATGGGTTGCATCGACCATACCGGTCGATTTCGGGCCGGTGGCACGATCCGATTGCGCGATGAGACGGCGAAGCACCGCCAGGCCGTCCTGCTGGGCGATCTTTTCGCGCTGCGACATGTTGGGCTGAACCAGGCGAAGTCGCACATTCGGGACCGTTTCAATGCGCTGCGGCTGTGCCAGCACGCCGCCGGACAACATCAGCCGGGCAGCACCAAAGCCAAAGATCACGACAAGGCCAAGTGCAGCCAGAACCAGTGGACGGATGTTGGCGCGCCCGTCCGGGGTTTCGTCAACCAGGGTTGCCGGAGCTGCGAAGATGGCGATCGTCAGCAGCCCGAGGCCGTCGGTGCCGATCACCGAGACGATCTGTGCCGGCACCAGCCAGAAGCCGAGCCCCTGACCGAAACCGTTCCAGGGAAAGCCGGTCAGCACCATGTGACGTGCAGCCTCGCTCAGGCCAAGGCCGGCGGTCAGCGACAGGATTCGCGCGGCGCCCGGCAGCCAGACGAGGCGGGCAAGGGCAAAGCCGGCCGCCATGAACAGCGCAAGACCGGCCGGCAACCCAACGACGCCCAATGGCAGCGCCCAGGCAAATTCGTCGGTTTCCACCAGAAATGCCGCGCCGATCCACCACAGGCCGGCAAGGAAATAGCCAAATCCGAACCACCAGCCGTCACGAGCCGCCGCCAGCAGGGCACGCGGCGAAAAGCGCGATGGTCCGCCGGTTGCTCCATCGAGCAGCCACACGGCGACAGGAAAACTGATGGCAAAGGCCGGGACCAGTCCCACAGGAGCCATTGCCAAAGCGCCAACGGCGCCGGCGAGGAAGGCGATCAGCCAGCGACTGGCCCCTTCCGACAGCAGGATCACCTGGCTCCAGGCAGACAGGCGCGCGCTCATGGTGCCTTGCCCCTTGATAGCCCGCTGCGGTCTTCTTCGGCGCCCGTCTCACCGTTTGCTGACAGGCGCAGCACGAGCGTCAGGAGCTGGCGCGGCGTTGCCTCGATCACCTCGAACAGAAGGCCGCCCGGGCCCTCGATCACCTCACCCGGCTGCGGCAGGCGACCGGCCAGCGCCGTGACATAGCCGCCGATACTGTCCACGCCTATGGCGTTGCGATCGACGGGCAGGGCGTGCCCTATTGCAGCGGCCGCTTCGGCCAGCGGCGTTTCGGCCGCCATCGACCAGGTTTGCTCGTCCAGCCTGGTCAGACCTGCGGTCGGAAGATCGTGTTCATCATTGATGTCGCCGACGATCGCCTCGATGAGGTCTTCGATGGTTACCAGACCGTCGGTCTCGCCGTATTCGTTGATGACCAGGGCGAGATGCACACGGCGCGTCTGCATGCGCAGCAGGAGATCGAGCGGCGATGCCGAGGGTGGCACGAAAATCAAGGGCCTGATCAATGCCGTATCGCGCAGCGTCTGCGTCCGGCGATTGTCCTGCGACGATTGCTGCGTGGTCGAGGTGACCAAGGGCAGGAAATCACGCAGATGGATCATGCCTCTGGGATCGTCGAGACTCTCGCCGTAAACAGGAATGCGGGAATGCTCGGATGTCAGGAAGGCCGCCAGAACCTCCTCAAGGGTCTCTGCCTCAGCCAAGGCGACGATGCGGGCGCGCGGGGTCATGACCTCGGAAATGCGCCGGTTACGGACCTTGAGCACGTTGGAAACGATGGCCCATTCCTTGGCCGACACATCACCCGATTTGGCCGCCTCGCCCAGAGCAGCCTCAAGGCCCTCGCGCAACGAGGCGCGCTCTGACAGGCCCAGGGCGGCCTTGATCCGGTCTGTCCAGCTTTCAGTCGGAAGATCGGGCGTCGTCACAGGCTAGCTCCAGACGAATCAGCCGCCGAATAGGGGTCCGGCACCCCAAGACGAGCAAGGATTGTCCGCTCCAGGTCCTCCATTGTGGTGGCCTCGGCTTCGGTCTGGTGATCGTAGCCGACCAGATGCAGCACACCATGGACGACCAGATGCAGGATGTGATCGACGAGCGGGCGGGCCTCAACCTGCGCCTCGCGAGCGCAGGTCTCATAGGCGAGTGCGATATCGCCAAGCACCGGGCTGGTCGCAATCCGGTCCAGGGCAACAGCGGGAAAGGACAGGACATTGGTTGGCATGTCCTTGTTGCGCCAACGGGCATTGAGGGCGCCAATGGCCGCATCGTCGGTCAGCAGGACGGCCAGTTCACAGCCAGGCTGCACGGTGACCGCCGCCTGTTCCAGAGCCGTCCTGGCCGCATGAACGATTCGACCGTCGAGGTCGGCAATTGCCGACCAATCGGGGTTCTCAAGGACGATTTCAACCTCCAGGCTCATCGGCTCAGACCTTGGCTCCGCCACCATGATCCTCATAGGCCCGCACAATCCGCCGCACGAGATCGTGGCGCACGACATCGCCATGGCCGAAACTGACATGGCCGATGCCCTCGACGCCCCTGAGGATCGCCATGGCCTCGATCAGGCCGGATTTCTGGCCGGGCGGCAGGTCGATCTGGGTGGGATCGCCAGTCACGATCATGCGCGAATTCTCGCCGAGCCGGGTCAGAACCATCTTCATCTGCATGGACGATGTGTTTTGCGCCTCGTCCAGCAGGATTGCGGCGTTGGTCAGGGTGCGCCCGCGCATGAAGGCAAGCGGCGCCACCTCAATCATCCCCGTCTGCAAGCCGCGTTCGACGAGCCGGCCTTCCATGAAATCATGCAGGGCATCGTAGATCGGACGCAGATAGGGATCGACCTTGTCCTTCATGTCGCCGGGAAGGAAGCCAAGGCGCTCTCCCGCCTCGACCGCCGGGCGCGACAGGATCAGACGCTCGACCTTGCCCTGCTCGAGCAATTGCACCGCGTGGCCCACCGCAAGCCAGGTCTTGCCGGTTCCGGCCGGTCCGTCGGCAAACACCAGTTCGTGCTGCTGGAGCGCCCTGAGATAGGCGTCCTGCGCACCATTGCGGGCTTTGACCGCGCCGCGCTTGCGGGTGATGATCTGGTTGAAGCCGGTCTTGCCGGTGTCGGCGGCAGGGAACAGGCTGCCCTGCAGCACGCTTTCGGCAATGGCACCATCAAGATCGCCCTGACTGACCGGCCGGCCTGACTTGACCTGGGCATAAAGCGCCTTGAGCACGCGCTTGGCCTGTTCGGCCGCCTCCTTTGCCCCCTTGAGCACGATGTGGTTGCCATTGACGGTGGCAACAATGCTTAGCCGGCGCTCCAGATGGGCGATGTTCTGGTCATACTGGCCAAACACGAGACTGGCGAGGCGATTGTCATCCAGCGTCAGACTGGTCACCCATTCGCCGCCGTGGCGACCGTCCGAGACCTCGAAGCTCACGTGATGTCCTCCCCAGAGGCTTCCGGCATCAGCCGGCCGAACAGGCTGAACGTCGCCTGCCCGGTGATCTTAACCGGCACAATGCGGCCGATCCAATCGACTGGTGCATCCACCTGCACGGCCTGAAGATAGGGTGACTTGCCGGCGATCTGGCCCGGATGGCGGCCGGGCTTTTCAAACAAAACATCGACGGTGCGGCCGATGGTGGCGGCATTGAATGCCTTCTGCTGACGGGTCAGCAGATCCTGCAGGACAGCGAGCCGCTCGGACTTGACCGCCTCGGGCAGCTGATCGGCCTGCTCGGCCGCAGGGGTGCCGGGGCGCGGGCTGAATTTGAACGAAAATGCCGAGGCAAAGCCGATTGTCTCGACCAGCCGCATGGTCTGGGCGAAATCGGCCTCCGTCTCACCGGGAAAGCCGACAATGAAATCCGAACTGAGGGCAATATCGGGGCGGGCGACACGGATCCGCTCGATCAGCCGGCAATAATCGGCGGCGGTATGGCGGCGGTTCATCGCGGCCAGAATGCGGTCCGAACCGGACTGAACGGGCAGATGCAGATAGGGCATGAAGGCAGGCAGATCACGATGCAGGGCGATCAGATCCTCGCCCATGTCGGCAGGATGCGAGGTCGAATAGCGCAGCCGGTCAAGCCCCGGAATGACGGCAAGCCTCCGGGCCAGGGCGGCCAGCGACCAGGTCTGCCCATCGGGGCCCTCGCCATGATAGGCATTGACGTTCTGGCCGATCAGCGTGAGTTCGCGAACGCCGGCCGAGGCCAGCCGCTCGGCCTCGCTGACAATGCGGTCGACGGAGCGCGAGATTTCGGCGCCGCGCGTGTAGGGAACCACACAGAAGGAACAGAACTTGTCGCACCCTTCCTGCACAGTCAGGAAGGCCGAAACCCCGCGCGCAGCAATCTGCGCCCGGGTCGGGGCCGGCAGGTGATCGAACTTGTCCTCGGCGGGAAAGTCCGTGTCGAGGGCACGCCGGTTCTGCCGGGCCTCGGCCACCAGCTCAGGCAGGCGATGATAGCTCTGCGGACCGACGACAACATCAACTACTGGAGCGCGCTTCATGATCTCGGCGCCTTCGGCCTGGGCCACGCAGCCGGCAACGACGATGCGGGTGTCCTCTCCGGCGGAAGCCCGCTCCTGCTTGAGCCGTCGCAGGCGTCCCAGTTCGGAATAGACCTTTTCGGCGGCCTTTTCGCGAATGTGGCAGGTATTGAGGATGACCAGATCAGCGTCCTCGGCCGCGGCGACTTCGGCATAGCCCTCGCCAGCCAGTGCATCGGCCATGCGAGTGGCGTCGTAGACATTCATCTGACAGCCGTAGGATTTGATATGGACGCGACGCGGGGACGGCGCCGCAGCGGCTGGCATGGCGGGGGGAGAGGGCAAATCAGGCATGTTGTTCTTCTTTACGGCGCTTTGGCTCAAGCATCAAACATCCCGGCCAAGTCGCAGGCGGGCAGCGGTGGCGCGGATCTCCGCCTCGAGGCGGCGGGCCAACATCTTGCGATCACCCCCCTGGTGTACGGGCGATCCGAAATGCAGAGCCACATCGACGGGGCCGCGCCTGAACAATTCGCCCAGATGCGGAACCAGGTCCATGTCGCCATACCAGGCAACCAGCGGCCGGGTGCGTCGGTCGAGCGGCAGACCGTCGAGCGAGCGATAGTGCAACACCAGCGGTTGAACCGGCGCGGACCCATCCGCAGCCGCCAGCAGCGCCGGCCGGAAGGGCAATACGCGGTTGCCGTCCGACGTCGTGCCTTCGGCAAACAGCACGATCGCCTCACCCCCGGCGAGGCGCTGCGCTATCTCACCCGTGGCTGGCCGTGTCGCCTTGCGACGCGTCCGATCGACAAAGACCGAACGCTGGAGACGGGCAAGCAGTCCTGCTCCCGGCCACCCCGCCAGATCGGCCCGCGCAACAAAGGATATGGGCAGCGTCGCGCCGATGACGATGATGTCGAGCCAGGAGACATGATTGGCAACGAGCAGCACCGATCCCCCCGCTGGCAGCGGGCCGCTGACCTGCCGCCGGATTCCAAGAACCCGGCAGGCATAGCGGTGAAACCACAGCGGCAGGATGCGGGCCGCCCGACTGTTCAGTCGCACCGCAAGGGCCTGCAAGGGGAGGCCGATCAGAAAGGCGGGGGCCAGTGCCATCAGCCGCGCGATCCGGCGCAGCGACCCGGCCCGGCTCATGTCTGGTTCTCGTCCAGCGGCACCGCGTATAGCTCAAGCCGGTGATCGACAAGGCGAAAACCCAGCCGGCGCGCCACCTCGGCCTGCAGGGCCTCGATCTCGGCTGAGCGAAATTCGATGACCGCGCCGGTTCGGACGTTGATCAGATGGTCGTGGTGCTCGTCGGGTGTCTGCTCGTAGCGGGCCCGCCCTTCGCGGAAATCATGGCGGGCAATGATGCCGGCCTCTTCGAACAACCGCACGGTGCGATAGACGGTCGACAGCGAAATGCCCGAATCGACCATCGCCGCCCGGCGATGCAACTCCTCGACATCGGGGTGGTCTTCCGCAGCCTCGATGACGCGCGCGATGACGCGCCGCTGCTCGGTCATCTTGAGACCGTGGGCGATGCATCGTTCTTCGAGGCTGCGGCTGTCGCTGGTCAAGGCCGGTCTGCCAGGTTCGATCTATCCGCGTGGCTTGTAAAGCCAACCGCTCTATCCGTCCAGCAACGGGGTGGCCGGGCTGCGTGAGGAAATGTCGAGTCGCATCGTGAGGGCATCCCGGCTGATCCCGTCGCTGCCGCGATAATAGCCCTTGCGTCGCCCGATCAGTTCAAAGCCCAGGCGCTGATAAAGCTTGAGAGCGCCTAGATTTTCTGTCTCCACCTCAAGAAAAACCAGACGGATCCGGTCAAACACCAGCCCATCAAGTCCCGCCTCCATCAGGCGGCGGCCCAGTCCTCGCGCCCGCGCCGAAGGCGCCACGCCGATCGACAGCACCTCAGCTTCATCGGCAGCAACACGCAGCAACAGGAAGCCGACAATCCTGCCATTGTCCGCGACATGGGCGCGGACCGTCCGGTCGGCGAGCAGCGATTCGACCGTCAGCGTCGGCCAGGGATGGGAAAACGACAATGAATGCAGTTCGGCAATGGCCCTTGCATCGTCCATGCGGGCCGGGCGCAGAGCCGCCTGACGGCGACGGGACAGGCCGAACCAGCGCATCAGGCCCGCGCTATCTGGCCGTGCCCCTGCGGCACGGCACTTGCCGCCTTCAGATAGAGGGGGCGGGCAGGGGCACAGGCAGGGTCTGCCGCAGCCGCAAGGCGGGCAACCCAGAGGATATCGGGCGCCGGCCCGGTCTCGATCAAATCCGCCTCCAGTCCAAGCTTGCGGGCATGATCATGTAGCGCCGGAGCGCCTGTGCCGACCAGGCGGCAGCGACCACTGCGCAGGGTTTCGGCAGCCTGTTCGAGCCCAAGAACCAGAGGGCCGAGCGCCTTCTTGCCATCCAGCCAGAAGCTTTCAAAGAAGACCGCACCATGGCGGGCATCAATGGCGACAGCGGTCATCGACCGGGCGCCGGACGCAATGACCGGTGCAGCATAGGCGGCCAGAGTCGACACGCCAACCACCGGAATCGCCAAAGCCAGGCCAAGCGAACGGGCGGCCGATACGGCAACCCTCAATCCAGTGAAGCTGCCAGGCCCGACTGTCGTGCCGATCCGGCTCAACGAGCCGAAGCCGCCCTCCACCCCGGCCATCGCCTGCTCAATCATCGGCATCAAGGCCTCGGCATGGCCACGCTGCATCGGCAGGCTGGCGCGGGCCAGTACCGTTCCGGACGGATAATCGACCACCGCCACCGAGGTAGCGCCGAGCGCAGTATCAAGGGCCAGGACACGCACCCCGCGCCGATCCGGTCAGATTGCCTCAACCGACTGAACGTCGGGCAGAAAGTGCTTGAGCAGATTCTGGATGCCATGCTTGAGCGTCGCCGTGGAGGAGGGACAGCCGGAGCAGGCGCCCTTCATGGCCAGATAGACAACGCCCTTTTCGAACCCCCTGAAAGTGATATCGCCACCATCGCCGGCAACGGCCGGACGGATTCGCGTGTCCAGCAGCTCCTTGATGGTGGCCACGGTGTCGGCGTCCTTGGGATCATAGAATTCGTCGCCCTCGTGCTGGGGCGGGGCGACACCGTCGATGAGCGGGGCGCCGGAAAGATAGTGCTCCATGATCGCGCCGAGAATGGCCGGCTTCAAATGCTGCCATTCCCCTGCGGCTTTGGTAACCGTGACAAAATCCGAGCCGAAAAACACGCCGGTGACCCCGGGAATGGAAAACAGCCGCCCGGCCAAGGGAGAAGCCGCCGCATCGGCTGCGGAGCGAATGTCGAGCGTGCCCTGATGCATGACCGCCTTGCCAGGCAGAAACTTCAAGGTTGCCGGGTTGGGCGTGACTTCGGTCTGAATGAACATGATCCCTCGCTGTCTGCCGTTCAAGGCGGCAAAAGCCTGCTTCAATGTAGCGTCTCCTGGCTCCAGTTCAAAGCCCTGAAACCAAACAGATCACCGGCTCACCAACCCGACGATGTCCTTGACGTCGTCCATCACGCTGGAGGCGATGGCACGGGCGCGATCCCCGCCATTGCGCAGGACGGCATCGATCGAGGCCGGATCGGCCAGCCAGCGGCGCATCTCGCCGGCAATCGGGGCAAGCGAGGACACGGCCAGATCGGCCAGCGCCGCCTTGAAGGTGGAAAACTGCCCACCACCGTATTCGCTGAGCACCGCGGCCCGCTCGCGGCCCGACAGCGCGGCAAAGATGGTGACCAGATTGTCCGCCTCGGGTCGGCCGGCCAGTCCCTCGATCTCGCCGGGAAGCGGTTCGGGATCGGTCTTGGCCTTGCGGATCTTCTGGGCGATGGCATCGGCGTCATCGTTGAGGTTGATGCGCGAATACTCCGACGGATCGGATTTCGACATTTTCTTGGTGCCGTCGCGCAGGCTCATCACACGCGGCGCCGGACCGGCGATCAAGGGTTCCGGCAACGGGAAATAGCCCTCGCCATGGCCAAGAGCGGCAATGCGCGCGGCAAAATCATTGTTGAATTTCTGGGCAATATCGCGCGTGAGTTCGAGGTGCTGCTTCTGATCCTCGCCAACCGGCACATGGGTGGCGCGATAGACCAAGATGTCGGCGGCCATAAGATTGGGATAGGCATAAAGGCCAACCGACGCATTCTCGCGATCCTTGCCGGCCTTTTCCTTGAACTGGGTCATGCGGTTGAGCCAGCCCAGGCGGGAAACGCAGTTGAACACCCAGGCAAGCTCGGCATGTTCAGCCACCCGACTCTGGTTGAAGACAATATGGCGTCCAGGATCTATACCGGCAGCCAGAAAAGCCGCCGTGACCTCGCGTGTTGCCCGAATCAGATCCTCGGGATCCTGCCAGACCGTGATGGCGTGAAGATCGACGACGCAATAGATGCAATCATGCGTATCCTGCAGCGTCACAAACCGACGGATCGCGCCCAGATAATTTCCCAGATGCAGGTTGCCCGTAGGCTGGACGCCGGAAAAGACGCGCGGCGGAACAAGTGCCATATCGATCATCCTTGTGGAGGGGCCGGGTTGGTCGTCTGGAGCGAGGGTTGGAACCCGCCGCTCCGAACCGCCGCGCTATGACACCACTCAAAGGCTGTTTCAAGCGCCTGTCCGGCCGAAAGCACGTCTGAGGCCACCAAGGTCGGCTATGCCAAACAGATGGGACGCCACCGCGTGAACGCCGACGCCAGACAGGCAGACCAGGGCAAGCGCGCCCGTCCGCAATGCCAGGGCCCGATCAGGCGCCAGCCAGGGTTCGAACAGGACCAGATTGGCATAGGTCACGGCACCGGTCAGTGCGGCTGCCACAACGATGAGCGGCAGAGAGCGGGTCGCCCGCCCATCCAGACGAAACACCCCCCGCATCTTGAGCCCGATACCGAGGAGCAGCGCATTCACCCAGGCCGAGGTGGCGACACCAAGCGGTGCGGCAACAGGGCCCAGGCGCCCGACAAGAGCGAGCGTAAAGGCAATGTTGGCAACCACCCCGGCCAGCGCCGCCAGCAGCGGAAGGCGCAGCGATTCGCGCGCCAGAAAGGCCGGCAGAAACACCTTGACCAGCACAAAGCCCGGTAGACCGAGCGCCAAGGCCGAGAGCATGTCGGCCACTGCCGCACTGTCCGAAGCGGTAAAGGCGCCGTGACGATAGATGATGTCGATGATCGGGCGGGCCAGAATGACCAGGGCAAGCATGGCGGGCAAAACCAGCAGCATCCCGAATTCGAGAGCCCGGTTGCTGGCATCGTCAGCGCGCGGATGATCGCCATCACGGATGGCGCGGGAAACCTCGGGCAACAGGACAACTCCGATCGCCGCTGCGACAAAACCCAGCGGCAACTGGAAAATCCGATCAGCGTAATAGATCCAAGAAACCGCCGAAGGCAGCGCCGAAGACAATTGCGCCGCCACCACCATGTTGAAATGCCCGGCCCCGGCAAGGACAACGGCCGGCAGCACCATGGCAATCATCAGCCTCACATCCCGGTCAGCCTCCCAGCGCAGCGGCCAGATCACAATACCGGCGCGGCGGACACCATAGGCGACATAGGCAAGCTGGAGGAATCCGGCAGCCAGAACCGAGAACACCAGGACCCATCCGACCCGAACATCACCCTGCCAGCCCAAAACAAACAGAGCGAGAAGAACCGGAATCAGCAGGCCGTTGAGGATCAGTGGCGCCATGGCGACCAGGGCATATCGCCCGACAGCGTTCAGCAGCGAGGCCAGAAATGCCGAAACGATGACAGCCCCGACAAAGCCAAAGGCGATGCGTCCGAACAGAACCGCCTGGGCGAACTTCTCCGGATCGGCAACAAATCCCGGAGCGATCACCTTGATGATCCCTGGCATCGACAATTCCGCCACCAGGACAAGACCGAAAGCCAGCGCCAAAATCGCGGCAAAGGCTGCCCTGACAAAATCCCTGGCCGAAGCGTCCCCTTCGGTCCGTCGGCGGGACAGAATCGGCACGAAGGCCGCGTTGAAGGCCCCCTCGCTGAGGACCCGCCGGAACAGATTGGGCAACAGGAAGGCGGCAAGGTAGGCATCGGCAACCCGGCCGGAGCCCAGCACTGCTGCAATCAGGATATCGCGAACGAAGCCGGTCAGGCGCGATGCGAGTGTCGCCGAACCAACCAGGGTATAGGACCGGACCAGCGACATCCCGAATGCGCGGCGCTAGAGAATGAACCGGCTGAGATCGGCATTGCGCGCCAGATCGCCAAGGCTTGCCTGCACCTGAGCGCCGTCGATCACAACCTTCTGCCCCGACTTGTCGGGCGCCGAAAAGGAAATCTCGTCCAATATGCGTTCCATCACCGTCTGCAGGCGGCGCGCGCCAATGTTCTCGATGGTCGCGTTGACCTCGAAGGCTGCGTCGGCAATGGCATCCAGCGCATCGTCGGTGAAGGATAGTTCGACCTGCTCGGTGCCCAAAAGCGCGACATATTGCTTGACCAGCGATGCCTCGGTTTCCGTCAGGATGCGACGGAAATCGCTGCGCGCCAACGGTGTCAGTTCGACGCGAATCGGCAGGCGCCCCTGCAATTCGGGCAGAAGATCCGACGGTTTGGAGACGTGAAATGCGCCCGAGGCGATGAACAGGATATGGTCGGTCCTGACCGCTCCATGCTTGGTCGACACCGTCGTGCCCTCGATAAGCGGCAGGAGATCACGCTGGACACCCTCGCGGCTGACATCCGCGCCACCGCGATTCTCACGCGCGCAGATCTTGTCGATCTCGTCGAGAAAGACGATGCCGTTGTTCTCCACCTCGCGCAGAGCATCCTGAACAATCTGGTCATGGTCGATCAGCTTGTCGCTTTCCTCCTGCACAAGCGGGCTGTGGGCCTCCGCCACCGTGGTCCGGCGCTTGCGCATGGGCTTGCCGAACGCCCTGCCCAGCAACTCGCCGAGCGCTGCCTGTCCCGGCTGGGCGCCGGGCATTTCAAGCATCGGGATCGCCGGGGCCGGTGAAGAGACCTCGATGTCGATATCCTTGTCATTGAGTTCACCGGCCCTGAGGCGGCGGCGGAAGGAATCGCGCGTGCCGGGGCTGGCCGTTGCGCCCACAAGAGCGTCGATCACACGTTCCTCGGCCGCCAGTTCCGCCTTGGCCC
>DAOMXG010000028.1:0-19151 GCA_035436995.1 Beijerinckiaceae bacterium
GTGCGGCCTCGGCCCCGACCGATGCGGCCCGCGAGGAGCGGATCAAGATGACCAAGCTGCGCCAGACGATCGCGCGGCGCCTCAAGGAAAGCCAGAACACCGCCGCCATGCTGACCACCTTCAACGAGGTCGACATGGGCGCGGTGATGGCACTCCGCAACCAGTACAAGGACCTGTTCGAGAAAAAGCATGGCGTGAAGCTCGGCTTCATGAGCTTCTTCACCAAGGCCGTGGTTCAGGCGCTGAAGGAACTGCCGGGCGTCAACGCCGAGATCGACGGCACCGATATCATCTACAAGAACTATTATCACGTCGGCATTGCGGTCGGCACCGACAAGGGCCTCGTTGTGCCGGTGCTGCGCGACGCGGACCGGCTCGGCCTTGCCGGCATCGAGAAGTCGATCGCCGATTTCGGCAAGCGCGCCCGCGACGGCCAGCTCAAGATGGAGGAGATGTCGGGCGGCACCTTCACCATCACCAACGGCGGCATCTACGGTTCCTTGATGTCGACACCGATCCTCAACGCGCCACAGTCGGGTATTCTCGGCATGCACAAGATTCAGGATCGCCCGATGGTGGTCGGCGGCAAGATCGAGATCCGCCCGATGATGTATCTGGCGCTCTCCTACGATCACCGTATCGTCGACGGCAAGGAAGCGGTGACCTTCCTCGTGCGCGTCAAGGAAAGCCTTGAGGATCCGGCGCGTCTCGTGATGGATCTGTGACCGGCCAAAACCCTTGTTCGGGACTTGTCGAAACATCCAGACGAAGGCCTCGCCCAGCATGGATCGGCAGGCTCGTCAGGGCGGCAGCGCTGTGAGGAGGACGCCGTGACCCGCGTCGCCATCGTTACCGGAGCCTCGCGCGGCATCGGCCGCGCCTGCGCCATCGGCCTGGCCGAGGACGGGTTCGATGTCGTCGTCAACTACGCCGGCGACAGGACAGCGGCGGACGAGGTGGTCGCGGTGATCGCCGCGACGGGCCGCAGGGCGGTCGCCGTTCAGGGCGATGTCTCGGTCGAGGCGGATATCGAGAAAATCTTCGTCGCTGCCGACGCGCTCGGAACGCTGGCCGCGCTGGTCAACAACGCCGGCGTGGTCGATATCGCCCAACCGGTCGTCGAGATGTCGACTGCGCGGCTCAGGCGGATGTTCGACATCAACGTGATGGGCACGATCTGGTGCGCACAAGCCGCGATCCGCCGCATGTCGACCCGCCTCGGCGGCAAGGGCGGGGCCATCGTCAACATGTCCTCGATTGCCCCGCGGCTCGGCGCGCCCGGGCAGTATGTCGATTATGCCGCCGCCAAAGGGGCGATTGACGCTCTCACCCTCGGTCTTGGCCGCGAACTGGCCAATGAGGGAATCCGCGTCAACGGCGTCCAGCCCGGCCTGATCGAGACCGACATTCACGCCTCGGGCGGCATCCCCGACCGGATTGAACAACTCAAGGCAACCATCCCGATCAAGCGCGGCGGCACGGCAAAGGAAGTTGCCGAGGCCGTGCGCTGGCTTGTTTCCGACAAGGCGTCCTACGCCGTCGGCTCGCTCATCACCGTTTCCGGCGGCCGTTGAGCCGCCTGCCAGAAAGGGAAATCCCCATGTCCTACGATCTCATCGTCATCGGCACCGGCCCCGGCGGTTATGTCTGCGCCATCCGCGCGGCCCAGCTCGGGCTCAAGACGGCGGTTGTCGAGAAATGGAAGACCCACGGCGGCACCTGCCTCAACGTTGGCTGCATCCCCTCGAAAGCGCTGCTGCATGCCTCGGAGGTCTTCGACGAGGCCGGGCACGGCATGGCGGCGCTCGGCATCGAGATCGGCAAGCCGAAGCTGAATCTGGCCGCGATGATGAAGCACAAGCAGGAGACCATCGACGCCAACGTCAACGGCGTCGGCTTCCTCTTGAAGAAGAACAAGGTTGATGTGCACTTTGGCCTCGGCACCATCCTTGCGCCGGGCAAGGTTCAGGTGACAGCCAACGATGGCAAGACTTCGGTGATCGAGGCCAAGGCGATCTGCATCGCCACCGGCTCCGAGGTTGCCGGGCTGCCGGGCGTCGAGATCGATGAAAAGCAGATTGTCTCTTCCACCGGCGCGCTCGGCCTCGGCAAGGTGCCGGGCAAGATGGTGGTGATCGGCGCCGGCGTCATCGGCCTTGAACTCGGTTCGGTGTGGCGGCGCCTCGGCGCGGAAGTCGAGGTGATCGAATATCTCGATCGCATCCTGCCCGGCATGGATCTGGAGACCTGCAAGCAGTTCCAGCGCATCCTCGAAAAGCAGGGCATCAGCTTCCGGCTCGGCGCCAAGGTGACCGGCGCCGAGACGATCAAGGGCGGCGTCAAGCTGAAGGTGGAACCGGCGGCTGGCGGCGAAAAGACCGAGATCGGCGCCGATGTGGTGCTCGTCGCCATCGGCCGCAAGCCCTATACGACCGGCCTTGGGCTGGAAGCGGTGGGCGTCAAGCTCGACAACCGCGGGCGCGTCGTCACCGACCATCACTATGCCACCAGCGTGCCGGGCATCTATGCCATCGGCGATGTCATCACCGGCCCGATGCTGGCCCACAAGGCCGAGGATGAAGGCGTAGCGCTGGCGGAAATGCTGGCCGGCAAGGCAGGACATGTAAATTACGATGTCATCCCCGGTGTCGTCTACACGTTCCCGGAGATCGCCTCGGTCGGCAAGACCGAGGAGGAACTGAAGGCGGCGGGCATCGCCTATAACGTCGGCAAGTTCCCGTTCATGGCCAATGGCCGCGCCCGCGCCAACCGCACCACGGACGGCTTCGTCAAGGTGCTGGCCGACAAGGCGACCGACCGCGTGCTTGGCGTCCATATCCTCGGCGCCGGCGCCGGCGAGATGATCCACGAGGCGGCGGTACTGATGGAATTCGGCGGCTCGTCCGAGGATCTCGCCCGCACCTGCCATGCCCATCCGACGATGTCGGAGGCCGTCAAGGAAGCGGCGATGGCGGTCGAAAAACGCCAGATCCACATGTAATATCAGTGGCCCTCGGACTTGACCTATCGGTCAATCTCGGGCCGTTCCCTCGCAACGGGCCTTTGGCCCTGCTCGGCGTCGCATTCGCTCCTAGGACGACGGCCTCCGGAGTAAAAAGCCGGAGCCGGTCCACGCACCGCGCGCCTTCGATCCTGCCTGGCCGCATGCACTCAGGCGCAGCGGCCGGCCGGGATGCGGCCTCTCAGAACGGCAGGTGGATGGCCTGCGGCGCCCACAAGGCAAATCCCATCAGCACCGCCCCGCCCAGACCAAGTGCCGTCGCGACAAGCCCGAGCCAGCCGATACCTGTGATGATCACCGCTGAAGCGATGATGATGGCGATCTGGAACAGCTTGGCCGCAACCTCGAAGATCTCCTTCTTCTGGCTGGCAAGAGCCCGTGCCGCTTCCTTGTCCTTGGCCCGGGCGGCAAGTTCCTTGCGCCCCTCGCTGGTTTCCGGCTCGGAATCGTAGCGGGCGATCGTCTTGTTCCAGGAATCGATGCGCTTCTTCATAGCCTCCTGCGCGGCTGGATCGGACACGCGGGCAAGGTCGGTTTCCATCTGTTCGGCAGCCGTTTTCAGAACGGTCGAGCGGATGGTCTTGGCCTGGAAGAACGCCCAGAGATTGGACGCCTCGATGTTGGACTCCAGGGCGAGATTTTCGTTGTTGCTGTTGCCGGCTTCGGCAAAGGCAAGAAAAAGCGCCAGCACCGCGATCAGCAGCGCGATCTTCTTGTTGCCCTCGTGGGCTTCAGGCATGCCAGACATCGGAATCTCCCGGGAAAGGAGCCCGCTGTCGCTGATTCGATGCGCAATCTCAAGATGTTGCAGACATTCTGGCGCGCGGGTGGGCTGACCGGACTGAAGCGATCAGCCGGGCCGTTTCAACCTCGGTGTAGATCTGTGTGGTCGACAAGGAGGCATGGCCGAGCAGTTCCTGGATGGTTCTCAGGTCCCCGCCCCGGCCCAGCAGATGGGTGGCAAAGGAATGGCGCAGGGCATGCGGCGTCGCCGTTTCGGCAAGCCCGAGCGCGCCGCGCAGCCGCTCGACCGCCAGCTGGATGATGCGGGGGGACAGAGCCCCTCCCCTGGCGCCGACGAACAATGGCCCGTCAGCCGCCAGCCGCCAGGGACAGCTGGCAAGATAGCGCTCCACGGCGGTCTGCACCGGCCCGATCACCGGCACCTGGCGCATGCGCCCGCCCTTTCCGGTAATGGTCAGGGCATCGACCCCGCTTACAGGCGCGTTCTTGCGGGCCAGCGACAGCGCTTCGGAAATGCGCAGACCGCAGCCGTAAAGCAGCGCAAGCACCGCCGCATCGCGATCGAAGATCCACGGTTCGCGCGCCTCGCCCATGCGGATGTCCGGCGCGGCAAGCTCCCGTGCGGCGCGGGCAGCGATCGGCTTGGGCAAGCCACGCGCAACCCTGGGCCCGCGCACTGCGGAAAATGCCGATGCCTTGGCGATCCCCTCCCGTTCACAGAACCGCAGGAACGACCGGCACCCGGCCAGCTGCCGCATCAGGGTGCGGCTTTCGGCTCCGGATGAACGCCGTGCCGCCAGAAACGCCCGCACGTCCGCAGGGGTCAGGCCGGCAAGGTCGTCGACCTTGGCCGGGCGCCCACCCCGCTCCTCGATGAAGACGAGAAACTGCCGCATATCGCGGCCATAAGCATCCAACGTGTTGGCCGACAGGCGGCGTTCGGAAGCCAGATGGCCAAGCCACTGGCGCAGGGCTGTAGGAATATCCATCGTGGCAGCATGCGGGGCGGCGCTTAACATGCGGTTTCTGGAACGGGCGGGCGAATCGGTGCTATCGCTCAGGCATGGACCCGACGCCCTGCCCTGCCCGCACCGAGCGCCCCGACATCGCCGATGTGCTGGTGCCGGTTGCGGTCGATACGGCCTATTCCTACCGCATCCCGGCAGGGCTGGACCTTGTGGAAGGCGATACCGTGGTCGTGCCGCTCGGCACACGCCAGAGCATCGGTGTGGTCTGGTCGCTCCGCCAGGGGCCCGGCGGCGCCAATCTCAAGCAGGTTGCCGGTCGCTATGACCTGCCACCCATGCGCCCGGCGATGAGGGCGTTTGTCGAATGGATCGCCCGCTGGACCCTGAGTCCGCGCGGCATGGTGGCCCGCATGGCGCTCCGCGACCCCGATCAGGTTGGCCCGGAGAGGCCGAAACTCGGGGTGCGTTTCACCGGTCTGCACCCCGAGCGGATGACCCCTGCCCGCCGGCGCGTGCTGACCGCCGCCGAGAACGGCATGGTCTGGCGCAAATCGGCATTGGCGGAGGCTGCGAGCGTCTCCTCCGGCGTCATCGACACGCTGGTCGACGAAGGCGCGCTTGAGGTGACCCATATTCCTGCCGATCCTGTCGCTCCGCTGCCCGATGCCGATCATGCAGCCATGGCCCTGTCTCAGGATCAGGCTGACGCCGCAGCCAACCTCGGCGCGATGGTGCAGTCGGGTGCCTTTGCGGTGGCCCTGATCGAGGGCGTCACTGGCTCGGGCAAGACCGAAGTATATTTTGAAGCCATTGCTGCGGCCCTGCGCCTTGGGCGCCAGGCGCTGGTGCTGATGCCGGAAATCGCCCTCACTGCCGATTTCATGGCGCGTTTTGAAGCACGCTTCGGTGTCCGTCCGGCCGAGTGGCATTCCGGCGTCAGCGCGTCACGACGCGACCGGCTGTGGCACGCGGTCGCGACCGGGCAGGCTCGCATTGTTGTCGGCGCGCGTTCGGCGCTGATGCTGCCTTTTGCCGATCTGGGCCTGATCGTGGTCGATGAGGAGCATGAAGCCGCCTACAAACAGGGCGACGGCGTGCGCTACAATGCCCGCGACATGGCGGTGGTGCGCGGCCGGATCGAAGGCGCGGCGGTCGTGCTTGCCTCGGCCACGCCCTCTGTCGAAAGCCGCGTCAATGCCGAATCGGGGCGCTATCGTCACCTGCGGCTGCCGGATCGGTTCGGCGGCGCGATCCTGCCGGAACTTGCCGCCATCGACCTGCGAAAGTCGCCACTCCCCCCCGGCCGCTGGATCGCGGCGCCGCTGCTGGAGGCGGCACGGACGACATTGGCAGCGGGCGAGCAGGTCCTGTTCTTCCTCAACCGGCGTGGCTTTGCCCCACTCACCCTGTGCAACCGCTGTGGCCATCGCTGGCAGTGCCCGCATTGTTCGGCCTGGCTGGTCGAGCACCGGTTCCGCCGGGCCCTTGTCTGCCACCATTGCGGACATACCGAACGCCGACCGCCAACCTGCGTCTCCTGCGGCGCCGAGAACGAATTGCGCGCCGTCGGCCCCGGCGTCGAACGGCTGGCCGAGGAAGTGGCGGAACTGTTTCCCGGCGAACGCAGCATCGTCCTGTCGTCCGATTTTCCCGGCGGAACCGAACGGTTGCGGCAGGAGCTGGCAGCGATTGCCGCCGGCGAATACCGGATCGTCATCGGCACCCAGCTTGTCGCCAAGGGTCACAACTTTCCGTCCCTGACACTGGCCGGCGTCATCGACGCCGATATCGGCCTTGCCAATGCCGATCCGAGAGCGGCCGAGCGCACGTTCCAGATGCTGACGCAGGTCACCGGCCGCACCGGGCGTCACCAGCGGCCGGGACGCGGTTTGATCCAGACCACCCAGCCCGATCACCCGGTCCTGCGGGCGATTTTGACGCATGACCGCGAGGGATTCTATCGTGAGGAAATCCGCATGCGTCAGCTGGGCGGCCTGCCGCCGTTCGGCCGGCTCGCCGCATTGATGGTGAGTGCCCGCGATCGGGCGGTGGCCGACGAAGCTGCCCGGCGGCTGGCGCAAGCCGGACTGGCATTGTCTGCCGAGCCCCGCTTTGCCTCTGCCCGTCTGCTCGGGCCGGCCGAACCGCCGCTGGCGCTGCTGCGCGGCCGCCACCGCATGCGTCTGATCATCAAGACGGCACGCGGCGACGATCTGCAGGGTTTTCTGCGCGCCATGATCGCCAACGCCGGGCCAATGCGGTCTGGCGCCCGCCTCGACGTCGATGTCGAGCCGCTCAGTTTCCTCTGACCCTAGCCTTTTCGCCAAGACGGAAAGGGGCGGGAAAGGGTTGCAACCCCTCAAGTTTGATGTTAGCGACCGGGCACGTTTCAGGGGCCGGGCCAGCAAATGCGGGCACGCCCTTGTCCGATCCCACCCTGAGCACGTTGGCCTGGCCTCTCCGGTCCGGGTTGCGATGCGCGAAAAAGAGAGAGCATCGTGGCGGATCAGAGCCCGATCGTTTCCGGAATTGCGGGGCGCTATGCCTCCGCATTGTTTGAGCTTGCCGAGGAGCAGAAGGCCACCGACCAGGTCGGCAAGGGCCTTCAGGCGTTTGGCGCGCTGCTTGCCGGCAGTGACGACCTGCAGCGGCTGGTCAAAAATCCGGTTTTCACCGCCGAGGAGCAGATCAAGGCCGTCTCGGCTGTGCTCGACAAGGCCAAGATCGGCGGCCTTGCTGCCAATTTCATCAGGTTGGTGGCTTCCAAGCGCCGGCTGTTTGCCATTGACGGCATGATCCGCGGGTTTGCCTCGCTGGTCGACCTGAAGAACGGGGTCGTGACCGCCGAGGTCACGGTTCCCGCGCCGCTGTCGGCCAAGAACCGCGAGGCTGTGCTGGAGGCGATCAAGGGCGTCACCGGCGGCAACAGCATCGCCCTCAATGAAAAGGTTGATCCTGCCATTCTCGGCGGCCTGATCGTCAAGGTCGGCTCCAAGATGGTGGACGCTTCGCTCAAGACCAAACTCAATTCGATCAAACTCGCCATGAAAGAGGTCGGCTGATGGACATCCGCGCCGCTGAGATTTCCGCGATCCTCAAGGATCAGATCAAGAACTTCGGCTCCGCCGCCGAGGTCACCGAAGTAGGTCAGGTGCTGTCGGTGGGCGACGGTATCGCCCGCGTCTACGGCCTCGACAAGGTTCAGGCCGGTGAGATGGTCGAGTTCGAGAACGGCATCCGCGGGATGGCGCTCAACCTCGAAAGCGACAATGTCGGCGTCGTGATCTTCGGTTCCGACCGGGACATCAAGGAAGGCCAGACCGTCAAGCGGACCGGCGCCATCGTGGACGTTCCGGTCGGCAAGGAACTGCTCGGCCGCGTCGTCGACGCGCTCGGCAATCCGATCGACGGCAAGGGCCCGATCAAGGCCAAGGCGCGCTCCCGCGTCGACGTCAAGGCCCCCGGCATCATTCCGCGCAAGTCGGTGCATGAGCCGATGGCGACCGGCCTTAAGGCGGTCGACGCGCTGATCCCGATCGGCCGCGGCCAGCGCGAGCTGATCATCGGCGACCGCCAGACCGGAAAGACCGCGATTGCGCTCGACACCATCCTCAACCAGAAGCCGCTGAATGCCGCCGGCGCTCCCGAGAGCCAGAAGCTCTACTGCGTCTATGTCGCGGTCGGTCAGAAGCGCTCCACCGTGGTGCAGTTTGCCAAGGTGCTCGAGGAGCAGGGCGCGCTCGACTATTCGATCATCGTGGCCGCCACGGCGTCCGATCCGGCGCCGATGCAGTTCCTGGCGCCGTTCTCCGGCTGCGCCATGGGCGAGTTCTTCCGTGACAACGGCATGCATGCGGTCATCATCTACGACGACCTGTCCAAGCAGGCCGTCGCCTACCGCCAGATGTCGCTGCTGCTGCGCCGCCCGCCGGGTCGCGAAGCCTACCCCGGCGACGTGTTCTATCTGCACTCCCGCCTGCTCGAGCGCGCCGCCAAGCTGAACGAAACCAACAAGGCCGGCTCGCTGACGGCCCTTCCGGTGATCGAGACGCAGGCCAACGACGTCTCCGCCTACATCCCGACCAACGTGATTTCGATCACTGACGGGCAGATCTTCCTTGAGACGGATCTGTTCTATCAGGGCATTCGCCCGGCGGTGAACGTCGGTCTGTCGGTGTCGCGCGTCGGCTCCTCCGCCCAGACCAAGGCGATGAAGAAGGTCGCCGGCAAGATCAAGGGCGAGTTGGCCCAGTATCGCGAGATGGCGGCCTTTGCCCAGTTCGGTTCCGATCTCGACGCGGTGACCCAGCGCCTGCTCAACCGCGGCGCCCGCCTGACCGAGCTTCTCAAGCAGGCGCAGTTCTCGCCGCTGAAGATGGAAGAGCAGGTCTGCGTCATCTACTCCGGCGTCAATGGCTATCTCGACGGCCTGCCGGTCAACCGGATCAAGGCTTATGAGGATGGGCTGCTGGCCCTGCTGCGGTCCAAGCATGAAGGGCTGCTCAATTCGATCCGCGACAGCAAGGACCTTTCGGCCGCTGACGAGGCGACGCTCAAGAGCGTCGTTGAAGGCTTCACCAAGAGCTTCGCCTGAGACTGAACTGGCCGGCCGGAGGTCTCCGGCCGGTTCCGGACGCACGCTGACGAGGAACGTCGAATGCCTTCCCTGAAGGACCTACGCAACCGCATCGCCTCGGTGAAGGCGACGCAGAAGATCACCAAGGCCATGCAGATGGTGGCTGCGGCGAAGCTGCGCCGTGCCCAGGGCGCCGCTGAACAGGCTCGCCCCTACGCCGCCCGCATGGGCGATGTGCTCGGCAATCTTGCCGCCGGTTCGACGGGCGGGGCGGACACGCCGCGCCTGCTTGCCGGAACCGGCAGCGACAAGGTGCACCTGCTCATCGTCTGCACCGCCGAGCGTGGCCTGTGCGGCGCGTTCAACTCCTCGATCGTGCGTCTGGCGCGCGAGCACATCAACCAGCTGCTTGCCGAAGGCAAGACGGTGAAGATCTTCACCGTTGGCAAGAAGGGCAACGAACAGCTGCGCCGCCAGTTCGGCGCTCATATCATCGAGACGGTCGAGTTCCGCGGTGTCAAGCAACTCGGCTACGATCATGCCGAGAGCGTGGGTCGCCGCGTGCTCGAGATGTTCGACAAGGGCGAGTTCGATGTCGCCACGCTGTTCTATTCGCAGTTCAAGTCGGTCATCGCCCAGATTCCGACCGCCCAGCGGCTGATCCCGGCCGAGGTGCAGGCGGGCGGTGCCGCGTCGGGCGTCAAGGCCGCCTATGAATACGAGCCCGAGGAAGGGGTCATTCTCTCCTCGTTGCTGCCCAAGAACGTCTCGGTGCAGATTTTCCGGGCGCTTCTGGAAAATGCCGCGTCCGAACAGGGCGCGCGCATGAGCGCCATGGACAACGCCACGCGCAATGCCGGCGACATGATCAGAAAGCAGACGCAGAAGTATAACCGCTCGCGTCAGGCGATGATCACCAAGGAACTTATCGAAATCATCTCGGGCGCTGAAGCGCTCTGACCACAGGATAAGAGGTCACAACCATGGCGAAAGCAGCAGCAAAGGCGTCCACCAAGGCCGCAGCCCCGGGCGGCGCGACCGGCCGCATCACCCAGGTCATCGGCGCGGTCGTCGACGTTCAGTTCGATGGCGCCCTGCCCGAAATTCTCAACGCGCTTGAGACCACCAACGGCGGCAATCGCCTGGTGCTCGAGGTTGCCCAGCATCTCGGCGAGAACTCGGTGCGCTGCATCGCGATGGACACCTCCGAGGGCCTGGTGCGCGGGCAGGAAGTGATCAATACCGGCGCCCCGATCATGGTTCCGGTCGGCGACGAGTGCCTTGGCCGCATCATCAACGTCATCGGTGAACCGGTGGACGAAGCCGGCCCGGTCAAGACCAAGACCCGCCGCGCTATCCACCAGGACGCTCCTTCCTACGCCGACCAGTCGACCGAGGCACAGATCCTCGTGACCGGCATCAAGGTCGTCGACCTGCTCGCTCCCTACGCCAAGGGCGGCAAGATCGGCCTGTTCGGCGGCGCCGGCGTCGGCAAGACCGTGCTGATCATGGAACTGATCAACAACGTCGCCAAGGCGCACGGTGGCTATTCGGTGTTCGCCGGCGTCGGCGAGCGCACCCGCGAGGGCAACGACCTCTATCACGAGATGATCGAGGGCGGCGTCAACAAGAAGCCGGAGAACGGTTCGACCGCCGGCTCCAAGGCCGCGCTGGTTTATGGCCAGATGAACGAGCCGCCGGGCGCCCGCGCCCGCGTCGCGCTGACCGGCCTGACCGTCGCCGAGCATTTCCGCGACCAGGGACAGGACGTGCTGTTCTTCGTCGACAACATCTTCCGCTTCACCCAGGCCGGCTCGGAAGTCTCGGCGCTGCTCGGCCGCATCCCGTCGGCGGTGGGCTATCAGCCGACGCTCGCCACCGACATGGGCGCGATGCAGGAGCGTATCACCACCACGACCAAGGGTTCGATCACCTCGGTGCAGGCGATTTACGTGCCGGCGGACGATCTGACCGACCCGGCGCCGGCCACCTCCTTCGCCCATCTTGACGCCACCACCGTTCTGTCGCGTTCGATCGCCGAAAAGGGCATCTATCCGGCGGTGGATCCGCTCGACTCGACCTCGCGCATGCTGTCGCCGCTGGTTGTCGGCGCGGAGCATTACGAGGTTGCCCGCAAGGTGCAGTCGACGCTGCAGCGTTACAAGTCGCTGCAGGACATCATCGCGATCCTGGGCATGGATGAGCTTTCCGAAGAGGACAAGCTGGTGGTCGCCCGCGCCCGCAAGATCGAGCGCTTCCTGTCGCAGCCGTTCCACGTCGCCGAAGTCTTCACCGGCTCGCCCGGCAAGCTGGTCGCGCTGGAGGACACGATCAAGGGCTTCAAGGGGCTGGTCGAGGGCAAGTACGATCACCTGCCGGAGGCGGCCTTCTACATGGTCGGCACCATCGAGGAAGCGGTCGAAAAGGCCCAGAAGCTCGCGGCTGCGGCCGCCTGATATCAGGGCAGGAGAGCCGCGATGGCCAGTTTCAACTTCGAACTCGTCTCGCCGGAGCGCATCCTGTTCTCCGGCCCTGTCGATCAGGTGGTCGTGCCGGGCGAGGATGGCGACATGACCATTCTTGCCAACCACGCCCCGGTGATGACCACCCTGCGCTCAGGCATCGTTGCCGTCAGCGCCGACAAGGGCGCCGCCAGGCGCCTTTATGTTCGCGGTGGATTTGCCGATGTCACCGCGTCCGGTCTGACCATCCTGGCGGAAGTGGCGATCCCGGTCGAGGAAATCAGCCTCGACAAGCTCGCCGGCGATATGAAGAACGCCGAGGATGACCTCCGCGACGCCAAGACGGACGAAACCCGCAAGGCTGCCGAAATGCGGCTTGCCGGTCTTCGCGCCATGCAGGCGGCCCTGCGGAACTGAACCTGACACGGGACGGACAAAAAAAGGGGCCGAATGGCCCCTTTTTCTTTGTGCCGCCCGCTTGCCGGCGCTTGAAATCAGAACGAGGCGCCCACCGTGATCTGCCCGCGATGGGTAACCTGGCTCTTCTGTCCGACGGTCGCGCGATAGGTCGCGCTTGCCGCCCAGCCACCGATCTGCGCATCGAGCCCAAGCCCCAGCAGCAGGCCAGCCCCGACCGGATCCTTGAGATTGGCCGAGAACGACATCGCGGTATTGGCGATCAGCCGTCCGCCCAGCTTCCCGGCGGACGAATAGAGAAACTCCTCATAGCCGATGAGCGCATGCGCGCGTGTGCCGGCGGCGACAGTGGCATCGACGCGCAGCTCGGCGCCTGCCGCCAGACCCTGCACAGTGCGGCCGGCGAACGCAATCGGTGCGACGACTCCGCTCTCGTTGAACTTGTTGACCGAGGCGCTCACATAGGAAAGCCGTGCCTTCGGCGTCACCGCATAACTGCCCATATTCCAGCGATAGCCTGCTTCGGCCACGGCGCTATAGCCAACGCCGGTCGTCTGGCCGGAATTGGTCAGATTGCCAACCAATGTCTTCCGCTCGATCTCGCGATAATTGGTCACGGTCGCGCCGAGACCCAGATTGACAAAGGTCGGCCCCTGCGACCAGCGGGCAGCCAGATCAGCCGCAAAGGCAACCGGCGAGAAACTGACCGTGCCTGACTTGGCGTCTCCGACAGTGGCCGAAAGGCCAATGCCCGCCGTCCAGGCCGGATTGAACTTGTGGAACACGCCGAAGCGCAGGCCGCCCGCCGCATAGCGCGCGCCGGCATCGGTGCTCAGCAGCGCATTCCCGGTAAAGCCTGCGGTCACAAGGCTGGAATTGCGCGAGCCCTGCTCGCCGATCGCGCTGATGAAATACTCGGGCTTGCCTTCGCCAGGTGCCGCGACCTGCACCCGGTCCATCATATCGCCCATCGCCTGGCGCCGCGACCAGAAGCCGACATCGCCAAGTCCGCCCATCGCCATCGCCCTTGTCGGCGCGAACAGATATTCCTGCGCGAAGCGGGCGATCATCTGGTGGCCCGTCGCGGTCGGATGGACGCCGTCCCAGAACAGGAAGGTGGCCTGTGTCGCCGCGTTACCGGTCACGCAGGCAGGGGTCAGAATGCATTGGTTGGTAACATTCGAAAGGCCAAACGCCCCCGGATTGGCAATTGCCGCCGTCAACAGCGCATCGATCGGCACCTGAACGACATTGGTCGCGGGATTGGCCGCAGCGGCTGCCGATACCGCAGTGTTCCACGCGCCATTGAACGTCGCGGTGGCGTAGGAGCCGAGCTGCACGCCGAGCGGGCCCTGCGCCAGATAGTTCGGCGCTGCGCCGAGATTGGGCAGGTTCATCACAAGGATGATCGGCGCGCCGGCCCCGGCCAGCGTGCGGACCTGATTGCCGACATTGGTCGCAGCACTGGTCGCAGCGACCGTGACCGCTGCCTGAGTGGGCGCCGACTGGAAGATGTCGTTGGCGCCGGCCCACAGCGTGACCAGATCCGTTGTGGTGAACCGCCCGCCAAGCCCGATGTAATTGTTGATCTGCGTGACCGTTCCCGGCGGCATCGCCACGGCGCTGTCGGTGCGCGCGCCGCCAAAGGCGAAGTTGAGATTGGCGGTCGGGGAAAGGGCAGCCGGCAGCGGCGGAATGCCGAGGATCGAGCCGCCAGCGCGGGTCATCGGACCGTTCAGCAGTTCAGCCCAAACCGGACCATTGGAAAACCGTCCCTGAAAATAGGGAGCCGGCGGTGTTCCGGCGAGCGAGAACAGGTTGCCGTTATCCGACAGGCTGTCGCCGAAGGTGATGATACGGCTGAACGACTGGGCATCGGCCAGCGACGGCATCAACGCGGCACCGGCAAGCAGCATGGCTCTAAGACGCATGGATTCCTCCCCCGGCCGCAAAGGCCCATTTTCAATCAGATCTTGATCACGACACTAGCGCGCGCCTTGCCAATGGCAACTGTTCGTGACCGGCAGGCCTGCCTCATGGGTCATTTGTGAACCGATGTGTTGGATTTGCATCAGCTTGGCACGCCTTCGCTTGACTTTGCCGCGCCGGCTCCCTTTCTGGGCGCAAGCTCCGCCAGGGAGAGAAGGATGCTGCTGCCCGATATCCGCGACTATGACCGGCTCTATCGTTCGTTTCGCTGGGACATTCCGGCCCGTTTCAACATCGCCACGTCTGTCTGCGATGTCTGGGCTGAACGGGACGGGGATCGGCCCGCGATCATCGAAGTCCCTGTCAGCGGCGACGTCAGGATCACCAGCTATCGGCAGATGCGCGAGCAGTCGAACCGCCTGGCCAATGCGCTGGTGCGGCACGGCATCGCGGCAGGCGACCGCGTCGCCATCCTGCTGCCGCAAAGCGCGGCCGTTCCGGTGGCCCACCTCGCCGTCTATCGCATGGGGGCAATCGCATTGCCGCTGGCGGTGTTGTTCGGGGTCGATGCCCTGCAATACCGCCTCACCAACGCCGGAGCGCGGGTGCTGATCACTGATGCGGCCGGCGTCGGCAAGATCGCAGCAATCCGCGGCGCTCTTCCGGGCCTCGAACTGATTCTGTCCGTCGATGGAGACGACGGCGCGGCCATCGGCCTCGATCGTTTCGTTGCCGGTGCCGGCGCCGATTTTCCCACCGCGCCCACCGGTCCGGACGACCCTGCCCTGATGATCTACACCTCCGGCACGACAGGCCAGCCAAAGGGCGCCCTGCACGCCCATCGTGTCCTGCTCGGCCATATGCCGGGCGTGCAGTGGCCGCATGAATTCATGCCGCAACCGGGCGACAGGGTCTGGACGCCGGCGGACTGGGCCTGGATCGGTGGCCTGATGAACGTCCTGATGACCTCGCTCGCCTGCGGCGTGCCTGCTGTGGCGCATGTGTTCGAGAAATTCGACCCCGAGGCAGCCTTCGCCTTCATGGCACAGCATCAGGTGCGCAACACCTTTATCGCCCCGACAGCCTTGCGCATGCTGCGCACAGTAGCTCGCCCGCGCGAGCGCTTCGGCATCAGCCTGCGCACCCTGGCTTCGGGCGGCGAGACGCTCGGCGAGGAGGTCTATGCCTGGGGACGTCAGGAACTCAGCCTTACCATCAATGAGTTCTATGGTCAGACCGAATGCAACCTGATCGCCGCCTCCTGCGCGGCGGGCGGGGTATCGCGCTCCGGATCGCTTGGCAAGGCCGTGCCGGGACATGTCGTCGGCATCATCCGCGAGGATGGCACCCCCTGCGCCGTCGGGGAAATCGGCATCATTGCCGCACGCCGGCCCGACCCGGCGATGTTTCTGGAATATTGGGGACAGCCGGAGGCAACCCGCGCCAAATTCATCGGCGACTGGATGAAAACCGGCGATCAGGGCCGCTTCGACGAGGACGGATACATCTTCTTTGTCGGCCGCGATGATGACGTCATCACCTCATCGGGCTATCGCATCGGCCCCGGCGAAATCGAGGATTGCCTGATCTCCCACCCGAAAGTCGCCATTGCCGCAGTCGTCGGAAAGCCTGACCCGGTGCGCACCGAGATCGTCAAGGCCTTCGTCGTGCTCAAGCCCGGCATCGCCGGCGACGAAACCCTCAGACGCGACATCCAGTCCTATGTGCGCACGCGGCTCTCGGCGCACGAATATCCGCGCGAGATCGAATTCGTCGACTCCCTGCCCCTGACCACCACCGGCAAGATCATCCGTCGCCTGTTGCGCGAACAACGGTAGATCACGCTCTCGTTTTGATTGAATCATCAAAACGAGAGACAACGTGATCGTTATCAAGAGTTTAGAGCATGCTTGTTGCGATTAGCCGGGTTCCACCTAATCGCAGCATGCTCCATCTAGCGCCCATCGATGCCTGTGCTCACGCGGCTCTGGCAAAGACCCTGACACGCTGCCGCAACCCCTTTAGGGAACCGATGACCCGACGCCGTGCAGCCTCACCAAAGACCGCCATCCTGAACCGGACGGGCGAAAGCGGCGCAAGATCGATCATCAGATCACACAGCTCGCGCCGCCCCGTCCAGACTGCCTCGATCATCCTGTGGCCGGCATGCGCACAGGAATCGATCATCGTGAACGCCTGAGTCTCGACTGCCCAGTTCGACAATTTGTGGATCATCTGGACACCGGGAGAAAAGCGGGCATGGGTCTCGTCGAAGGCGATTTTCCACAAAAAGCCGGTCGTCCCGGCGCAGAGGACGAGACCACCGGCGATCATCTTGCCATCGAGTTCGAGACGGGCGACTTTCAATCGGCCACGACGTGCGGCACTCCACAGCATCGCCCGGGCAAAATTGGCGGTTTCAGCATGGTTGAGCAGCGATGTCCCGGCCCTGCCCTTCCAGCCGCTCGCCTCAAGCGCCAGAAAATCCTCGATCCCCGCCTTTAGATCGGCGTAGCCGTCCACCACGCCGAACGATAACTGCCCCTGTTCGGCCAGCCGCCGGGACTGCCGGCGCAATTCCTTGCCGGCCGTTTCAAGCTGAGCAGGAATGGACTTTGCCGTTGCAAATACCGCCCGCTCGTAACGCGCCAGCATCGTGATGCGGCTGCCCGCCTTGGCGACTGCCCGCTGGATCGCCACCATGATGGGACCATCGGCCGCGATCTGCGACAGTTTCAATGCCGCATCCTTGCCAGACAGCATTCTGTCGATGAAAGCCTGCACAACCGCATCGCATTCGCTGCGATCGACCAGCGGCTGCGACAAAACCACGAAGGGATGGGTCCAGCCCCCGATGGTCTCGCCCATCCGCAGCTTGTGAACCTCCGCCAATGGCCAGAGACCGACCAGCCGCTGGCCGCCGTGGCCGGATTGGGGGCGCCATGCCGCCAGACATAACGGTCGCGCGGTTCTGCGGAAATGGCGGCTGGCTGCCAGCAGGAAATCAGCGCCATAGAACGGGTTGGCTTCGGAAGCACGCGCCTCAAGCCAGCGCAGATCGGGCTCGATCCGGGCAAGATCACCTGCTGCCAGTTCTTCAACCACGATTGCCGCGTCTGAGGGGCGAGTGGCATGCAGAAGGCTCGCCGGAACCTCGCCCTGATACAGCGCGGGGCCCACCAGATTGGGCAGTCTTGTGTCAGTAAAGACCTGCATCCTGATCCGTTTCTGCACGACTGATCCGCAACGAGACGGCATGTCGGGCAATCGATTGCGACTGCCGATCCGTTCCAAACTCCGTGCCAGATGGTCAGGACCGGCGGTCATAGGGGCGCAACGCCTGGCGCAGCAGCGCGCGGCGATGATGCTGGCCACGCGAGCCGGCTGCCGGCCCTGCCCCGGACCAGAACGCAGTCAGCGCCCCGCTTAGAGCATTGGGGAGGAGACGGGGCACCTCCTGATTGGTTTCCGCAAACTGCGAATCGACGGCCGGATCGACGACAAGCCAGTCGGCCACGGCAAGTCTCCTGCGATCAAACGCGGCCTGCCCCTCGGTCAAATCATCGGACCCGGCGACGGCCAGAACCGCAACAGGCGCAAAGCGCAGCGACAGATAGGGATGACCCCTGATGGCCCCTGCCAGAGCGGCCGGGTCTGCGGCCCGGTCTGCCGCAATGACCAGGCGGCGAATGGGCCGCATGCGGTGATTGTCGACGCTTCTGAGCACATCCTCCAGCGCCAGCACCAGGTCATCCCGCCCCGTGCAGCACAGGCATGCCCCGCTTAGCCGATCGGCAGCTCCGTCAGGCAACGCCATTGCTTCGGCGCGACGCGGCTGGCCGAGCGCCCCGGATGCCAGCAGCAGCGTCGCCCCGTCGTCGGCTGAGGCCAGGACCGCTTCGAGCACATCGCCCCGGGCTGACAATTCGGCGCCGCTGACCACCAGCACCGGGACGGGCTGCGGACGCATCACCGTACTCATGGCTCGAATGGCGTGATCGGTTCGCTGCGTCTGAGATGCGGCAGCAGGTCGAAGGCCAGTGCCCCTACCACCAGCGCGATTCCAACCGTCTGGGCCAGCGTCAATGTTTCAGACAGGACCAGTGCTGCGGCCAGGATCGCCACCACAGGTTCGAACAGGAACAGCAGCCCCGCCGTTGCCGGGCTGATCCGCGCCGCCGCCATGATCTGCAGAAGGAAGCCGATGAAATACCCCGCGACATTGACCAGCAGCGGCGCCAGGCCGGCCATCAGAACTGCCGGCTCGGAGAGGCCACCCATCACATGGGCAAAGCCCAAGCCAAGCGGCAGGGCACAGATCTGGCACCAGAAGAACGTCACCGAACTGTCGGTCTCGACCCGCGCCGCAGAAATGAACATCCCGGCGCAGGCGGCGCTTCCAAACAGGGCAAGCACCACACCGCGCGGATCAAGCCTGTGTGCCTCGGGGCCGACCGCCAGCAGCACTCCGGCAAATGCCACCAGTGCCACGACCCAGCGCCGCAGCGACAATGGCACCCGGTCCACATAGGGCGACAACAGGATCACGATCAGCGGATAGGTGTAGAAGATCGTTACCGCGATCGGCACCGGCAGATAGGCAAGCGAACTCATGTAGAACAGCGCCGTTGCAACCGAAAAAACCGCAAAGCGGAAAACCGGTGCCCGATTGCCCGGGCTCAGTGCCAGCCGTTGGCCGCGCCACAGTGCCAGTCCTGCCAGCAGCGGCAGGAACAGAAAGGCGCGGTAGACCACGATGTCAGAACCGCTGATGCCAAGCTGGGCACACAGGCGTGCCCCGACAATGTTGATGCCATAGGCAGTCGCGCCAACCAGCGCGAGGGCCGATCCAACCAGCGTGGCACGCCGGACCGCCGCGCCGGCATCACCAAGTCCTGTCATTCGTCGTCATCGTCAGCAGCAGCACGCTTCTTGGCTGGCTGCACAGGGGCTTTGGCTTTGGCCAGCGCAGCAGCAGCGGCAGGGCGCGCGGCCTGCGACGGCTGGCCAGCCTGCACTTTTGCCCCGGCCGG
>DAOMXG010000029.1:0-18950 GCA_035436995.1 Beijerinckiaceae bacterium
GCTCCAGGCGGCCACGGAGACCAGCAGCGGAAACGCCAGCCGGCAGGGCGCGGGAAAGCCCAAAGCATGACCACCCGGCGAATCAGCCGGGCGCAACAGCATCAGGCATTTGCGCGAGCCATCGGCGCTGGTCAGGTCATAGCCGCCGGCGACGGTCTGCACCACGGGGGCGGCGGGACTTTTTTGCGTCTGCTGGGCGAGTGCGGCTCCTGCTGCAAGCAGTGCGACGAAAGCGATCTTGCCACGCAGCGCCATGGCGATTGGCTCACCCCTTGCTCAGCGGCCATGGCGTCTCGGCCACCGGCGTCAGCGGCGGTCTGCCTTCGGCGATTGCCAGCACGTTGTCGACGACAAGCCGCCCCATCAGATCGCGGGTATGACGGGAAGCGGAGCCAACATGGGGCAGCAGCACCACATTGTCGAGGTCGAAGAACGCCGCAGGCACCTTCGGTTCATGTTCGAAGACATCGAGGCCGGCGCCGAGAATGCGGTTGCCCTGCAACGCCGCGAGCAGCGCCGGCTCATCAACCACTGTCCCGCGCGCAACGTTGATCAGGATCCCGTCAGGCCCCAGCGCATCCAACACCGCCGCATCGACCAGCCGATAAGTCGCTGCGCCGCCCGGCAGGATCAGCATCAGGATATCGACGTCGCGCGCCATGGCGACGAGGTCTGAATAGAAGGGATAGGCGACATCCGCCTGCCGCGTGCGGCCATAGTAGGCGAGCTTCAGGCCAAAGGCCTCGGCGCGCCGGGCGATGGCCTTGCCGATGCGGCCCAGGCCGACGATGCCCATGCTACGGCCGCGCAAAGATGCCGTCAGCGGGTAATTGCCCTCCTTTTCCCAGCGCCCGGCCCGCAGATAGCGCTCGGCCTGCGGCAGCTTGCGCACGGTCATCAGCAGGAGGCCGATGGCCGTATCAGCCACTTCCTCGTTGAGCACATCGGGCGTGTTGGTGACGACAATGCCGCGCTCGGCAGCGGCGGCGGCATCGACCATGTCGTAGCCGACGCCAAAATTGGAAATGATCTTCAGGTTGGGAAAACGATCGAGTTCGGATGCATCGATGCGCGTTCTGAACCCGCCGACCAGAGCCCGGATCCCGGCTCCCTGATCCTTGAGAAAAGTGGCAAGGTCAGGCTTTTCCCATAGCAAATGGGTCGGCAGCCGACGGGATAGACCATCCCGAATGAGGGGCATGACCGGGCCATGGATGGCTACCTGAAAAGCACTCACGGCAAAAATCCTCGCACGATGGGGTTGGCCGAGGACCACCGTAAAGGATGTATCGCTTGTCTGACAACCAGGATTGCAGCGCTGTGCTACGCTCCGGCTCTCAGTCCTCGTCCCCGTCTGTATCGTCGGCCTCGGCGGAATCCTGATCAGCAGGAGAGAGCGCGTTGGTCAGCTTCTTCAGGCCCTTGCGCAGACGGCGGTGAGTCTTGTCGTCGAGGGCATCGGCGATATCGGCCTCGACCTTGTCCAGGCGCCCGGCGAGAACCTTGGCGCGCTTGATCCCTTCCGGAGTCAGGGCAACGGACGATTTGCGGGCATCCTCTGCGATGCTGTTGCGCTCGATGAGGCCCTGCGCCAGCAGCCGGTTGACGGTTTTCGACACAGTGGGCGGACGCACCTTCAAGACCTCGGCCAGCGCGCCGATGGTCATTGCGCCATTTTCGGCAAGGTGCAGGACCAGCCCTTCCTGGCCCGGAAAGAAGCCCAGTCCCTCGAATGCGACGGTCAGGCGCTGCCGATGCCGTCGCGCCGCCCGTTGCAGCCATTCCCCTGTACCTGTACTCATGTTGCTCCCCGTGGCATTTCGGCCGGAACGACGGCTTGCAAGCCGGCGGTTCCAGCGTCATCTAGGCACCATGGCATCCGTTCACGACAATCTTGTGACACTCGACGTCAGCGGCATGACCTGCGCAGCCTGCGCCGCTCGTCTGCAGCGTGTGCTCGCCGCTGTGCCTGGAGTGGTCTCTGCCGATGTCAGCCTCCCGCTCGAACGGGCCGATGTCGACTGGCCGGCAGGACAATCGGTCCAGGTGCTGATCGGGGCGGTGGAGGCGGCTGGGTTCCACGCCAATCTGCGCGGCGCCAGTTCCGAGGCGCGCAGGATCGCCCGCGAGGCGCGCGCAATCAGACGGCGGCAGGAGGATCGCCGCACCCTGCTGCTGGCCGCACTAGCCTGCGGCCTCGCGTTGCCCTTCTGGATCGACATGCTGCGGATGATGGCAAGCGGCGATCATGCTCCGCTGCTGCACCCAGCTGTGCAGGCGGTGCTGGCCGGTCTGGCCCAGCTTATCTGTGGCGCACGGTTCTATCGCGGCGCTGCTGCGGCCTTGAGGGGCGGGGCAGCCAATATGGATGTGCTGGTCGTGCTTGGCACCAGCGCGGCTTATGCACTGAGCCTGTTCAATCTGCTCGCCGACCGGGTCCACCATGGCGGGGGGCTCTATTTCGAGGCGGGGGTGACGGTGCTTGCCTTCCTGCTCATCGGCAAGGTGATGGAGGGGCGTGCCCGCCATGGTGCCAGCGAGGCACTTGAGGCATTGGCAGCCGGGGCTCCGCGACATGCGCTGAGGATCGTTGACGGGGTGGAAACACTTGTGGAGGCAGCGAGCCTTAAGCCGGGGGATGTGGTGGCGGTGCGCCCTGGGGCGCAGGTGCCGGCCGACGGGCGCATTATCGAAGGCGCTGCGGCTTTCGATGAATCGCTGCTGACCGGCGAGAGCCTGCCGGTGGCGCGCGGCGTCGGCGATGCGGTGATCGCCGGAGCGATCGCTTCGGGCGGGAGGGTGCTTGTCGATGTCACGGCGAGCGGCGATGACACGCGGCTGCAACGGATCGGCCGACTGATCGAGGATGCCGATATTGCCCGTTCGCCGACCCAGCAGCTGGCTGACCGGATTTCAGCTGTTTTCGTGCCGCTGGTGATTGCGGTAGCGCTTGTGGCCGGCATCGGTTGGTGGCTGGCACTCGGCGCGCTTGAACCGGCATTGCTGACGGCGGTTGCGGTGCTGGTGGTCGCCTGTCCCTGCGCGCTCGGTCTGGCGACGCCGATTGCGCTGGTCGCTGGCGCCAATGCGGCGGCACGGGCGGGGCTGATCGTGTCCGACCATGCGGCGCTCGATACGGCCGGCCGGCTTGACCGGGTCGCGTTTGACAAGACCGGAACACTGACATGCGGTGTCGCGGATGTGGTGGGCATTGCCGTTGTGCGCGGCACAGCGCTGGAAGCACTGCGGCTGGCTGCAGCCCTTGCCGCCCGGTCCGACCATCCGCTCGATCAGGCACTGGTTCGTCGGGCATCCGTGCAGGGGCTGGCATTGCCGCCAGCCGACGAATTTTCAGCCGAACCGGGACGCGGCGTGCGCGGCAGGGTCGAGGGCCGCATGATCTGCATGGGCAATGCGGCATTCCTGGCGGAACAGGGTGTGGCGATCGTCGAGCCTGCGTCGGTGCTGGACGATCCGTCGCTGGCCGCCGCCGGGTCGCTGGTGCTGCTTGCGGATGAGGCTGGCTTGATCGCAGCAATCGGATTTGCCGATGCGCCGCGCCCGGAAACCGCCGAGGCGTTGCACCGGATTGCTGCTCTTGGCCTCAAGCTCACCGTGCTGTCCGGTGACCGGCCGGAGGCGGTCGCAGCCTTCGCCCGGCCGTTGGGACTGGGCGATGCCCGTGCCGGCCTTGCGCCCGATGCCAAGATCCGCATGATCGAGGCAATGCGACGGGACGGGGAGGTGGTGGCGCTGGCCGGCGATGGCGTCAATGATGCGCCGGCGCTGCGTGCGGCCGATCTCGGCATTGCCATGGGCAGCGGGACCGAGGCAGCCAAGGCCGCGGCCTCCGTCACCCTGGCCCGGCCCGACCCGCGTCTGGTCGCAACCTTGATCGAGGCGGGACGGGCGACGCGGCGCACCATCGCCGAGAACCTGGCCTTCGCCTTCCTGTTCAACGGCGTCGGTATTCCGCTGGCGGCGATGGGCAAGTTGTCGCCGGTGTTGGCAGGAGCGGCGATGGCTGCGTCTTCGGTCTCGGTGGCGCTGAATGCCTGGCGGCTGGCCATCCGGCGCTTTGGCTGAGGCTGCTGGCTATTCGGCCCGCCACGGATAGGTCCAGGTTTCAGTCAGCACACGCGAGCCAGCCTTGAGAAAGGCCCTGAGATCGGTCAACTGACCGGGCGGGGCCTCGATATCGATCATGGCGCGGAAGCCCTGTATCGACGGGTTCGGCATCAGGGCTGCGCGCGTGACCTTGCCGACCGACGCCGAAGCGACAATCTGAACCGATTGCGGGGCCAGCATCTGGAAGGCCAGATCGCCGCCGGCAAAATCGATGATGAACCGCGTTGACCCGGCCGGTGGCGTCTCGCCGGAGCCAAGGGCCCGGGCCCGCGTGCGGAAGGTGTTGAGAGCCATGCCGCCGGGGTTGAGATCGGCGGTGCCCGAGAGCGAGCGCATGCGATAGCGGATGGTCAGGTTCTGGCCGGGTTCGAGCGGCGCCTTCGGACGCCAGAAGGCGACAATGTTGTCGTTGGTCTCGTCGGAGGTCGGGATCTCGATGAGTTCGATCTGCCCTTCGCCCCAGTTCTCATGCGGTTCGATCCAGTAGCCGGGCCGGCGTTCATAGGCCAGATCGAGATCCTGATAATGCTCGAACGTGCGGTCGCGCTGCATCAGACCGAAGCCGCGGACATTGGTATCGAGAAACGCCGAGGTCTCCACCTCCTTCGGATTGCGCAGCGGACGCCACAGCCATTCGCCGGAGCCCGAATGGATCAGCAGCCCGTCCGAATCATGCAGTTCGGGGCGATAATCATCGCTGTGGCGCTGGTCGTTCTCTCCGGCAAGGAACATCGAGGTCAGCGGGGCAAGGCCAAGCCGGGCAACCGGCTGGCGTGCAAACACTGTGGCCACAACCTCGACCACGGTCTCCGGCCCAGGAAAGACGACGAACTGGAAGGCCCCGGTCAGACTTGCGCTCTGCATCAGGGCATAGAGCGTGACACGGTCCGCATCTGCATCCGGTGTCTCGATCCAGACGTCGGTAAAGACGGGGAATTCCTCGCCCTCCTTGCGACCGGTGTTGATCGCAAGTCCGCGCGCCGACAGGCCATAGCGCTGGTCGCGCGACAGGAAGCGGAAATAGCTGGCGCCCAGGAAGGAAATCAGTTCGTCGTGCACACGCGGATCATTGAGCGGGGCGTGCAACCGGAAGCCGGCAAAGCCCAACCCGACCGGCAGCGGGCGCTCGACCTTGACGCGCCCATAATCAAAGAGATTGGCAGCATAGGGAACCGGCGTGGGAATGCCATCCCGGATCAGGTTGACGGTCATCGGCCGGTTGTAGAGGAAGCCGGGGTGAAACAACTGAAGCCGGAAAGGACTGCCGGGCTGATTGAAAAAAGCCTTGTCGGGCTTGAAACGGATGTCCCGCCAGGTGTCGAAATCGAGCCGGGCGATCGGTTCGGGCAGCGGGGCCGGGTTGATGTCGAACGGCACGTTCAGCGCTTCGCTTGCCTTCTTCACCACATCGTCGAAACGGAAACGCGGCTTTGGCGGCTGGCCATTGCCAACCGGGGCGGCCGGGCCGGTCTGAGCCGGTGCGGAGCCGACGGTGCCAAGCAGGGCGGGTGTAAGAATGGTCCCCGAAGCGAGCATCAGGGTGCGGCGATTGATGGTCACGACTGTCGTCCTGCACGTTGCGGTGAGCCTGCATGTGGCGAGCCTTGCGGGCGCCGTCAAGGCAGAGCGTTCGGCAGGCCTTCTCCGGCATTAACCATGGAGCAAGACCCATCCACACCGATGGGGTTAAATTTTGGTCAGGAACGCGATTTTTTCTTGTAACGGCAAGCCATCGAACGTATACGCGGTGTTGCCCAATTTCGCACGTGCCTGTGGCTGCGTGCTGGTCGGTGGATCTCCGGACAAGAGGCCGGAAAAACGCCAATCGTTTGGGAGGGGAGCGAGGCTTCGCAACCCTTCCTGAATACGGACCAGCAGCCGGAGGCGAACCGGCGGCCCCGCCCGAAGCGGGTGACGCGAGCTCAAAGCAACGACGGAGCGGGCTTTTTTGGTCTCGGTCGGCCCTCCAAAGGCTGGCTACCGAAGAGGCTTGTCCATCTTGCCGGGCGTGCGGTCGGGGCTCCCCCTTCCAAACGATGGCGTGTCAGTCAGTCGGTTAACGATTCGTTAACCGACGGCCAGCACGGCAGACGGCGCAGCACCATCGGCTCCGCAAGGCGCCGGTCCGGGTCGCGATCGCTCACGTATTCCTGCGTTTCCAACGCGCGGGGCGAGGGCTGAAAGCTCCCGATCTCTTGAATCGCTTTCCGGACCTTTCCGGAAGAGGGAGGCTGCCATGACGGAGCGTATCCGTGAATTTCTCCGCACCCGCCGTGACGATGGCCCTTGCGTGGTCGTTGATCTCGACATTGTGCGCGACAATTATCTGACCTTCGCCAAGGCACTGCCTGACACGCGCGTGTTCTATGCGGTCAAGGCCAATCCGGCGTGGGAAATCCTCGAGCTTCTGACCAAGCTCGGTTCCTCGTTCGATTGCGCCTCACTGGGTGAGATCGAGGACGTGCTGGCGGCTGGCGCCACGGCTGACCGCATCTCCTTCGGCAATACCATCAAGAAGGAGCGCGACATCGAGCGCGCCTACGAGCGCGGCGTGCGCCTGTTCGCGGTCGATTGCGAGGCCGAGGTTGACAAGATCGCCCGCGTTGCGCCGGGCTCCAAGGTGTTCTGCCGCATCCTGTGCGATGGCAAGGATGCCGAGTGGCCGTTGTCGCGCAAGTTCGGCTGCGAGCCGGAAATGGCGCCCCGGGTGCTGGAGCATGCCCATCGCAGCGGTTTGTCCGCGTATGGCGTGTCGTTCCATGTCGGATCGCAGCAGCGCAATCCGGAAGTGTGGGACGGCGCGCTTGCCTCGGCGGCCTGGATCTTCCGTGAAATGGCCGAGCGCGGCATCACGCTGTCGATGGTCAATCTCGGCGGCGGTTTTCCGACCAAGTATCTCAAGGAGATCCCGGGGGTCCCGACCTATGGTCAGGCGATCTTCCGGTCGCTTCGCAAGCACTTCGGCAACCGTCTGCCCGAGACGATCATCGAACCGGGCCGCGGCATGGTCGGCAATGCCGGCATTATCGAGACCGAGGTCGTGCTCGTCTCGAAGAAGTCGGACAAGGATACGGTGCGCTGGCTCTATCTCGACATCGGCAAGTTTCATGGCCTGGCCGAGACGATGGACGAGGCGATCCGCTATCCGATCAAGACCCCGCGCGACGGGGATGATCTGGTGCCGTATATCGTGGCCGGACCGACCTGCGATTCGGTTGACGTGATGTACGAGAAGGAGCCGTATCTGCTGCCATTCTCGATCGAGATCGGCGACAAGCTGCTGATCGAAGGGGCCGGCGCCTATACGACGACCTATTCGAGCCAGAACTTCAACGGCATCCCCGGCCTCAGGCAGTATGTGATCTGAGGCTGTCCCCTCCCCACGCGGGGAGGGGCGTTCGACAACCTCCCGAACGGCGACCCGGAAACGGGTTGGTGCGAGGGTCTCTTCCTGAGGGAAGGAGACTTTCGAGATGCTGCGCATTCTTGAAGAACATCCGTCCGATGCGGCGGACCGCGAAGCCCTGCTGGATGCAGCCGTCGGGGCCGATCGCTTTCTGAAAACCTCCGAGCGGCTGCGCGAAGGCCGGCTGCCGGCCGCCGGGCTGGCTCTGGTGGCCAGGGATGGCGAGGCGCTTGTCGGCACCCTGCGCCTCTGGCATGTGGCGACCGGAGATGGCCGCCCGGCGCTCATGCTCGGGCCGCTGGCGGTTGCCGGGAGCCATCGCGATCAGGGGATCGGCGGCAAGCTGATGCGGCGTGGCCTGACGATCGCCGGTGCGCGCGGTCATGGCGCTGTGCTGCTGGTTGGCGACGAACCATATTATCGTCGCTTTGGCTTCTCGCGAACATTGGCGAAAGCTCTCGATCTGCCGGGCTGGTATCAGCCGGAGCGGTTTCTTGGCCTTGAGCTCAAGCCGGGCGCACTGACAGGCGCATGTGGCATGGTGCACGCCACCGGTCCGCTTGATCCGGCGATCGACACGCCGGCGACGCTGTCCATGAAGGCCGCTTCCGGCGCCGAGATGCGGTAGATGGCTGTTTTTGATTGACGCGAGCGGTCGGGCCTTTCAAAACCCTGCCGCCTGCGTTTTTTTCGTTTTGCACCATGCGGAGTAAAAAGATGACCCAGTGGCCCAACCACGGAACGATCAGCGGCCCGATCGTGATGATCGGCTTCGGCTCCATCGGCAAGGGCACGCTGCCCTTGATCGAGCGCCATTTCAGTTTCGATCGCAAGCGGTTGGTGGTCATCGATCCTGAGGACAAGGACAAGGCGCTGGTCGAGAGCCTCGGCTATCGCTTCATTCACGAGGCAGTGACGCGCGAGAACTACAAGGATTTGCTCAAGCCGCTGCTGACGGTCGGCGGCGGGCAGGGCTTCTGCGTCAATCTGTCGGTCGATACCTCGTCGGTTGACATCATGACCTTCTGCCAGGAGATCGGCGCCTTCTATGTCGATACCGTCAACGAGCCGTGGGCGGGGTTCTATTTCGATGCCTCCAAGGGGCCGGAAGCGCGTTCCAACTATGCGCTGCGCGAGGTGACGCTGGCGGCCAAGCAGAAGGCGCAAGGCAAGACGACGGCGGTGTCCTGTTGCGGCGCCAATCCGGGCATGGTGTCGTGGTTCGTCAAGCAGGGCCTGCTCAACATCGCCTCCGACCTGAAGCTGTCGTTCAGCGAGCCGAAATCCCGTGAGGACTGGGCGGCGCTGATGCAGGCGGTCGGCGTCAAGGGCATCCATATTGCCGAACGCGACACGCAGCGTTCGAAGAAGCCCAAACCGATGGATGTGTTCGTCAATACCTGGTCGGTGGAAGGCTTCGTCTCGGAGGGCATGCAGCCTGCGGAACTGGGCTGGGGAACGCATGAGAAGTGGATGCCGGAAAATGGCCGCACCCATGACAAGGGCTGCCAGGCGGCGATCTTTCTTCTGCAACCCGGCGCCAACACCCGGGTTCGCTCCTGGTGTCCGACGCCGGGGGCGCAGTACGGCTTCCTCGTCACCCATAATGAGTCAATTTCGATCGCCGATTACTTCACCGTGCGCGATGCTTCCGGAAAGGCGGTTTACCGGCCGACCTGCCATTACGCCTATCACCCGGCCAATGATGCAGTCTTGAGCCTGCATGAAATGTTCGGTGCGGGCGGCAGGCGCCAGTCCTCGTGGCACATTCTCGACGAGAACGAGATCGTCGACGGGATCGATGAACTCGGCGTTCTGCTCTACGGCCATGGCAAGAATGCCTATTGGTATGGTTCCCAGCTCTCGATCGAGGAAACGCGCCGCGTCGCGCCCTATCAGAATGCGACCGGCCTGCAGGTGACCTCGGCGGTGCTGGCCGGTATGGTCTGGGCGCTCGAGAACCCCAAGGCGGGCATTGTCGAAGCCGACGAAATGGATTTCCGCCGCTGCCTTGAGGTGCAGATGCCCTATCTCGGCCCGGTGGTCGGCGCCTATACCGACTGGACGCCGCTCGCTGGTCGCGAGGCGCTGTTCAAGGAGGATCTCGACAGGTCCGACCCTTGGCAGTTCCGCAACATCCTGGTGCGGTAGGACGCGCCGCCTATCGCCGGTAATATCGGCGGTAGGCAAGCCAGCGGTCGAACGACCTTTTCGGCCAGGTGAAAAGACGCAAGGCCAGCCAGCCAAAGAAGGCACCGACGGCGGCGAAGAAACCGCCCTCGGCATTGATCGGAACGGCCGGCGAGAAGTCCCGCATCGCCGCCGATACGATGTCGCGGTCGCCATGAGCCAGCATGGTGGTGACACGCAAGAGCGTATTGTCTTCCTTGAGCCGGACCTCCTGATCCGAAAGGCGGGTAAAGCGCGCGATGGTCTCGGCCATCGCGATGCCCCGCTTGCGGATCAATTCATCCTGATTGGCGCGGTGGCGTTCAAGGGCGGCGGCAGAGTCAAGCCCCTCGGATTTGGCATCGGTTTCGAACCGCGTGACGATGGTGCGCAGCTCATCAACCGCACCGCCAAGGCGCTGACGGTACTGCTGGGCTAGTTCCGGCAATTGCGCCCCGGCCAGACCCGAGGCCAGCATCCATCCGGCGAACACCAGGCGTCCAAAAATCATGCGGCCTCCCGTCGAGTTCATTTTTCGCCGAGCCGGGCCCAATTGCAAGGGGGCAGTCCGTCGCGTCGTTCCACGCATCCGGGCCGACGGTGCCCCGGCGCGGTGTCGCAGGCATTCCGCGCCTGCGGCCTTATGAACCCGGCAGGGTCAGCAGTCCGGCCGCGCCGTCCTCGGTTCCGAACAACAGGCGATTGCCGGCTCCATCCCAGGCCAGCGCGGTGATCGCGCCCCCGGCCTCGGCGTTGCGCACCAGCAATTCGGAAGCATCCGTCAGCCGGACCAGCATCACCAGCCCATCCTCGTAGCCGATGGCAAGCACCAACGCCTTGGGGTGGAACGCGCAACGCGTCACGCGGTGCGGCCGCACGCCGCATTCGCGCGGAGCCTTGCCCATCGGACCTGTGCCCGAAAACGGCCAGATGATCGCCGCTTCGGCTCCCGACGTGGCCAGCCATTCGCCATCGCTGGACCAGGACAGCGAACGGGTTTTCGCCGGATAGCCCGACATGCGCATATGTGTCTTCTCGGGCAGTCGCCAGCCATGCAGCTGATTCTCCTGCATCGAGGAAACGACAAAGCGGCCATCGGGTGACCAGGTGATGTCGAGATGCACGCCCTTCCAATCGAGCTTTTCGGGCGCTGCCTCGGTGTTGGGAAACCACAGGCTCGCCCCGTCGACATGCGACAGTGCCAGTCGGTAGCCCTTGGGCGCGAAGGCCAGGCCACGCGAGGAGGACGGCGCGGCGAGCGACCTGACCGTTCCCTTGGCGTCGCGGGCCCGCACGGTCCTGGAAAAACTCCAGGCGGCTGAGCCGTTGGGGCCAAGCGCCACGGCGTCGATCCAGCGACCGGGTTCCTCGGCCAGCACGGTCAGGCCACCTTCGGCATCCGTCAGCACAACCCTGCCGTCATCACCGCCGGTAACCATCCGCCTGCCATCGGCGGCGGCGACCAGTATGGCGGCATCAGGATGGGCAGGCACGGCTCGCGCACCCTGGCCCCAGCCAAGCCGGATGCTGCCATCGCCCAGCGCCAGCGCTGGTGCTTCTCCCAGAAACACCGCAGCGGTGACATGTTCGCCAGTGGCTATTGCGACGACGTGCCTCGTCAGTGTGTCGTTCTGGCCAGCCATCTGCGGTCAGAAATCGTAGGACAGGCGCAGGCGGGCACGATGACGCTCAAACTGCGACAGGTTGAGTTTCTGGCCCGGTTCGTCCTTGGCATGACCGGCAATCTGGGCGTTCCAGGCTGCCTGCAGGCCCCAATTGCCGCTCTTCAGGAAGAGCGTCGGGCCAAGATAGGTTGCATTGCCGAGATAGGTTTTCCAGCTGTTGCCATCGTAAGCCCGCTCGTGGCGTGCTTCGACCCCGAGGAATACACCCGGGGCGAACTGATAGCTGAGCGCGCTTGACAACGCCAGCGAGGAGGCATGGACGGGTGCGCGCGCATCCCGGTCACGGCCCGACGTCAGCCCGGCGCCGAGATTGACTGTCCAGAACAGGCGCTCCGGGATAATCGCGGTATCGGCGATGATCGCGCTGGCAAAGCTGAAGGCGGTCAGCCGGTTGCCGGTCGCGTCATCCACGGCCGTCCATTTCGGTTCCATGGTGACAGCCAGGCCGATGGGTGAGCCTTCCAACTGGCCATTCACCAGCTTGCCGCGCTCGATCAGCCGCATCTTGAAGCCGGCCGCAAGTGCCGAGAACGAGCCACGGTTCCGGTTCGGGTAGAAATAGGCGTCGCGGGCGGTCTCGCCTGCTGCAAGCGCGGCCAACCGGTCGCCGAGAACCAGCGGAACATCGTTGAGGTTATGAGCGCCCAGGCTGATCGACGGGGTGACCGACAGCCAGTCCGCAAGACCATATTCGCTTTCCAGCGTCGTGGTCAGAACCTGATAGCGGCCAAACCGCTTGCCGTTCAGTCCGATCCAGCCAAGCTTGACATTGGCCGGGCCAACCTTGCCGGGCGTGTCGGGATTGTCGGAAAAGCCGTAGATGTCGCCGCCGTTTTCCCAGCCTGACGGCGCCGCTTCGGCAGATGGGGCCGGATTGCGATCCGCCGCCATCGCCGAGGTGGCGAGCGCCAGCATGGCCGCAATGCCAATTCCTTTTGTCCCCGTCCTGACCATGTCCCAATATCTCCTATGCCTTGCAGGCCAGAAAGCCCTTGCGGATCTCGTCGACCTTGAGATTGCGGCCGATGAAGACGATTTTTGACGTGCGCTTCTCGTCCGACCGCCAATCGCGTTGCAGGTCACCGTCGAGAATCATGTGCACGCCCTGATAGACGAAACGCTTCGGTTCGTTCGGAAAAGCAAGAATGCCCTTCGAGCGCAAGATGTCCGGCCCGTCGCGCTGCACGATATCGTTGATCCACGGCATGAACCGCTCCGGATCGACCTCGCCGTCGATCGTCACCGAGATCGATTGCATCGCTTCGTCATGATGATGGTGGTGTCCCGGATCGAGGAAGTCGGGCTCAAGATCGAGAATCCGGTCAAGATCGAAGGCGCCGCGATCAAGCACCTCCGACAGCGGAATCTGGCACTTCAGCGTGCGGATCAGCCGCGCATAGGGATTGATGGCGCGAATCCGTGCCTCCACCTCGAGCAGCTCCGCCTCGCTGACGAGGTCCGTCTTGTTGACCAGGATCACATCGGCAAAGGCAATCTGGCTCTTGGCCTCCGGAGCGTCCTTGAGACGGGTTGAAAGCCATTTGGCGTCGGCAACGGTGACGATCGCATCAAGCCGGGCCTTGGCCTGCACATCCTGATCGACGAAGAACGTCTGCGCCACGGGCGCAGGGTCGGCAAGACCGGTGGTTTCGATGATGATGGCGTCGAACTTGCCGCGCCGTTTCATCAGCCCCTCGACGATACGGATGAGGTCGCCGCGGACGGTGCAACAGATGCAGCCGTTGTTCATCTCGAACACTTCCTCATCGGCGCCGACGACAAGTTCATTGTCGATGCCGACTTCGCCGAATTCATTGACGATCACGGCGTAGCGGCGGCCGTGGTTCTCGGTGAGAATGCGGTTGAGCAGCGTGGTCTTGCCGGCGCCGAGGTAGCCGGTCAGCACGGTGACAGGAATCTTGTCGGACATCCATTCCCCCTGCCGGTCAGGGTTTCAGCGCCTTGACCAGCGTCATGATGTTGTGGCGCATCAGATCGATATAGGTCGGGACCGGCCCATCCGCCAGCGACAGGGAATCGGAATACAGCGTTCCGCCGACGCGGGCACCGGAATCCTGTGCGATTCGTTCGATCTTGCGCGGGTCAGTGATGTTCTCGAGAAACACGGCCGGGGCCTTGAGTGCTTTCAGTTGCCTGATGATGCGGGCGATATCTGCGGCGGAGGGCTCGGCATTGGTCGAAATGCCCTGCAATGCCAGCGGCTTCAGCCCAAAATCGCGGGCCAGATAGGCGAAGGCATCATGGGTGGTGGCAAACAGTCTCCGGTCATCCGGCACGGTGGCCACCAGAGCCTTCAGCTCAGTTTCCAGCGCATCGAGCTTGCTGCGATAGGCAGCAAGGTTGGCCGCATAGGTTGCCGCACCTGCCGGGTCCACCTTGGCAAGGGCGTCAGCCAGAGTGGTGACCATCTGCTTCACATTGCCAATCGATTGCCAGATGTGTGGGTCCTGGTTGCCGCCGTGCTTGTGGCCATGGTCATGGCCGTGGGCTTGCTTGGCCTCCTTCAGAACACTCACGCCCTTCGAGAGATCCACGACCGGGGACTTGCTTGCGCTTGAGCGGACGAGGCGCTCCATAAAGGTATCAAAGCCAAGACCGTTCACGACAATCAATGCCGCACCGGCGATCGTCTTGGCGTCCGCCGGGGTCGGCTTGTAGACATGGGCGTCCTGGCCCGCGCCAACGATGATCTTCACGGCGAGCCTGTCGCCACCGATTGCACGGACGAGGTCGCCAAGGATCGAAAACGAGGCGACCACAGTCACTGGCGACTGCTGGGCCGCCAGCGGTAGAGTTCCCAGAAGCGTAGCCGCCGATGCGAGTATGGAGCGACGATCAAGCATTGTGACAGGCATGAAACTATCCTTTCAGGTGTTGGCTGGGCTGTACAGTGCGCACGATCCCGCCTGTCCGGCCGAAGGCGAGCGAAAGTACATAGATCATACCGGCGGCCAGAATGATGGTGGGGCCGGAGGCAAGGCCGAAGTGATACGAGGCAATCAGGCCGACCAGGCTGGCCAGGGTTGCGAATGCCCAGGCCAGGGCGATCATCCGGGTCAGATCATTGCTCCAAAGCCGCGCCGAGGCGGCCGGCAGTATCAATATGCCGACTGCAAGCAATGTCCCGAGGGCATGGAAGGCCGAGACGAGATTGATGACCACGATTCCGAGAAAGACGAGCGGCAAGGCGGCTGCCGAGCGGCTGACGGAGGCAAAAAATCCCGGGTCGACACTATCCAGCACCAGCCCACGGAACAGGGCGGACAGGCTGATCAGGGTGATCGTGGTGACCGCCAGCATCAGCCATAGCGTCGGATCGTCGAGGGCCAGGACCGAGCCGAACAGCACACGCAAGACGTCAACATTGGATCCGCGCGCCGAAAGCAACGTCACCCCGGCTGCGAGCGACAGGATGTAGAAGCCAGCCAAAGCCGCGTCTTCCTTGAGGGTCGTGGTGCGTGCCACGATCCCCGCCAGGACGGCGACGGCAAAGCCGGCCACCAATCCGCCAACGGTCATGGCACCAAGTGAAAAGCCGGCTAATAAATATCCCGCAGCTGCCCCTGGAAGGATTGCATGGGCCATGGCGTCGCCGATCAGGCTCATCCGGCGAAGCATGAGAAAGACGCCGATCGGCGCGGCGCCACTTGCCAGCACAAGGCAGCCGGCCAGAGCCCGGCGCATGAAGCCGAATTCGACAAAAGGGCCGATCAGCAGGTCATAAAATCCCATCGTCAGGCCCGTTCGCAGATGTGGGCGTCGGCATCGAAGGCTTCAACCATGCGCTGCGCCGCATCAAGATTGGTCTGGGTCAGGCTGACCAGGGTCGGTCCCCAGGCAATCGTTTCCCGGGCGAGCAACAAGGTCTCGGGAAAGACCGCGCGCACCAGCGGCAGGTCATGCAGAACTGCGATCACCGTGCGACCCTCGCTATGCCAGCGACGGATCAGGACCACCAGATCCTCGGTGGTTTTCTGATCGATGGCATTGAACGGCTCATCGAGCAGGATCATCGAGGCATCCTGCATCAGGAGGCGGGCGAACAGCGTGCGCTGCATTTGCCCGCCCGACAGTGTGCCAATGGCCCGGCTCTCGAACCCCTCAAGTCCCACGGCCGACAAGGCGTGCTCGATTCTCAGGCGTGTGGGGCGGTCAATCCCGCCAAAAAGCCCCACCGCATTCCAGGCGCCCATCGAGACAAATTCATAGACCGAGATCGGAAAGGAGCGATCAATCTCAACCACCTGCGGCAGATAGGCAAGATCCCGGCGGTCCTTGACGTTCCGTTCAAGGCGGCCGCCGAGCGGCCGGATGAAGCCGGCCATGGCCTTCATCAGCGTCGACTTGCCTGCGCCGTTGGGGCCTACGATCGCCAATAGCGCGCCGTGCGGAATCGTGCCTGTCAGGTGATGGACCGCCGGGTGCCGATCATAGCCGAGCGTCAAATTGTCGAAACGGATGGCTGAGGCCATGATCAGGCCTGCACGGCCCAGAGGGTCACCGCCCACAATGCCATCACCGCAAGGCTAGCGAAAATCAGGCGGCTCCGCGAACCAGCGGCGATCAGCGACAGCGGGGCGGCCAGCTTGGGATGTGCGTCCGGGCCATGATCATGGCCGCAGCTGCAGCCATCGTGATGATGAGGATTATGCGTGCTGTTCGACATGGCTATGTTATATTATAACGTTATGGGCGCCGCAAGGGGATTCTGCAAATAGCCGCTGCGGGTTCAGAAGGGATGATACTGGTAGAGCCAGGTCTCGCTCAGGGGCTGTCCGTCGAGACGCAGGAACAGCCGCATCTCCACCGGTTCCGTGCCTTCGGCGTGGAAGTCGAACTGGGCGCGCCAATGTCCGGCCACGTCATTGGGCACCGCCTCGGTAAAGACGTAGGAGAAGCTGCCGCGCGAGGCGGACAGCACGGCTTCGGGCCGCACTCCGCTCGGCAGCGCTTTCAGCGGGTCGCCCAAGAACTCGACCATGAACTTGCGCACGCCCTTGGGGCGCGGCTGGCCGGGCTGTCCGCCGTTGCCCATGCGGGTGGCGAGCACGCGGGCGAGCGTGGTCGGATAGGGCTCTTCGGCCTGCCAGTGCAGCCGGTACTTCAGGGCGAATTTGTCGCCCGGCTGGACCGGCGCCTCCGGAACCCAGGCCGCAACGACATTGTCGTGGATTTCGTCGTCGGTGGGGATCTCGATCAGCGTGACGGACCCCTTGCCCCAGTTGCCGACCGGTTCCACCCACAGGCTCGGCCGGCGCTCGTAATAGACGCCATCCTGATAGTGATCGAAGGCACGGTCGCGCTGGAGGAGGCCGAAGCCGCGCGGGTTCGTGTCGCCGAAGGACGAGGCGAGGGTGCGCGGCGGATTGTTGAGCGGGCGCCAGATGCGCTCGCCGCTGCCGGTCCACAGGGCGAGCCCATCGGAATCGTGAACCTCCGGGCGCCAGTCTGCTGCGGTAGGTTTGGCGGTTTCGGAGAACCAGTACATCGAGGTCAGCGGCGCAATGCCGAAGCGCGCCACCGCCTTGCGCACGAACAGGCGCTTGTCGATGTCCATGGTCACGCCCCGGCCGCGCTTCATGTCGAAGCGGAACGCGCCGGCGACGCTCGGGCTGTCGAGCAGGGCATAGACGGTGACATGTCCGGCGCTCTGCCCCTGTTCAAGCCAGATATGGGTGAAATCGGGAAATTCTTCCGGCGTTCCGATGGCGGAATCGAGCATCAGGCCGCGGGCCGAGAGCCCATACTGGAACTGATCGCCGATGGCGCGGAAATAGGAAGCGCCGAGAAAGGCCACCCAATCGTTTTTCTTCCAGTCCAGTGTGCCGTCAACAGCTTCCTGAAAGCGGAAACCGGCAAAGCCCGCGCCTTTCGGCAGCTGCTTGGCCGGGCTGTCCGCCGGCATGTCGAAATAATCCTCGCGATAGATGATTTCGCGCGCCTTGCCACCGTCCACCACATGCATGCGCACCGGTTTGACGAAATAGCGGCCGAGATGGAAGAAGGTCACCGGAAAGCGACGCTGCTCCTGCGGGCGTCCCCAGACGGCAAAATCGGTCTTGAACCTGAGCTTGCCATGCGCGTCATAGTCAATCCTTTCGAGCACATCGGGTGCCGGACGGGGTGGGGGAACATAGGCGGACGCCGCCGCCAGACGCGCCCGCTCGACCAGCGCATCAAAGCTGAAGGTTGCGGCCGGTCCGAGGTCAAGCCCGGGTTCCTGGGCGGATATCTGCCTTGAGGGCAGCGCAGCGGCGGCAAGAACTGCGAAAAGTGTGCGACGATCCATGGCGGTTCCGAAAGGGTGCGGGCGGCAGTCCGATCCGTTACTGGTAGATCGGCTCGATCTTCAGCGCGCCCTGCAGGAACCGGAATGTGGCCCAGCCGCCGGCCGCGATACAAACGGCCATGATCCCCCAGGTGACCTCGCGGCCAAGCTGGAACAGCCCGCCAAGCGCCCAGCCAGCCGCCAATAAGGCGCCGATCACCTCGACGCCGACGAGAATCGTCACCGAGACGATGGTCAGGAGATTGCTGGCATTGAGGCGCTTGGCCATGGCGAAATCCACTTCAGGCGGCAACAGCCGGACGGGCAGACGTTGATCACACGTCGCTACAGGAAAGCGCCGGATGCGACAATCCCCTGTCAACTGCTGGTCAGATACCCCATCAGCAACGCAGCTCCAAGCAACGTAACCGCCAGCGCTGCCGCGCATTCAACTGCGGCAGTCAGCCAGGCAAGACGCTCACTGCGTTCGGCCAGCCGCCGTGTGGCGCCTTTGGCCAGCACGGCGCCCACCGCAAAACCCGCCGTTGTCAGGCCGGTGCCGACCGCCATGGCAAACACCGCAGCGATGCCGACTCCCAAGGCGCCGACCGAGAGCGCGAATGCCAACAGGATGATCGCTCCCGAGCAAGGCCGCGAGCCTGCGGCCACCACGACTGCAACCAGATCACGCCAGGACTTTGTCCCGGCGAGATCGGTAGCATCGGGCAAATGCACATGGGTGCAGGCGGCGCCATGGTCATGGTGGTGACCATGGTGCTGGTGGGTATGGCTTCCGATGCCTAGTCCGCTGCCGCAATGCGGACAGGGGGCCAGTGACTGGTCCGGGGCCTGCTTGAAAAAAGCCAGAAAGGCGCGGCCCTTGCGCCAGAGCAGCGACAGACCGAGCAAGAGGATCGCGCTGAACGAGATGATCTCGATCCAGGCGACGGACTGGTCGACCTGACGGGCCGTTGCGCCAAGCAGGCTGACCGCCGGCACCACCAGCGTGATGGCGACAACAGCCTGCAACAACGCCGCTGCCAGCGCCACCAGCACGGCGCGTTTGAGCACATCCTCGTTGGCAAACACATAGGACGAGACCACGGCCTTGCCATGGCCGGGGCCGGCAGCGTGGAACACCCCATAAAGGAAAGCCACCGAGATCAACGCCCAGGCGCCGGCCCCCTCGCGCGTTGCACGCAAGGCGGTGATCATCGCCCGGTTGAACTCGACCTGTTTGGCGAGGATCCACGCCACCAGCCCGCCAAACAGG
>DAOMXG010000030.1:0-18605 GCA_035436995.1 Beijerinckiaceae bacterium
CTGCCTTCAACGAGGGGCCGAATATCGACGCCCTGTTGCTGCGGCTGGCGCCTATCCTCGATCGCGCCGCGCAAAGCTGGGAAATCGTGTTCGTTGACGATGGCAGCCGCGACGACACGCTGGCGCGCATCCGGGCGCTGGCGGGGCGCGACAGCCGTATCCGCGCGGTATCGTTCTCGCGCAATTTCGGCAAGGAAATCGCCCTCGCCGCAGGGCTTGACCATTCGCGCGGCCGCGCCGTCATCATCATCGACGCCGACCTGCAACACCCCCCCGAGACAATCGAGACCTTTGTCGCCAAGTGGCGCGAGGGCTTTGACATGGTCTACGGCCAGCGTGTCGACCGTTCGACCGACGGACCGGTGCGGCGCTGGCTGTCGGGCAAGTTCTACAGGGTGTTCGAGCGCTTCGGCGAGACCGCCCTGCCCGATGGCGCCGGCGACTATCGGCTGATCGACCGCAAGGTGGTCGATGCGCTGACGCGCATGGGCGAACGGGCACGGTTCTCGAAAGGGCTGTTCGCCTGGGTCGGGTTCAAGTCCATCGGTATCCCGTTCGAGGTGGCGGATCGCGCGCATGGCATGTCGAAATGGAGCTTCCGCAAGCTGATGGGCTTTGCGCTCGACGGTCTGGCCTCGTTCTCGACACTGCCGCTCAAGGTCTGGACCTATATCGGCTCGATCATCTCGACCTTCGCGATCTGTTATGCGCTGTTCTTCGCGATCAAGACCCTGGTGTTCGGGGCGGATGTTCCGGGCTTTCCCTCGCTGATCGTGTCGGTGATGTTCTTCTCAGGGATCCAGCTGGTCTCGCTGGGCGTCATCGGCGAATATGTCGGCCGCATCTTCGCCGAAGTGAAACGCCGCCCGCTCTACATCGTCGCCGAGGAGATTGGTCCGGACTGCGAGATGCCGGGTGAAAGCGGCGGGCAGGCGGGCAGAGCCCGCGTCGGGTAATTCAGCACGACAGTTCGTCGAGCCGGGTGATGATGCGCACCGGCGCAAGATCGGGATATTCATCCGGCTGGCCGGTGCGGTTGACCCAGATGCCAGGCATGCCGCAGGCGGCCGCGCCGGCAATATCCCAGCGGTTCGAGGACACAAGCGTGACCGCCGCCATCGGCAGTCCAAGGCGGCCGGCAACCAGCGCATAGACCTCGGGAACCGTCTTGAACCGGCCGGCGGCCTCGACCGAGACGATCATTTCCAGACAATCGGCAAGCCCGGCGCTGGCGGCTGCCGATTCCGCCATCGCGCGGGTTCCGTTGGTGAACAGGGCGCAGCGCGCACCGTCCGCGCGCAGGCGCAGCAGCGTCGGCCGCGCATCGGCGAAGGCATCGAGCCGGAAATATGATTCCAGCAGCGGCTGGCGCAGCGCTGGATCAACGCCAGGAAACCGCGCCAGGCAGAAATCCAGCGCATCCTGCGTCAATTGCCAGAAATCCCGTGTCCGCCCCATCAGGGTACGGGTCCAGGAATATTCAAGCTGCTTGGCACGCCACAGCGCCGAAAACGCTTCGGCATCTGTCCCCAGCGCGCCCCTGTGGCGCGCGATTGCGGCATGCACATCGAACAGGGTGCCATAGGCATCGAATGCATAGGCATGCGTGGTCATGCTTGGGGCCTCCGGCGCCATTGTTCCATGCAGCATCCGCGCCAGCAACCCGGACAAAAAGAAGTGATCGGCGGGCCTTCAACTCCGCATTATTCAGATAGCGTTCAACTCAGAATGAGCATAACATACTTCGCGTATCGTGAGGAGCGATGCCGCATCCGGATGTCGAGACCCATCAGATGCCTGAACCCGAGAGGACCTCTGCCATGACCACCACCCGCCGTGCCCTGCTGGGCGCCACCGCCGCCTTTGCCGCTGTTCCGGCCGCTTTCGCCGCGCCGTCGGCCCTGTCGTCGATGACCGCTCCGTCCGCTGCTGCCGCCGGCGCCAGCGAAATCCGTCACCTGTGGGACGAGGTGATTGACCTGTCGATCCGCCTCGGCGGCCATCCCACCCCGCTGGTTGCCCAGGAAACCGGCCTGCCAGGCTGGATGTATGTGTCAGGCGAGGCCAACGAGCTTGGCAACGCCCGCTATGACCGGCTGGTGAAGATCCTGCATGCCACCCCGCGCTCGAACGAAGACCTGGCGATCATCGCCCGCGCCGCCAATCATTGCGACATTCAGACCGGTCCGCGCACCTATGCAGCTGCGCGCCTTGCCGATGCCGCGATGACCATGGCAGCCTGACATCAGGCGAGTAGCCAAACGCATCGCCATCCTGGCCCCCGCCCGCAGGCGGGGGCTTTGCTTTGGTGCGGACTACCAACCAAATGCGCAATGCAGGCATCTTTTCAGGGCCCTAAGTCGGGCGTAGAAGGTGTGCATGAGCACACTGCCGCTTGCCTCCGATTTCCCCGCCGCCTCGCGCGATCAATGGCTCAAGCTGGTCGAAGGCGTCCTCAAGGGCGCGGACTTCGACAAGAAGCTGGTCGGCCGCACCTACGATGGCCTGACCATTTCGCCGATGTCGCAGCGCCGCAAGGCTGCAACTCCGGTGACGCGCGCCGGAGCCGGCGCTGCGTGGAAGCTCAGCCAGCGGATTGAACTTCCCGATCCCGCAAGGGCGAATGCGCAAGCGCTCGAGGATCTGATGAACGGGGCCAATGCCCTGACGCTGGTGTTCGCCGATGCGCCCGGCGCGCATGGTTTCGGCCTCAAGGATGCCTCGCGCGAGACGTTGACGCGCGTGCTCGGGCAGATCCACCTCGACATGGGGGTGACGCTCGATCTCGACATGGGCGGCCAGTCGCGCGAGGCCGGCAAGGTGATTGCCGAGATTGCCCGGGCCAAGGGCCTCAAACCGGATCAGATCGACGTCAAGTTCGGCTATAATCCGATCGGCCGGATCGCCCGCGGGTTCGGCAGTCCGGACGAGTGGGCTGATATTGCCCCGATGGTGGCCGCCGTCGTCAAGGATCACGTCGCCCAGGGCCTGAAAGGCCCGTTCATGGTCGGCGACGGGCGCCTCGTCCATGCGGCAGGCGGTTCGGAAGCGCAGGAACTGGCCTTCGCGCTGGCCAGTGCGGTGACCTATCTCCGGGCGCTTGAGAGCGCCGGCATGGATCTTTCCGTTGCCCGTGATGCGATCTACATGCGGCTGGCTGTCGATGCCGACCAGTTTGCCTCGATCGCCAAGCTGCGTGCCGCACGGCGGCTGTGGGCGCGCATCGAGCAGGCGTGTGGTCTTACGCCAAAGCCGGGGTTCCTTGTCGCCGAAACGGCATGGCGCATGCTGACGCGCAACGATCCGCATGTGAACATCCTGCGCAACACGGTGGCGGTGTTCGCCGCTGCCATCGGTGGCGCTGATCTGATCTCCTGCCTGCCCTTCACCGCAGCACTCGGCCTGCCGGATGCAACCGCGCGGCGGCTGGCCCGCAACACCCAGGTGGTTCTGGCGGAAGAAGCCAACCTCTACCGCATCGCCGATCCGGCCGCCGGGGCCGGCTCAGTCGAGGATCTGACGGAAGCGATGGCAGAAAAGGCGTGGGTCCTGTTCCAGGAGATCGAGGCGGCGGGCGGCATCGCCAAGGCCCTGCCGGCTTTTGCCGACAAGGTCACGGCCGTGCGTGCACAGCGGATGAAGGCGGTTGCAACCCGCAAGGACCCGCTGACAGGCGCCTCGGAATTCCCCAATGTTCACGAAGCATCGGTCGAGGTGCTGGCGCCGATGCCGCCGCTGGCGGACAAGGGCCTGCTGGTGCCGATGCGACTGGCCGAACCTTTTGAAGCTCTGCGCGATGCCGCATGCCGCAGCAAGACACGGCCGAGGGTGTTTCTCGCCAATCTCGGGGCGATCCCGGATTTCACCGCGCGCACCATCTTTGCGAAGAACTTCTTCGAGGCTGGCGGCATCGAGGCGCCGACCAATGACGGTTTTGCCGATACGGCGGCATTGGTTGCCGCCTATCGCGCTTCTGGCGCCCGCATCGCCTGCCTCTGCTCGTCAGACGCGGTTTATGCAGCCGAGGCCGTGGCCGCCGCCAGAGCCCTTGGCGCTGCCGGGGCGACACTCTACCTTGCCGGCCGGCCGGGCGAGCTTGAGTCGGCGTTGCGCGAGGCTGGCCTCAGCCGCTTCGTATTCGTTGGCTGCGATGCGGTGGCGACATTGGGCGAGGCGCTGCGGCTGGCACAGGCATAGCGATTTCAAGCGAAACGGATTCCGGTTCGCATAAAGAAAGCGCGATTAGACAGTTTGGACTTTTTGGGGGGCTTGCCGCCGAGGCAAGGACCTCCTACCACAAGCGTCACAGGATCACATTCAAGAGGACGGTTTCCATGCAGGCCACTTCCTACGCTCCGATGATCGCCAGCCTGGTGGAAGGGCGCGACCGCAGCGCTCTTGTCCGCAAGACGGTTCTTGTGCTGGCGGGCACGCTGGCGCTGGCGCTGTCGGCCAAGGTGCAGGTGCCGTTCTATCCGGTGCCGATGACCATGCAGACGCTGGTGGTGCTGGTGATCGGGGCGACTTTCGGCCTGCGTCTGGGGCTGGCGACGATCGGCCTCTATCTTCTCGAAGGTTTCGCCGGCCTGCCGGTCTTTGCAACGGGCGCTGGCCCGGCCTACATGGCCGGCCCGACCGGCGGCTATCTCGCCGGGTTCGTGGCAGCCGTCGGCCTGATGGGCTGGGGCGCCAGCAAGGGCTATGATCGCAGCTTCGGCGGTTCGCTGGCACTGATGTCGGTGGGCCATCTGGTGATCCTCGCCCTGGGATTTCTGTGGCTGTCGACGCTGATCGGCCCGGACAAGGCGTTTGCCGCTGGCATCGCGCCCTTCGCCTGGGCGACATTGTTCAAGACGCTGCTGGCGGCCGGCCTTGTTCCGGCGCTGTGGTCGCTGATCCAGCGCTATCGCCGCTGACACAGCCGCCTGTCTGGCAGGATCAACGCCCGGGGCAATCCTCCGGGCGTTTTTCGTCTTGCAGACCCGGTTTGGCCGCACCCGCAGGGATGCTATAAGATCGTCGCATCGAATGGGAGAGACGCGATGTTGCGTTACATCCGCGCCGGAGGCGTGACCACCTTTGTCATTTCGTCGTTGGCGGCACTGGTCGTGACCGGATTCGGCGTCTGGTATTCCAGCCTGACGTCGGGCGAGATCGCCGAGCGCCTGATCCTGTGGTTTGGCCTTGCCTTCATTGCTGTGGCGCCGGTGGCGCTGATCCTGATGCCGTTGGTCCATCTGATCCTCGGCTTCGGCGAGCGACCGGCGGGACGGCTGTTTGCGATGATCGGCGGCGTTCTCGGGGCGCTGGTGGCCGGCTACGCGCTGTTCCGCTTTCGCGGCGTGCTGTTCCCATCGACGGGTATCGCCTTTCTTGCCATACCGGCGATGGTGATCGGCGCAACGCTGCTTGGCATTCTCGGCGGATTTCTGTTCGAGCGGCTGGCGCGGCGCAAACGCAGCGAGGCAACCATCCTGCCACCGGTCAAGCCGGCGTCCGGAACCCCTGCTCAGTCCGACGAAGGACGTGTTTCCGAACCCGGCCACCCCGATGTAAGACCTGATCGGAAAATGCTCTGATCCGCGAGGCCGCCATGACCCGTATCCCGGATTTCTCTTCGCTATCCTACGGACAAGCCCCCAGCGCGCCGGCGCCGACTGCCGGAGGAGACTGGCAGACACCGGAAGGCATCGCGATCAAGCCTGTCTATGGCGAGGAAGACCTTGCCGGGCTCGATTTTCTCGACACTTACCCCGGCATCGCGCCCTATCTGCGCGGGCCTTACCCGACAATGTATGTGACCAACCCGTGGACGGTGCGCCAGTATGCCGGATTCTCCACGGCGGAGGATTCCAACGCCTTCTATCGTCGCAACCTCGCGGCTGGGCAGAAGGGCCTTTCGGTCGCCTTCGATCTTGCCACCCATCGCGGCTATGACAGCGACCATCCGCGCGTTTCCGGCGATGTGGGAATGGCGGGCGTCGCCATCGATTCCATCTACGACATGCGCACCCTGTTTGACGGAATTCCGCTCGACCAGATGTCGGTGTCGATGACCATGAACGGCGCAGTGCTGCCGATCCTGTCGCTCTACATCGTCGCGGCCGAAGAACAGGGCGTGGCGCCGGCCAAGCTGTCGGGCACGATCCAGAACGACATTCTCAAGGAATTCATGGTCCGCAATACCTACATCTACCCGCCCAAGGGATCGATGCGGATCATCTCGGACATCTTCGCCTATACCGCCCAGCACATGCCGAAGTTCAACTCGATCTCGATCAGCGGCTACCACATGCAGGAAGCCGGGGCGACGCAGGACCTCGAACTCGCCTATACGCTGGCCGATGGCGTCGAATATATCCGCGCCGGCATCAAGGCCGGACTGCCGGTGGACAAATTCGCGCCACGGCTCAGCTTCTTCTGGGCCATCGGCATGAATTTCTTCATGGAAGTGGCCAAGATGCGCGCCGCGCGCCTGCTGTGGGCCAAGCTGGTCAAGCAGTTCGACCCGAAGGACCAGCGCTCGCTCTCCCTGCGCACCCATTGCCAGACCTCGGGCTGGTCGCTGACGGCGCAGGATGTCTCCAACAATGTCGTGCGCACCTGCGTCGAGGCGATGGCGGCAACGCAGGGCCACACCCAGTCGCTGCATACCAACGCCCTTGACGAGGCGCTGGCGCTGCCGACCGACTTTTCCGCCCGCATCGCCCGCAACACGCAGATTTTCCTGCAGCAGGAGGCCGGCACCAACCGCTTCATCGATCCGTGGGGCGGTTCGGCCTTCATCGAAAAGCTGACCGGAGATCTTGCCGCGCGTGCCTGGGACCATATTCAGGAAGTGGAAAAGCTGGGCGGCATGGCCAAGGCCATCGAGGCCGGCATCCCGAAACTCAGGATCGAGGAAGCCGCAGCCCGCACCCAGGCGCGCATCGATTCCGGCCAGCAGACCATCGTCGGCGTCAACAAGTATCGGCTCGACAACGAGCCGCCGGTGGATGTGCTGAAGGTCGACAATGCCGCCGTGCGCGCCAGCCAGATCGCCAAGCTCAAGCGCCTCAGGGCCGAGCGCGACCAGGGCGCTGTGGATAACGCGCTGGCTGCGCTCGAAGCCGCTGCCCGCTCCGGCGAGGGCAACCTGCTGGCGCTGGGCGTCGAGGCGGCACGGGCCAAGGCGACTGTGGGCGAGATATCACTGGCGCTGGAAAAGGCCTGGGGGCGGCATGTCGCGGAAATTCGCGCCATTTCCGGCGTCTACAAGCGGGAGGTCGGCGTGAATTCCGAAATGATCACCCGCGTTCACGACAAGGTCGCCGCGTTCGAGGAGGCCGACGGGCGCCGCCCGCGCATCCTCGTCGCCAAGCTCGGTCAGGACGGTCACGACCGCGGCCAGAAGGTGATCGCCTCGGCCTTTGCCGATCTCGGCTTTGATGTCGACATCGGGCCGCTGTTCGCAACCCCGGAAGAAGCCGCCCGACAGGCTGTGGAAAACGATGTGCATATCATCGGCGTCTCGTCGCTGGCGGCGGGGCATCTGACGCTGGTGCCGGCGGTTAAGGCCGCGCTGGAAAAAGAAGGGCGCGGCGATATCATGATCGTCGCCGGCGGCGTCATCCCGCCGCAGGATTACGAGGCGCTCTACAAGGCCGGCGCCGCCGCCATCTTCCCGCCCGGCACAGCCATCGCCGATGCCGCCGGAAAATTGCTCGACGATCTGAGTGACAGGCTGGGGTATCGGCAGAAGGGGTGAGTCGATTATTCCGTTCGCGTCAATGAACTGATCCCCGATGCCTCCAGCCGCGCCGTCGCTTCCGGCATGCGTCTGAGGGTCGCTGCAATCCGCTCCCGCCAGCGGGAGCCGCGCGCCATGGCGTCTTCATAGGCTTCTGCCAAATCGTCGGGGCGATCCTCGGACAGCGCATTGATGAGGAACGCCGCCTGGGCGCGGTCCTTGACCGCTTTCAGACTGTCCACCCCCTCACGGCGGCGATCGGCCACGATCAGCTTGTGAATGGCAAAGCGTTCCGGTCGAGGTATGTGGATCAGCACGCCGCTGCGATAGGTGAGCGCTGCGGCCACGGGTTCGGCAATCAGGTAGTTCAGGTAATGCAGTGCCTGTGCTTCCACCCCCAGTGCCGCCAGCGGACGGATGCCCTCATCCGCGTCGAAAGACGGCGTCAGGAATTCCACCAACAGGTTGCTGCGCGTCTGCCGCCAGCGCCATACCTTGCCGGGATCGAGGCTGGGCACGGGATCAAATTCAAAATCGGCCAGAACGTTCTGCAACGACTCCGACACCACATCCTCAAGCGCCAGCGACAAGCGCTCGAAACTCGCGATGTCGATGTCATTGGTCTGGGCCGTGTCGTCCAACCGATAGCGAAGGCCAAGTTCGCCCTGGTAGAGGCGAAATGCCGCCGTCCCCACCAGCACGCCGCCAAGCCGGAATACGCCGGCCTTCTGCATGGCGCCAAGCAACGATCCGGTGGCGGCGTCGGTTCCCATAAAACCTTCCGCCCGCAGGACGCGGATCAGCCGCGCGCGATAGCGCTGGCGCTCGAGATCGTCCGCACCGGGGCGCTCACGCTCCAGTCGCGCGCGCAATTCCGGCGTATCCTCACCAATGTAGCTGCGCCGGACCGAGGCCCCGATACGATACATGTCATACCAATACGCGCGTTTCCCACGCGTCACCCGTGAAGGCGTGCCTCGCACGGCCGCAACGGCCTCATCCTGCAGGGCCGCGACGAGATCGACATAGGTGGTTTGAGCCAGAGGGGAGAGCCGTTCGATCATGCTCGTGTTATACAAACTTTTATTTTGTAGAGCAATATTATGTGCAACAATTCTTATTTTCGTAGAGCACGTCCCTTACCGCACTCCCGCCTCTCCGTCCGGTGCAGCACTCAGCGCTGCTGCCGCAAAACGGCTCGGCGCCTCGACTGACAGATCGGTGCATAAGCATCAAACAGAGCCTGATCCACAAATATTTCTATATGTATTTTCTCATATACTGAGATTTAATATTGTGTAAATATATCTTGCATTATGTTAATCCTAAAATAATAATAACTTTGCAGATCAAGGAGAGGCATTATGCACCATACGCACGCAATTGTTATTGGCCTATTTGTGACCACTCTTTCGGTAACTGCTCATGCCGCTTGTCAAACAAGGGGGGGGGGAATTTTTTCCCAGATCAGAATGATTCAGTGACTTACTATTCTACCTCGGACAATGGCCAATGCACGCATGGCTACCGCGCAGGCGGCGGAACGATGTTCACATCCGCAAGCATCGTAGGCAGGCCGCAAAATGGAACCTTGCAACAATCCGGCGCCTTCAATTTCACCTATCGCGCGAAGCCTGGCTTCAAGGGGGCTGATAGTTACGTCATCAAGGTTTGCGGGAACAGCCGGGGGCGCGACGGCTGCTCGACGCTGACATATCAGATGACCGTCCAATAAAGCCCGGGCCGTTGTGTAGTGCTCCCTCCCGCGAAGGGCGGGGGCAGCCCTCACCGCGCCATGTCGAACAGCAGGATTTCCGCGCCCTTGCTGCGTCCTTCGATGGTGATGGCATCCATGTCGGCCATGGCAACGGCGTCGCCCTGCTTCAGTTCGGAGCCATTCACGGCGACCGACCCCAGCGCGACCTGAAGCCAGCCGATGCGGCCGGGGCGGAAGGTGTGCGCCAGCTTCTCACCCTCGTTGAGGATGCTCGCATAAAGGTCGACATCCTGATTGATGTGCACAGACCCATCGCGGGCCCCGCGTGAGGCGATGAGTTGCAGCCTGCCGCGCCTGCCGGCGTCGCCAAGGTGCTTTTCCTCGTAGGACGGGGCGAGGCCGCGCACTTCGGGAAGAATCCAGATTTGCAGGAAATGCGCTTCATCGGTCGCCGAGGCATTGAACTCCGAATGGCGGATGCCTGTGCCGGCGGTCATGCGCTGCACATCGCCGCGGCGGATGGTTGAGCCGGAACCGAGGCTGTCCTTGTGGGCGAGGCTGCCGGACAGCATGTAGGTGACGATTTCCATGTTGTCGTGCGGATGCATGGGAAAGCCGCCGCCGCCGGCGACCCTGTCATCATTGATGACCCGCAACGGGCCAAAGCCCATGAACTGGGGGTCATAATACTGGCCGAAGGAAAAGCTGTGGTAGCTGTCGAGCCAGCCGAAATTCGCATGTCCCCTCTCCGCCGATTTGCGCACATGGATCATCGTGTCTCTCCTGCTAAGATGGTCTACAGATCGGGAGGAATCGGTAGGGTTCAAGCGCTTGAGACCGCAGAATAGACTTTGCAATGTCGCAATATACATCACTCGTGGCAGGCAACCGCGATGATCATTCCGCTTATCATCGCTGCGGTGGACACCCGGCCCGAATGGGGGCAGATCCTGCTGAGCTGCTGCCCCGGCCGCGCCGATCAGGATCACGATCTCGACCATGACATCGGCGTGCTCAAGCGCCACAAGGTGGCCGCCGTCATCACGCTCAATGCACTCGAAGAGCTTGACGAAATGGGGGTCGGCTATCTCGGTCGCGCCGTTCATGGAGCCGGCATGGAGTGGTTCTACCTGCCGATCGAGGATTACTGTCGCCCCGATGCCGATTGGGAGCGCGACTGGCTGATGACCGGTCCGCAGATCCGGGGGATGATCCGCGACGGCAAGAACATTCATATCCATTGCCGCGCCGGTTGCGGGCGGTCCGGCACATTGGTGGCACGCCTGCTGGTCGAACTCGGCATCTGCGACCCTGAGGAGGCGATACGCCGCACCCGCTTTGCCCGCCCTTGCGCCATCGAGCGTCCCGAGCAGGAGGATGTGGTGCGCGAGGCAAGGCCGATCCATTGATCTGATGGAACCAGACCGACTGCTCTATCCCTTTGTTTTGGCGTATCACCTTATCTATCAACGGATATCCACCTGATGGGATGATGCTCTTGCCAGCATTATGTCGTGGATGGCGGCTCGGTTTGACGGTCGGTCGACCTTCCGCCCATGGCGAAGGCCACAAAGCGGCGCTATGAAACCGGTGATGCGCACCAGCCCTGCCCCCGGCCCTGTCGATGATCTTGCCAACCGGCTGCGCGCCGGCGATCGCGCCGCGCTGGCGCGGGCGATCACGCTGGTTGAATCCAAGCGCCTCGATCATCAGGCCCAGGCGCGGGCGCTGGTGCAACGATTGCTGCCGTTCACCGGCAAGGCTGTCCGGCTCGGCATCACCGGTGTGCCCGGCGTCGGCAAATCGACCACGATCGACGTGCTGGGCATGCGATTGATCAGCGAGGGGCACAAGGTTGCGGTGCTGGCGGTTGACCCGACCTCGTCGCGCACCGGTGGCGCCATCCTCGGCGACAAGACCCGCATGGCGCGGCTGTCGATGCATGAAAGCGCCTTTATTCGCCCTTCGCCGGCCGGGCAGACGCTGGGCGGGGTCGCGGCGCGCACACGCGAGGCGATGCTGCTGTGCGAAGCGGCCGGATTTGATGTCGTACTGGTGGAAACCGTCGGGATCGGCCAGTCGGAGACGGCCGTGGCCGACATGACCGATTTCTTCCTCGTCCTGCTGCTGCCGGGCGGCGGCGACGAATTGCAGGGCATCAAGAAAGGCGTGATTGAACTCGCCGACATGATCGCCATCAACAAGGCCGATGGCGAGAGCCTCGGGCGGGCGCGCTCCACGGCGATGGAATATTCGGCCGCGCTTAACCTGCTGACCCCCGACAGCGCGCGCTGGAAGCCGCCGGTGATCCTGATTTCCGGCCTCAACGACGAAGGATTGGACGGGCTGTGGTCGAACGTATCGCAGCATCGCGCCCTGCTCGGCGCATCCGGCGATCTTGCCGCAAAACGTGCCCGGCAGCAGGTCAAATGGATGTGGACGATGCTCGACGACCGGTTCCGCAGCCGCCTGCGCGCCGATGCCACATTGCGGGCGCGGCTGCCGGAGATCGAGGAGGCCGTGTTCACCGGCGCGCTGTCGGCCACGCTCGGCGCCGATGAAATCGCCGCGATGGTGGGGCTGTGAGCAACCGCGTGCTGCTCGTCACCGGCTTCGGCCCATTTCCCGGCGTGCCACGCAATCCTGCCGAACGAACCGCCCGCGCCATCGCCGCCGATGGTGGCTTGCGCCGCATCGGTCTCACAACCCATTGTGCGATCTTCCACACCAGTTATGCCGCGCTTGAGGGCGAGGCCGGGCCTCTGCTCGCGCAAGTGCAGCCTGCCGCCATCCTGATGATCGGGGTTGCCAGCCGGCGGCGGCACCTGTCGGTGGAACTCAATGCCCGCAACCGCCGCGCCCTGCTGTTTCCCGATGCTGCCGGCCAGCGCTCGGCACGGCTGGCGATCAACCCGAGCATGGCCTTTCTCAGCAAGGGCCGCGCGCCGTTTGCAGCCTGCCTGCGCGCCGGACACGCCGCCGGACTCGACACGCGCCTGTCGACAAGCGCCGGCACCTATCTGTGCAATTACAGCTACTGGCTCATGCTGGAGGCAACCGACGCGCGCATCCCGTGCCTGTTCCTGCATATTCCGAAACTGCGCGGGCCGTGGCATTTCCAGCGACTGGTCAGGGCCGGCGTCGCCATGGCCCGCCTGCTTGTTCAGGATGCGCGCTGGCGCTCAAACCGATAACGCGCGCACAGCTGCGCTCGGACGTACGCGCCCCACCTCGATGCCGTTCCAGTTAACCAGCGGCGTATCCATGGCGGCGGCCACCACGGTGCCTTGCGCGGCATCAAGCGGCAGACAGGCGGCGATGAGGCTCGCCATCACCGCCGCTGAGGCGCGCTTGGCGCCATCATCGATCTTGAGTGCAATGCCGAGCCCCTGCTCCGGCAGCGCGGCGCAATAGACGCCTTCCGCGCCGGTCTTGACGAAGGCCCGCTGCCCGAGTGCCCGCATGATCGTCGTGTCAAACCGGTTGCTGCCGGCCACCATGAACGGCGCCGCCGCAACGGCCTGGCGGATGCGCGCCGCCGCTCTCGCCCGCTCGCGACCATACCCCATGCCGGTGCCAAAGCGGGCAAAGCCGCGCGCCAGCGCTGCCAACGGCACGGCATAGGTTGGGATCGAACAGCCATCGACGCCGCGCGGGGCATCAGACAGATCAAGCCCGAGGCTGGTCTCAAGCGCCGCGGTGACAGCGCGCTGCAACGGGTGATCCGGCCGGACATAGCCCTTCGGATCCTCGCCCATGGTGACAGCGGCACAGATGAATCCGGCGTGCTTGCCGGAACAATTGTTGTGCAACGCACTCGGCTTCCGGCCGGCGGCAGCCAGGGCGCGCGCCGCTTCCTCGCGCATCGGCCAGTGAGCACCACATTCGAGGCAGGTTGCCGTCTGCCCCGCCTTCTTCAGCATGCTGAGCGCCTGGGTAGCATGTACCTCCTCGCCCGAATGCGAGGCGCAGGCGAGCGCGATATCGGCATCATCAAGGCCGAAGCGGTCTGCCGCACCCGATTCCATCAGCACCAGCGCCTGCAAGGCTTTGACCGCCGAGCGCGGGAAGGCGCGCCGCTCCCCATCGCCCAGCGCAGCAACGATCCGACCATCCGCATCCGCGACGACCAGCGTGCCGCGATGGGCTGATTCGACGATACCGCCGCGTGTCACCTCGACAAGAACCGGTTCGCTCATGGCGCCGCCCTTCCCTTTTTGTTGCTCCGGGCCTAACTTGTCGGACAACCGCCGGTCAATCCCGTATCTTGCCCGTTTCCCGGAGTCTTCCATGCATTTTGCCCACACAATGGTGCGTGTCACCGATCTTGATGCGTCGCTGAAGTTCTATTGCGGCCTGCTGGGCCTGGTCGAAACGCGCCGCACGGAGAGCGAGAAAGGGCGATTCACGCTGATTTTCCTCGCCGCGCCCGAACAGGCCGCACTTGCCCGCGACAATCGCTGGCCGGAAGTCGAACTGACCTACAACTGGGATCCGGATCCGCAGCCCTATGGAATCGGTCGCGCCTTCGGCCATCTCGCCTTCCGGGTCGATGACATCTACGCCATCTGCGAAAAGCTGCAGAAGGCCGGCGTCGCCATCAACCGTCCACCGCGCGATGGCCGCATGGCTTTTGTCCGTTCGCCCGACAACATTTCCATCGAACTGATCCAGAAGGGCGATGCACTGCCCCTCAGGGAGCCGTGGACCTCGATGGCGAATGACGGCTGGTGGTGAGAGTTTTTACGCTCACAGAAAGGACGTCCCCACCGGCCCCCGAGGCACGCGGAGGTGGCCGAGCACGCTTTGCGAAATATCGGCAAAGCTTTGCCTGAGGCCGATGCAGCGCGGCGGCATGTCCGGACCGAAGGCAAGCACCGGCACCGCCTCGCGGGTATGGTCGGTGCCACCCCAGGTGGGGTCATTGCCGTGATCGGCCGTGATGATGCAGACATCGCCAGGCCGCAGGACGGCGTGGATATCGGGCAGACGCGCATCGAACTGTTCAAGCAGATGCGCATAGAGTGGAACGTCGCGGCGGTGGCCAGCCTCGGAATCGAAATCGACGAGATTGGCGAAGACCAATCCGCCCTCCTTCAGTATACTGAATTCGCGTAGCGCAAGATCGAGATTGGCCATGTTGCCTGGCCCCTTGACCTCGCGGCCCGTCGCCTTGTGCGAAAAGATATCACCAATTTTTCCGACCGAAACGACCGGCCGGCCGGCCGCCTCCAGCCTATCCAGCAAGGTTGGTTGTGGCGGGGCGAGCGCCCAGTCCTTGCGGTTCGGCGTGCGGGCAAAATTGCCGGAGGCTGTGCCAAGGAACGGCCTTGCTATGACACGACCAATGTTGAGCGGCCGGGTCAGGCGCCGCATGACCCCGCAGATTGCATAGAGCCGGTCGAGGCCGAAATGCTGCTCATGGGCGGCGATCTGCAACACCGAATCCACCGAGGTGTAACAGATCGGCCAGCCGGTCCTTATGTGTTCCTCGCCGAGACGTTCGATGATCTCGGTGCCCGAGGCGTGGCAATCGCCAAGGATACCGCCGAGACCGGTCTCTTTCAGAAAGGCGGCGATCAGATCGGCGGGAAAGGTCGGCACCGAGTGCGGAAAATAGCCCCAGTCGAAGGTGACCGGCACGCCGGCGATTTCCCAGTGGCCGGACGGCGTATCCTTGCCGCGCGATGTCTCGATCGCGGCGCCAGCGGCGCCGGTGCGATGCGGGCCTTGCAGTCCCGCAGGAACCCGGCCAGTGGCGATCCGGCACGCCTCACCCAGCCCGAGAGCCACCAAATTCGGCACACCCAGCGGGCCGGCGCGCAGGCCGTCGCGATCGCCTTTGGCGGCGGCGCAGGCTTCGGCGATGTGGCCCAGCGTGTCTGCCCCGGCATCACCATAGGCGGCGGCGTCGGGTGCGCCGCCAACGCCGACCGAATCGCACACAATCAGCAGGACCCGCGGCATCGGTCACTCCCCGTCAGCGGCGGTGATGCGCTCGACAAGCAGTGCCGGGCGTTCAGTATGCTGACCGATATGGTAGGCGGCACGAACCGCCGCCACCGCCGCTTCGGCAGCCGCCTCATCGCGCGCATGCACGATCGCCAGCGGCGTATCGGCTGCAACGATCGGGTCCAGGGCCACCAGATCGGTCAGCCCCACCCCCGGGTCGATCCGATCCGCCGCGCGAGTGCGACCGCCCCCCAGCATGACCACGGCAAGGCCGAGCGCGCGGGTGTCGACCGCCATGACACGTCCCGAGCGCCCCGCAGGAACAGGCCGCATCACGGGCGCGCGCGGCAGGTAGCGCTCAGCATGCTGAACGAAATCGACCGGCCCGCCGAGTGCTGCCACCATGCGCCCGAAGGTTTCCGCCGCGGCGCCGCTGTCGAGCGCTCCCGCGATACGGGCACGGGCATCGTCAAGATCGTCCGCCAGCGCGCCGACCAGCAGCATCTCGGCGCCCAGCGCGGTCGTGACCTCGATCAGGCGCGCGTCCCGCCGCGCACCGGTGAGATTATCCACTGCATTTCTGACTTCCACGGCATTGCCCGCAGCGGGTGCCAGCGCTTCGTTCATGTCGGTGATCAGCGCATGGGTTTTCAGCCCGGCGCCGTTGGCCACAGCGACGATGCTGCGAGCCAGCGCACGGGCCTTTTCCAGCGTCGGCATGAAAGCGCCTGAACCGGTCTTGACGTCCATCGCAAGGCCCTGCAGCCCCGCCGCCAGCTTCTTCGACAGGATCGAGGCGGTGATCAGCGGCACCGATTCGACCGTCGCCGTGACATCGCGGATGGCGTAGAGCTTCTTGTCGGCCGGTGCGAGGCGCTCGGTCTGGCCGATAATGGCGCATCCCACCGTGCGGACAACGGCGCGGAAGCGGCCGCTATCGGGCTGGCTGACATAACCGGGAATGGAATCGAGCTTGTCGAGTGTCCCGCCGGTATGGCCGAGGCCACGCCCGGAGATCATCGGCACAAAACCACCACAGGCGGCCACCGCCGGGGCGAGCAGCAGCGAGACGTTGTCGCCTACGCCGCCGGTCGAATGCTTGTCGAGCACCGGGCCGGGCAGTGATTCACGGCTCCAGTCCAGCACCTCGCCGGAATCGCGCATGGCGCAGGTCAGGGCCACGGCTTCGTCACGGCTCATGCCGTTGAAGAACACCGCCATGGCAAAGGCGCTGGCCTGCATGTCGGTGACCCGACCATCGACCAGACCGGCGATGAAATCGCTGATTTCGGTGGCGGTCAGCGTTCCACCGTCGCGCTTCGTGCGGATGATTTCCTGGGGCAGCATGGACATCGAGACCGTTAGATCACGCTGTGTTTTGGTGGAATCACCAAAACACGGACAACGTGATCGATTCTAATAGTTTAGAGCATGTCTTCTGCGATTAACCGGCATCCACTTAATCGCGACATGCTCTAGCGGCTCGTCAATAGCGCAACTGTGCCGTCGGCGGCGCGTCACTTTTGATGACAGCGGCGAGACTGGCGTGAAGCCCGGAGGCGCCGAAGCGGAATGTCTCTGGACGGGCCCAGCCGGGGCCCATCACGCTATCGGCAAGGTCAAGATAGAGCCGCGCGTCTGCGAGCGTACGGATGCCACCCGAGGGTTTCAACCCGACAGGGCGGCCGGCCGCCCTTATGGCTTCAAGCATGACGCGCGCCGCCTCGGGCGTGGCGCCGGTGGCGATCTTGCCGGTCGAGGTCTTGATGAAGTCGGCGCCGGCGGCAATCGTCAGATCGGCGGCGCGGCGGATGCTCGCGGCATCCGGAAAGGCGCCGGTTTCCAGAATAACCTTGAGCCGCTTGCCGAACGGAATATCCCCGCGCACCAGCCGCAGCATCAGATCGCATACGCCTGCCCCGCCGGCCAGGAACATGCGATAGGGCAGAACAAAATCGATCTCATCCGCGCCGTCCGACATCGCCATGCGGGTTTCGTGCTGCACATCGGCGAGCGCATGGCCGCCGGTGGGGAAGTTGACCACTGTCGCCACCCTGATGCCGGCCAGCTCCTGCCGCGCCAGCCGCACATGCCGCGGCCAGACGCATACCGCAGCGACCGCCGGAATGCCGTTGCCGCCGCGCGCCGTCGCACAGAGATGACGCACCGCCGCCTCGTCGGCGCCATCGCCAAGTTCGGTCAGATCCATGAGGGCCATGGCCCGCCGTGCCAGCGAAAGATCAGCCTGCATGCTCATAGGCCATCCTCCAGCAACCCGACGATCAGCCCCGCCATACGCTCGGCGCCGCGCGCCGCCACGGTCTTGGTGTCGTGATGCGAAATGTCCGCGCCAGCAAAGCCGGCGGCAAGGTTGGTCACCATTGACAATGCCGCCACCCTGAGGCCCAGGCGCCGGGCGATGATCACTTCCGGCACCGTCGACATGCCGACCAGATCGGCGCCAAGCGCCTTCATCGCGCGGATCTCCGCCGGGGTCTCGAAGGTGGGACCGGAGAACCAGAAGTAGACACCTTCGCGATAGGGCAGCCCCTGCCGCTCCGCCACCGCCCGCAAGCGGGCCCGCAAGCCCGGATCGTAGCAATCGCGCATGTCGACGAAGCGCGCATCGCCCGCCTCGCCGATCAGCGGATTGCGCCCGGACCAGTTGACATAGTCGGAATGGACGACCACCGAGGTCGGCCCTACCTCGGCACGCAGCGAGCCGGCGGCATTGGTGAGCAGAAGTGTTTTCGCCCCCAGCCCGACCAGAGTTTCCAGCGCCGGGCGCATGGCGGCGGCATTGCCGTGTTCGTAATAGTGTTCACGGCCGCAAAACACCGCGACGCGGCGCCCGCCGAGGCGACCGATCACCAGTCGAGCAGCGTGGCCGGAGACGCCGCCGCCGGGAAAGCCTTCGAGATCGCCATAGGCAATGGCGACCGCCTCCTCCACCCGATCGGCCAGCGGGCCGAGGCCGGAGCCTAGCACCAGTCCGGCCTCGACCGGCTGCCTGCCGGCGCGTCCGATGATGGTCTGGAGCGCACTCATCCGAGGTTCTCCGGCCCGAAGGCATGCGGCAGCAGTTCATCCAGCGTGAAGCTGCGGCGCAGGCCCTCCGGCCCGGCGATATGAATGGGGCAATTGGGCCTGGCGAATTCGCGGATGCGCTGGCGGCAGGCGCCGCAGGGCGTGCAGAGCTGGCCATCC
>DAOMXG010000031.1:0-18436 GCA_035436995.1 Beijerinckiaceae bacterium
AATGTGCGGTAACGATCGACAGCAGGCGATCGCCTGGTTGACGGCGCTCGAACGCGAACGGTAGTCGCCGTTGATCTCGACGTAGGCCTTGGTCAGGTCGCAGGTGTAGACCGTATCCTTGCCGCGCCCGAGGCCGATGTCGACCGTGATATCGATGCGATCGTTCTTCATATAGGCGGAGACCGCCTCTTCCGAATAGTCAGGATCGCGCGCCCCTGCATGCGCCACGCGATAGGGCCCGAAGCTGATGGTCAGCCGGTCACGCTCGGCCGGCTCGCCGGCCTTGCCGACGGCAGCCACCACGCGACCCCAATTGGCATCTTCGCCGGCGATTGCGGTCTTGACCAGCGGCGAATTGGCGATGGAGAAGCCGATTTTCCGGGCGGAGCGCGCCGAGGTCGCGCCGGTCACGTTGACCGCGACGAATTTCCGCGCACCCTCGCCATCGCGGGCGACATATTGCGCAAGTTCAAGCAGGAGGGCGTTCAGCGCCCGCTTGAAGCCGCCGAGCCGCGCATCGCCGACCTCGGTGATGCGCGGGCAGCCGTTCTTTGCGGCGGTGCCGGTGGCAAACAGCATCAAAGTGTCGGAGGTCGAGGTGTCGCCATCGACGGTCACGGCGTTGAACGAGTTCTTCACACCACGCGCCAGCAGCGCCTGCAACGGACCTTGCGCGATCGGGGCGTCGGTGAAAACGAAGCTCAGCATCGTCGCCATGTCGGGCGCGATCATGCCGGCGCCCTTGGCCATGCCGTTGATGACAACCTCATGGCCGTCAATCTTCGCCTTGCGGGTGGCGATCTTTGGAAACGTGTCGGTGGTCATGATGGCGCGCGCCGCGTCGAGCCAGTTGGCGCCTTCCGCGCGGCGGGCGCAATCGCCGATCACGCCGCTGAACTTGGTCGCATCCAGCGGTTCGCCGATGACGCCGGTGGAGGCCAGGAAGATCTCCCCCCGGGCGACGCCGAGTTCCCTGGCGGCGATGTCAGCGGTCAGGTCCACGGCCTGCCGGCCCCTGGCGCCGGTAAAGGCGTTGGCGTTGCCGGAATTGACGATCAGCGCGCGGGCCGAGCCGCCGGCAAGGTTGGCGCGGCACCAGTCGACCGGGGCCGAGGGGCATTTGGACTTGGTGAAAACACCGGCGACGCTGGTGCCCTTCGGCATAGTGACCAGCAGCACGTCCTGCCGGTTCCTGTAACGGATCCCGGCCTCGGCGGTGGCAAAAACCACGCCTTCGAGCTGCGGTGCTCTGGGAAATTTCTTCGGCGCCAGCGGCGAGACGGGGACGGACTTTCCAGCCATGGGAGTATCCTGTCAGACGGTGTCAGGGCTTCTTGGGTTCCGCCGGGGCGGCCTTGTCGGCGTCGGACTTGACCGGATCGGCGCGTTCGATCCGGGCCGTGGCGCGCAACTTGAGGATCATGTCCTGCTGCGCCTTCTGGGCGAGATAGCGCGACAATTCTTCCTTGACCTCGGACAATGGCGGGACCGGGCGGATGCGCTTCTCGTCAAGGCGGATGACATGCCAGCCGAACTGGCTTTTCACCGGCGCCGAGGTTTCGCCGGCCTTCAGCGCAAAGGCGGCGTCGGCAAATTCCTTGACCATGCGATCCTTGGTGAACCAGCCGAGATCGCCTCCCTCCTTGGCCGAGCCGGGGTCTTTCGACACTTCGGTCGAAACCTTGCCGAAATCCTCGCCGGCCTTCAGCCGGTCCGCGACTTTCCTGGCTTCATCCTCGGTCGGCACCAGAATATGGCGGGCCTTGGCCTCCTCTTCGGGCGGCAGGCCCTTGACGGCTTCTTCGTAGAACTTCTTGAGCTTGTCGTCGCTGGTTGCGCTGGCGCCTTCACGTGCCATCAGCTCTTCCATCAGGGCGCGATCGCGCAGATAGGCAAGCTTGCGGGCAAAATCCGGCGTTTCCGCCAGCTTCTCCTTCTCGGCTGCGCGGGCGAGCAGTTTCAGATCCAGCATGTAGTCAACAAGATAACGCTTCTTCTGGTCGTCGTTCATGCCCTGCATCGAGCCGCCGATGTCGTCCTGGGCAAGCTTGAGGTCCTGCTCGGTGATGGGAACGCCATCGATGCTGGCTGGCGGCTTGGCCCCCTGGGCCAGCGCGACAGTGGCGCCAAAGGTCAGGATGAAGGCAGCGAGTGGGTATTTCAGCAGGGGGGACATGTCGACTCCGCTCAATCGGATGATTCCTGATACTGCCTCGGGTCCGGTTGGCGCAATGCTGAATGCGCTCCTTTGCGGATTTGTCGGGGCAGGGCGCTGCGCCGGCAGCGATACCGGGGCGGGATGCGGCCAATAGGCACCCGCGCTGCCCTTTGCCAAGGGAAATGGCGGCCGCTTGATTGACTTGACGGGGGCTAATCCCTATGTGCGATGCGCGCCCCGGTCGATGGCCGGCGGCGCGTTCCCTGTTGCGCGAATCACCGCTTACGGATGCTTCTGCGCGAGCAACCCAGCCGCCCCCGTGCGGCGAGACCGGCACCGGGCCACTGGTGCCAGCCCAGGACTTTTCGATGTTCGGCGCCATTCTCAAGAAAATCTTCGGTTCCTCCAACGACCGGCGGCTCAAGCGCTACCGGCCGGTTGTCGCGGCGGTCAATGCGCTGGAGCCGGAGCTGGAGGCGCTGACCGACGAGGCGCTGGCGGCGCGCACGGCCGAATTCAAGCGGCAGGTGGCTGCCGGCGAAAAAACGCTCGACGATCTGATCGTTCCGGCCTTCGCCACCGTGCGCGAGGCGGCCAAGCGCACGCTCAAGCAGCGGCATTTCGATGTGCAGCTGATCGGCGGTCTGGTGCTGCACGAGGGCGCCATCGCCGAGATGCGCACCGGCGAAGGCAAGACGCTGGTGGCCACGCTTGCCGTCTATCTCAACGCGCTCTCGGGCAAGGGCGTGCACGTCGTCACCGTCAACGACTATCTCGCCCGGCGCGACTCCGAATGGATGGGCCGCATCTACCGCTTTCTCGGCATGAGCGTCGGCGTCATCGTCCATGGCCTCGACGATGCCGAGCGCCATGCCGCCTATGCCTGTGACATCACCTACGGCACCAACAACGAATACGGGTTCGATTATCTGCGCGACAACATGAAGTATGACATGGCGCAGATGGTCCAGCGCGGGCACAACTTTGCCATCGTCGATGAAGTCGACTCAATTCTGGTCGATGAGGCCCGCACTCCGCTGATCATCTCCGGGCCGCTCGACGATCGTTCCGAACTCTATGCGGCGATCGATGCGATCATCCCGCGTCTGACCAAGGAGCATTACGAGCTTGATGAAAAGCAGCGCACCGTCAATCTGACCGAAGCCGGCAACGAGACGATGGAGCAGCTGCTGCTGGAAGCGGGGCTGCTCAAGGACGGCACGCTTTATGACGCCGGCAATGCGACCCTCGTTCACCATGTCAACCAGGCGCTGCGCGCCCACCGGTTGTTTACCCGCGACAAGGACTACATCGTCCACAATGGCGAGGTGGTGATCATCGACGAGTTCACCGGTCGCATGATGCCGGGGCGGCGCTACTCGGAAGGGCTGCATCAGGCGCTCGAAGCCAAGGAACGGGTGCAGGTCCAGCCCGAAAACCAGACGCTGGCCTCGATCACCTTCCAGAACTATTTCCGCCTTTATGAAAAGCTGGCCGGCATGACCGGAACAGCGGCGACGGAAGCCGAGGAATTCCAGCAGATCTACAATCTCGAAGTGGTCGAGATTCCGACCAACGTCCCGGTCAAGCGCAAGGACGATGACGACGAGGTCTATCGGACGGCGGCGGAGAAATATGCCGCGATCGTCAAACTGATCGAGGAATGCCAGCAGCGCGGACAACCGGTGCTGGTCGGCACCACCTCGATCGAGAAGTCGGAAGAACTGGCGCACTACCTGACCAAGGACGGATTCCGGCAGATCGACCTGGGCGATGCCAATGCCTTCGCCCCGCTCTACCGGGCGGCCCATGGTGGCAAGGCGGAGAAGATCTTTGCCGTGCTCAACGCCCGCTTCCATGAGCAGGAGGCCTATATCGTCGCCCAGGCAGGTGTGCCCGGAGCGGTGACGATCGCCACCAACATGGCGGGCCGCGGCACCGACATCCAGCTCGGCGGCAATCTCGACATGCGCATCAAGCAGGAGATCACCGGCCTCGACGAGGGATCGGCCGACTATGCCGCCAGGGCCGAGGCCATTCGTCAGGAAGTCGCCATTCTCAAGGGAAAGGCTCTGGCGGCCGGCGGTCTTTATGTGATCGGCACCGAACGGCACGAGAGCCGGCGTATCGACAACCAGCTGCGCGGCCGCTCCGGCCGTCAGGGTGATCCCGGCCATTCGCGCTTCTTCCTCAGCCTTGAGGATGACCTGATGCGCATCTTCGGCTCCGATCGCATGGATTCGATGTTGCAGAAGCTTGGCTTGCAGCCGGGCGAGGCCATCGCCCATCCCTGGGTCAACAAGGCGTTGGAGACCGCCCAGAAAAAGGTCGAGGCGCGCAACTTCGACATCCGCAAGAACATCCTCAAATACGACGACGTGATGAACGACCAGCGCAAGGTGGTGTTCGAGCAGCGTCGCGAGATGATGGCTCAGGAGGATATGGCCGACCAGATCAGGGAGATGCGCCACGGCGTCATCGACGACATGATTGCCCGCGGCATTCCGGAAGATGCCTATCCCGAGCAATGGGATGTGGCAGAGCTGAAGAAGGGCGTCGCCACCTATCTCAATCTCGACCTGCCGGTGGACGAATGGGCCAAGGAGGAAGGTATCGCCGATCAGGAAATCCGCGAGCGCCTCTTCAAGGCGGCGGACGAGTCCTATGCCGAGCGGGTGGCGCGCAATTCGCCCGAGGCGATGCGCTACATCGAGAAACAGGTGGTTCTGCAGACGCTTGATCATCTCTGGCGCGAGCATCTGGTCACGCTTGACCATCTGCGGCAGGTGATCGGCTGGCGTGGCTATGCCCAGCGCGATCCGCTCAACGAATACAAGTCCGAAGCATTCGATCTGTTCGATGGGTTGGTGACACGGCTGCGCGAGCACGTCACCGCACAGATGATGCGTGTCGAGGTGCAATTCGAGGAATTGCCGGCCGATCCGCAGCTGCCGCCAATGCAGGGCCACCACATCAATCCGCAGACCGGGGAGGATGAGATGGCGGGTGAGGCGCCGGCAATGCTGCCGCAATCAACCAAGGCCCGCACCGAAGAGATCGATCCTGCGCGGCCGGAAACCTGGGGCAAGGTGGGTCGCAACGAACCCTGCCCGTGCGGATCGGGCAAGAAATTCAAGCATTGCCACGGCGCCTACGCGTAATCCGGTGCTTCAATTTCCAGCATTGCGCCCGACGCTCGGCACAAGGACAGGATCCAGCCGGGCGCCGATGCGCGCCGCACGCCGTGCCGGCACCGGGCGATAGAGCTGCTTGCTTGCCTCGATGATGTGAACGCCGGCAAAGGGCAGGTTGAGCGTGTTGCCGAAGCGCTCGATGGCCGGAGCGAAGCTGAGGCTGAGACTGCCGCGCAGCGGCGGAATATGCAAAGCCTCGGTCCAGTGGATCGGCGTGAACAATGACTGACGCATCAACTGGGTCAGCTGGCCGCGGCTGTAGGGCTGGCCGTGGCCGAACGGGGTCGAATCGCGCCGCGCCCAGCTTCCGGAACGATTGGGCGCGACGACGATGAGATGGCCGCCGGGGGCGAGGATGCGCCAGCATTCATCCATCAGCGCATGGGCATCCTCGCTGACCTCAAGCGCATGAATGACGAGCAGCCGATCGATGACCGATTCGCGCAAGGGAAGGTCGAGCGGATCGACCAGGCCGACACTCGAGAGCATGCCGGTGGGCCAGGCGGTCACTCCCTGCCGCCCCGGCATCAGCGCGATGCAGCGCTCGGCCTGCTCACGAAAGGCGTCAAGGTAGGGCAGGGGATAGCCCAGTCCGAGGATCGACAGGCCGGCAGGGTTGCTCCAGCGGGCACGGACAGCGCCGAGAATCGAGCCGAGCGCGATCGCGCCCAAACGCGAGCTGTAGAACTGCCGGAGGTCGATGACATCGAGAGCCATTGGATCAGCGTCCAAGTGTATGTATCACTGGGCGCGCCGGCAAGGCGTCGCCGTCGGCATGGTTGCCGGGGTGTGTCCTGACACTGAGGAGTGTGGCGTGCAGATTGTCCAGTTTCCCTGCCTTTCCGATAATTTCGGCGTTTTGATCCACGATCCGAAGAGTGGCGCAACCGCTGCCATCGACGTTCCCGAGGCCGGAGCGGTGCGTGCTGCGCTTGCGGCTGAAGGCTGGCGGCTCAGCCATATCCTTGTCACCCATCGCCACCACGATCATATCGCCGGTATCGCTGAGATCGTTGCCGAGACGGGTGCGAAGGTCATTGCGCCGGCCGGTGCTGCCGATGTCGTGCCTGGGGCGGAACGCTACGTGCGCGAGGGAGACCGGGTCGATGTCGGCGGGCTCAGCGCCGAGGTATGGGATGCGCCGGGCCATTCGCCCGACCATGTGATCTATCACTTTGCCTCCGACAAGGTGGCCTTTGTCGGCGATGTGCTGTTTGCGCTCGGCTGTGGCCGGGTGTTCGACAACGATTATGACCGGATGTGGCAGGCGCTGGCTCGGCTCGGCGGGCTTCCTGACGCGACGGCCCTCTATTTCGGTCATGAATATACGGTTTCGAACGGCAGGTTTGCGCTGTCTGTTGATCCCGGAAATGCGGTGTTGCAAGCGGCCGTCGCCGAGGCGGAGGCGGTGCGGGCGCGCGGTGGCTGGACCTCGCCAACCACGGTCGGGCGCGAACGGGCGGCCAATCCGTTCCTCAGGGCAACCGATCCGGCGATGGCGGCGCGCCTGGGGCTGGCGGGTCAACCGGCGGCGGCGGTGTTCCGCGAGTTGCGCGAGCGCAAGAACCGGTTCTGACATGGTGTTTTCCGGTGATCTGGCGCTGGTCGCGGCCTGCGAGCGCCGCATCGTCAATGCCTGGCCGGCGATCGACAAACTGATGATGGATGGCTGGGTGGTGCGGCTGGCAGGAGGCTATTCGGCCCGTGCCAATTCCGCCTCGCCGATGCTGCCGGGAGCCCGGCTCGATGCGCCGCTGCTGGCGGTTATCGAAGCGACTTACCGGGCTGCGGGGCTGCAACCGACGGTGCGTGTAACGCCGTTGGCGGATCAGAGCGTCGATGCAGTGCTGGCCGCGCGCGGCTATCGCCAGCGCGATGCCTCGTGGGGCATGATTGCCCCGTTGACGCCGGGGCCGGTGACGACCGGTGGCGTGCGGCTGGAAGGGTCGGCAAGCACCGAATGGGTGCGCGGCGTCTCGGCCTTGCAGGAGGGATCCAAGCGCAATGCCGACGCGGCGCTGATGGAAATCGTCGGCCGGGTGCAACTGCCCGCGGCTTTTGCTACGCTGGTCGAAGGCGGGCGCCCGGTCGGGTTCGGCATGAGCGTGGTCGAGAGCGGCATGGCCGAGATCGGCTCGCTGGTGATCGATCCGGCGGTGCGCGGGCGTGGTCTTGGCCGCATTCTGGTGCAGACGCTGATGGGCTGGGCTCATGCCGAGGGAGCGCAGCAGGCCTATCTTCAGGTCGAGGAAACCAATAGGGGAGCGCTGGCGCTCTACCGGTCGCTCGGCTTTGCCGAGCTTTACCGATACCGGACGATGGTGGCGGGCTAGCTAGAGCATGTCGCGATTACGTGGATGCCGGTCAATTGCAGAATACATGCTCTAACCTATTGATACCGATCACGTGATCCGCATTTTGATGATTCCATCAAAATGCAGCGTGATCTAGATGCATTTTCCTTGTCTTTGACCCGAAACTGGTCATCGCAACGGTTCAATCTGGTCGGACAGAACCCTAGAAAGACTTCTGACCCTGGAAGCAGCGTTGACGGATTCCCCATGCCGCAGAATGTCCCGCGCCCTCTGGCTTTCTTCGCCCTCGTCGTGGGCGCCGTTGCGATGGGCTGTTCCCCGGTGTTCGTGCGGCTCGCCGATGTCGGGCCGTTCGCCAGCGCATTCTGGCGCGTTGCGCTGGCGCTGCCACTTCTCTGGCTCTGGCACCGTCACGCTGCCGAGCCACGGCCGGCCGAGAGCTGGCGCTTTGCGGTCGCAGTCATCGCCTCTGGCATCGCCTTTGCCGGCGATCTGATCTTCTGGCACCTGGCGATCCTCAACACCACCATTGCTAACGCGACCCTGTTGGCAACCCTGGCACCGGTCTGGGTGTTCCTCGTCGCTTTCCTGGTGCTGGGGCATGCCCTGAGGCGCGCGGAGGTCATCGGGCTTGCAGCCTGCCTGATCGGAGGCTCCTTGCTGGTCCGGGACAGTTTCGACTATGCGCCCGAACGATTGTGGGGGGATGCGGCCGGCTTTGCCACATCGCTGTTCTTCGGCCTTTACATCGTGTTCATCACCCACTCGCGCCGGTTTTCCGGCCCGGCACGGGTCATGCTGCTGTCCACGGCTGTCACGGCGATCGTGCTGCTATGCGCGGCTTTGCTGGCCGGTGAACGGTTTCTGCCCGGTTCACCAGCCGGCTGGCTGACGCTGGTGCTGCTCGCCCTGATCTCCCAGGTCGCCGGGCAGGGATTGCTGGCCTATGCACTTGGTCAATTGCCGGTTGCGTTTTCTTCACTGGTCGTATTTCTTGAGGCAATTGCAGCGGCATTGCTGGGCTGGCTCGCATTTTCCGAGCATCTGGGAGCCTGGCAGTGGATCGGCGGGGGGTTTGTTTTGTTCGGGATATGGATAGCGCGCCCGGTGCTGCAACGTGCAGCGACCGACGATAGCGGTCGGGTCGGATTGCAATGAATCGTTCGCAGGCCCACGATACCGCGCGCAGGATTTTTGATGCCGCTGTGCAACGCGCACAGCCCAGATCTTACGTTGCGCGCTATCTTCCCAAACCCAAGGAACGGGGGCGCCTGCTGCTGCTGGGGGCGGGCAAGGCCGGTGCGAGCATGGTGCAGGCGGCCGAGGATCATTACCTGAACCAACTTGGCGTGGATCGCGCCCGCATCCTCGGCCTGGGCATCACCCGCCATGGCTACGCCTGCAAGACCAGTCTGGTTCCGATTATCCAGGCAGGCCACCCGGTTCCGGATCTCTTCGGCCTCGCCGGCACCGAACGGATGTTGACACTGGCGGATCGGGCGGGCCCCGATGATACGGCAGTGGTGCTGATGAGTGGCGGCGCCTCAGCCAATCTCGTGGCTCCGGCTGGCGCCCTGTCGTTGACCGACAAGCAGGTCATCACTGCGGCGTTGCTCCGCTCCGGTGCGCCGATCGATGCAATCAACTGCGTTCGCAAGCACCTTTCACGGGTCAAGGGTGGACGGTTGGCGGCGCGGCTGGCGCCGGCCGAGGTGTATACCCTGGCGATATCCGACGTGCCCGGCGATGATCTTGGCGTCATTGGCTCCGGGCCGACCGTACCTGACGAGACCACCCAGGCCGAGGCCCTGGCCATCCTTGAGCGTTATCGAATTGCCATCTCGCCGGCGGTCGCCGCAGTGCTCACAGATCCGGCGTTGGCCTGTCCCGGCAAGGACCATCCCGCTTTCCAGCGCACCCGGTCGGAAATCATCTTCCGCCCCTGCGAAGCGCTGGCCGCCGCCCGTGAAGTCGCTGCAGCCGCCGGCTACGAGGTGATCGACCTTGGGGCCGATGTTGCGGGCGAAGCGCGCACGGTTGCCGCCGCCCATGCTGCCATGGCTGTGGAGGCCCATGCGACGGGCCGCCGCGTCGCCATCCTTTCAGGCGGCGAACTTACCGTCACCATTCGCGGCAAGGGCCGTGGCGGCCCCAACCAGGAATATGCCATGGCTCTGGCGATGGCACTGGACGGCTTGCCGGGTATGGTCGCGCTTGCCGGCGACACCGATGGCACGGATGGCGGTGGCGGGCAGGCTACCGACCCGGCCGGAGCCATCGTCGATGGCCAAACCCTTGCGGCAGCCCGTGCGCGGGGGCTGGACGCCGGAGCGCTGCTGGCCGATAACGATTCGACCCGGTTTTTTACCCACGCCGGGGGATTGATCACTACCGGCCCGACCCTTACCAATGCCAACGACCTGCGTGTCATCCTCGTGGACCCATAATCGCCGGGTTTGGCCCCGTGCGATCCTGTTGGCTGGCGCGCTGGCGCTGCCGGCTGGCCCGGTCACGGCGGATCTCAGGATCTGCAACACCACTGCCCACCGCACCGGTGTGGCCATCGGCTTCCAGGATCAGACAACCTGGGTGACCGAAGGCTGGTTCAATCTGCGGCCTGGCGCCTGTGAAACCATCCTGAAAGGCAAGCTCAATTCGCGCTATTATTATATCTTCGGGCAGGATTATGATCGCGGCGGCGAGTGGAGCGGCCCCAATTACCTCTGCATTCGCGACCAGGAGTTTTCCATTCGCGGCCCGCAGGATTGTTATGCACGAGGATACGAACGCGCCGGCTTTCTCGAGGTCGACACGGGGGAACAGGCCGACTGGACCATTGAATTAGGCGATGGCGGCCAGGTTGGCGGGCGTGCCCAGTAGCGCGCGAACAATTCGATCGAAAGGACCTTCGCGGTGATCCGCAACCGTCGCACCAAGCTCATCGCCACGCTCGGCCCGGCCTCGATGGAGGATGCCACCGTTGCTGCCCTCGCCAATGCCGGGGCCGATGTGTTCCGCATCAACATGAGCCATTCCAGCCACGAGGTGTTGCGCCAGCGCGTTGCGCAGATCCGGACCATCGAGAAATGGGTGGGGCGGCCGATCGGCATTCTGGCCGATCTGCAGGGCCCCAAGCTTCGCGTCGGCCGCTTCGCCGCCGGGCCGGCCGAACTGAAGAATGGCGCCCGCTTCCGGCTTGATGCCGATGCCACACCGGGCGATGCATCGCGTGTGCAGCTGCCGCATCCGGAAATCCTGCAGTCGGTTGTCGCTGGCCATCGCCTGCTGATCGACGATGGCAAGCTGTGCCTCAGGGTGACGGAGACTGGTCCTGGATTTTTCGAAACGGTCGTCGAGGTTGGCGGCCCGATCTCCGACCGCAAGGGCGTCAGCCTTCCCGATACGATGCTGCCGGTCGGAGCGCTGACCGACAAGGACCGCGCTGATCTCGACGCCGCGCTGTCCGCCAATGTCGACTGGATCGCCCTGTCCTTCGTGCAGCGTCCCGAGGATGTTGCCGAGGTGCGCAAGGTGGCGCGAGGCCGGGCGCTGGTCATGGCCAAGATCGAAAAGCCCCAGGCCATCGAGCGGCTCGACGAAATCATGGAAATTGCCGATGCCCTGATGGTCGCGCGCGGCGATCTCGGCGTTGAAATGCCGCTTGAGGTCGTGCCCGGCCTGCAGAAGCGCATCACTCGCGTCGCCCGCCGATATGGCAAGCCGGTGGTCGTGGCGACACAGATGCTGGAATCGATGATCACCAGCCCCGCACCGACGCGAGCCGAAGTGTCGGACGTTGCCACGGCAGTGTTCGAAGGGGCTGATGCGGTCATGCTGTCGGCAGAAAGCGCCTCGGGCAAGTTCCCGCTCGAGGCGGTCTCGACGATGAGCCGCATCGCCGAGCAGGTCGAGCGTGATTCCAACTACAAGATCATCATCGACGGTCAGCGTGCCGATCCCGAGCCCACCGGCGCCGACGCCATCGCCGCCGCGGCCCGCACCGTGGCCGAAACGCTCGACCTGAAGGCCATCGTCGCCTGGACGGCCTCCGGCGCCACTGCCCTGCGTATCGCGCGCGAGCGGCCCTACACGCCGATCATCATGCTGACCACATCAGAACGCACCGCCCGACGCATGCAGCTTGTCTGGGGGATCAATCCGGTCATCGGGGCCGATCCCACCCATACGGCCGACATGGTGCGCATCGGCACGACTGCAGCGCGCAATTCCGGACTGGCCCAGCTTGGCCAGCGCATCATCATGGTCGCGGGCGTTCCATTCGGGACTCCGGGCTCGACCAACATGCTCAGGATTGCCTTCGTCAGTTCGGACAGCTGATGGCCAAGAATCATTGTTACTGACTTTTGACGTGATGGGCAGGCGCGGGGTTACAGTTCCCGCCCCTCGACCTCCGGCCGCATCCGGTCAACGATCTCCCGCACTTCCACCAGATGCGGATAGACTTCGAGCACCTTCTGATAGGCTGCATAGGCGGCCTTCGGCTTGCCGAGCCTCTGCCAGATCATTCCAAGCCCGGCGAGCGCGCTGAAATGGCGCGGCTCGCGCGCCAGAACCGCCCGGAGATCCCGCATCGCCCCATCGTAATCATCCATCAGGAACAGCAGCGTTGCGCGCTTGGCATAGGCCTCGGCCCAGTTTGGTTGCAGCTGCAGGATATGATCAAGCAGCTCAAGCCCGGTATCGTAGGCTTTCGCCGACATGACCTCGAGCACCCGATCCATCAGCAGATTGGTGGTATCGCTGCCCGATCGCATCCAGCGCTGTTCAATCTGCTTGGCGATGGGGCGGGCTTCATTCGGATCCCGGGCGGTGCGCAACTGCTTGTAAAGCGCATCCAAAGTCACCGGCGGCGGCAGGACCTTGGCACCCGGCGGTAGATCAGACGACGGCGCCGGCCGCCCCTGCTGCGCCGAAGCGATGCCTTGCAGCGCGACGGTCAGAATGATTGCAAAAAACAACCGCGCCATGGCTCCATCCTCTCTTGCGAGGATAGCTCCACGGCGCGGCGAATTCAATCTCCGGGCGCCTCAGGCGGCGCGGATGTCAGCCCTGACGCGCCTTGAAGCGCTTCTGGGTCTTGTTGATGATGTAGACACGGCCGCGGCGACGCACCAACTGGTTGTCACGATGCCGCTTCATCAGCGACTTGAGAGAGTTTCGGATCTTCATCTTGGCACCACTCTCCGGCCGAGCCGGAACAAAAACTGATACCGGCCATGCCTTTGGCAAAACCCGCCATGCCCCTTGTGAGGCAGACCACAGCCGGAGAGAGGTTCTCAATACGAATTTTTCTGTCCGGCGCAACTCTTTTCTGATGATGGGGGGCTGGCTGGGCCAAGAGGCGGGGTTTCCCGCAGGGCGATCCGGTCGATCAATCCGTCGGCATGGCAACCGCCAAAAACCCCGCTGCCACCGAGCGGCATTCATCCCGGCCGGCAGACAAACCGTGATACGCGCTGACCCTGCCTTGATGATCATGATATGCTGATAGCATCGAGGGAATGGACCAGGTCATGTTTGATTCAACGCTTCTTGTCGGGAAATCTGCGCTGGTGACCGGTGCCTCATCCGGTCTGGGGCGCCATTTCTCCGCCGTTCTGGCGCGCGCAGGTGCCGAGGTGACACTGGCCGCCCGCCGCGAGGTGATGCTGGCCGAGGCTGCCGGCGCCATCAGGCAGGCAGGTGGCCGCGTGGTGACCGCCCGGCTCGATGTGACGGACCCGCAGACGGTCGAGGAGGTCTGCGGCCAGCGAGCCTTCGACATCGTCATCAACAACGCGGGCGTGACCCATGACGGCAAGGCGCTGACCGTCTCGATCGAGGATTGGCGCCATGTCCTCGAGACCGACCTGACCGGTGTTTTCCGCGTCGCTCAGGCCGCGGCCAATCGCATGGTCGCCGAGAACCGCCCGGGTTCGATCGTCAATATTGCCTCGATTCTCGGTCATCGCGTTGCCGGCAATCTCGCCGCTTATGCAGCCGCAAAGGCAGGTGTCATTCAGCTCACGCGCAGCCTCGCGCTCGAATGGGCGCGCCATCGGATCCGCGTCAATGCCCTCTGCCCCGGCTATATCGCCACCGATCTCAATCGCGCATTCTTTGCCTCTTCCGCCGGGCAGGCGCTGATCGGCCGCATACCACAACGCAGGCTGGGCCAGCTCTCCGATCTCGACGGGCCGCTGCTCCTGCTTGCCTCCGACGCCGGAGCCTTCATGACCGGCACAGATATCGTGGTCGATGGCGGCCATCTGGTTGCCTCGCTTTAGGATTTCACCATGGATTTCACCATCTCGCCCCGCATCGAGGACTTCCGCAGCCGCATTGCCCGGTTCGTCGAGGACAAAATCCTTCCCCTCGAAGCAGATCGATCGAGCTATGATGCGCACGACAATATCCGTCTCGACCTGCTCGAGGCGCTGCGGCAGAGGGCGCGCACCGAAGGATTGTGGTGCCTTCAGCTGAAACCGGAAACGGGAGGGCAGGGGCTCGGCAAGGTGGGAATGGCCGTTTGTTACGAAGCCATGAACCGATCGATCTTCGGCCCGGTCAGCTTCAACTCTGGGGCCCCGGATGACGGCAACATGATGGTTCTGGAACAGGTGGCGACCCCGGCCCAGCAGGAGCGCTGGCTGGCGCCAATCGTTGCGGGCAAGGTTCGCTCTGCCTTTGCGATGACCGAGCCTCATCCCGGTGGCGGCTCCGACCCATCGATGATGCTGACGACCGCGACCAGACGGGGCGACCGTTATGTGATCCGCGGTCGCAAGTGGTTCATTACCGGTGCCGGCGAGGCACAGCATTTCATCCTGTTGGCACGGACCTCCGAGGATCCGCGCCGGGGGCTTTCAGCGTTCCTGTTCGATCGGGATACGCCGGGCTGGCGGATCGACCGCCGGATCCCGATCATGGGCCCGGAGGAGCACGGAGGGCATTGCGAACTGGTGTTCGACGGCCTTGAGATTCCGGTCAGCGATCTGCTGATGAACGAGGGGGACGGATTGAAACTGACGCAGATCCGTCTGGGCCCGGCGCGCCTGACCCATTGCATGCGGTGGCTGGGTCTTGCCCGGCGCTGCGTCGACATTGCCCGGACCTACGCCGCCGAGCGTTTTGCCTTCGGCGAACGACTGGCAAAACGCGAAAGCGTCCGGATGATGCTGGGAGATCTTGCCATGCAGATCGAGATCGGCCGCCTGCTGGTGATGAAGGCGGCCTGGGAACTCGATCGCGGCGGCTATGCCCGCAAGGAAATCTCGATGGCCAAGGTTCACGTCGCCAACCTGCTGCACAAGGCGGCGGATACCGCACTCCAGATCAACGGAGCGCGTGGCTACAGCAAGGATACCCCGCTGGAATGGATCTACCGCTACGCCCGGCAGGCCCGGCTGGTCGACGGGGCCGACGAGGTGCACAAGATGGTGCTCGAACGCAACCTTGCCAGCGAGGGCCAGGATTTCTGGCGCTGGCCGGTCGGGCAGTGACATGTGGCAGGAACCGACATGAATGCTGCCACGGACTTTGACGATACGCCGCTGCGGGCCTTTCTGATGTCGCGCTTCGGCGAAACACCCAGCTTTCGGCTGGAGCGGATTGCGGGTGGACAATCGAACCCGACCTATTTCGTCGATCATGGCGAGCACAGGTTCGTGCTGCGCAAGCAGCCTGACGGGCCCTTGCTGCGCGGCGCTCATGCGATCGACCGGGAATATCGGGTGCTCACCGCTCTCAATCCGACCGGCGTGCCCGTGCCCAGGCCGATCCTCTTTCACGAAGCGCCGGATATTGTCGGCACGCCATTCTACCTGATGGAGCGCGTCGAAGGCCGGATCTTCGCCAGTGGCGCGCTGCCAGAGGCTGCCCCAGGCGAACGGAATGCGCTGTGGATGGGGCTGGCCAAGGCCTTGGCACACCTCCATGCCCTGCGCCCGGATGAGGTTGGCCTCGGCGACTTCGGCCGGCCCGGCAACTACTTTGAACGGCAACTGGCGCGCTGGTCCCGGCAGTGGCATGAGAGTTCGAGCCAGCCCATCCCGGAACTGGACGCGCTTGCGGCGTGGCTGGCGGATCATCTGCCGGCGGACGATGGCGCTGTCAGCATTGCCCATGGCGATTATCGCATGGGCAATGTCATCTTCCATCCCACCGAGCCGCGCGTGGTCGCCATACTCGACTGGGAACTGGCGACCCTGGGCCATCCGCTGGCCGATGTCGGGTTCTGTGCCATGGCCTGGCACACCGCCCCCGAGGAATATGGCGGCATTCTCGGCCTTGATCTGGCAGCCTGTGGGCTGCCGACGCAGGAACAGTTCGTCAGCTGCTATGCCCGCGCCAACCCATCCGTTGCCGAGCTGCAACCGTTTCACCTGGCGTTTGCCCTGTTTCGCTTTGCGGTCATCTTTGTCGGAATCGCGGACCGGGCCCGCCAGGGCACCGCAGCGGGCACAGACGCTCGATCAATCGGCCCGCTCGCCCGCCGTTTTGCGGTTCGGGCGCTGGAAGTGATCAGCGGCAAGCACTGAACCTGACTGAGGGCGGGCGCCGAGATGAAGCCGGACCGGCAGCGCGGGCCGCAGGAATTTCCCGCTCGAGCACCGTCATACCAACGGCCCGGGGCGGACCCGACCGGTCAGAGCATGCAAAAAGCGAAAAACCGCCCACACTTTTTCGCAGCATGCTCCAATCGCAGCATGATCTAAGGCTCGTGGGGGCACTCGTATCAGCTCTGGCCGAGGGCTCAAATGCTGCGCGCCGCCATGCCGCTTGTGGCAGGCTGATCAAGCCGTTGATGGCAACGACCACCACTGATACCAAGTCGCAAGGCGAGGAACTCGCCGCGACTTGGTTCGTTTCAAAAATTTCTCACTTTTATCAACGAGATGAGAAATTTTTGAGTTGCACCAAAGAGTCATTTTCAATGACTTTTGGTATGAGCGGTCCGGGCCCCTGACAATAGAGAAGGGGGATGTCCCCTTGCGGGGGAACCACTCTCACAATTCCAAAGATCCTGTCATGGAAGGCAATGGTGGGCGCGACAGGGATTGAACCTGTGACCCCTACGATGTCAACGTAGTGCTCTCCCGCTGAGCTACGCGCCCGAAATGTCGTCGTCAGACCATCCGGTCGGGAAGGCCGCTCTATAAGGTCAGGCCAGCGGGAAGGCAAGAGCCAATCCGCCAGCCAATCCGCCCTGAGGGAAGATTGCCCGGATCAGGCAGCCGCCAGCATTTTCTTGACCTCGTTGACGAGGTCCTTGAGATGGAAGGGCTTGGAGAGAACCTTGGCATCCTTCGGCGCCTGCGAATCCGGGTTGAGCGCCACGGCCGCAAAACCGGTGATGAACATCACTTTGATGTCGGGATCCAGTTCCGTTGCCCGACGCGCCAGCTCGATTCCATCCATTTCCGGCATGACGATATCGGTCAGAAGAAGTTCAAACGGTTCTTCGCGCAGGCGGTGATAGGCGGACTTGCCATTGTCGAACGCTGCCACGTCATAGCCGGCGTTCTGCAGCGCGCGCACGAGAAACCGGCGCATATCGTTGTCATCTTCGGCAAGGAGGATCTTGGTCATGGTTGAGGTCCGACGCCTGATTTGGCCCTTCTTCTGTTTAACCCCGGAGATGGTAAACAAAAGGTAACGGAGGCGCCAGATCGGCCACAAATCTGTTATCTCCGACGCTGCCTGACATCGTCCGGCTGGCCATGACCGGTGGTGATCGCGTCGGCCGCTCTTGAAATCGTGCGTTGCGCGGCTAGCATGCCAGCCATGCCCGCAGAACTGCCTCCCGACGAAGCCGGCTGCTTGCCCGGATGCTCCGAGTTCGATCCGCCGTTCGAACTGGTCGAGCCCGTTGCTGTTTCAGCTCCCGTACTGTTCAATTCACCGCATTCGGGCGTGACCTTTCCACCGTCCTTCCTGGCGCAGACTCCGCTCTCTCAGGCCGATCTGTGCCGGTCCGCCGATCTTCACGTCGACCGCTTTCTTGATGGACCGCTGGCGCTCGGGATGTCGGTGTTGCGGGTCAATATTCCCCGCTCATTCCTTGATCTCAACCGCGAAGCCCATGAGCTGGATCCGACGATGTTCGCCGGACGGCTGCCGCCGCCGGTCAACAGCGGGTCGCTGCGGGTCAGCAGCGGTTACGGAACCATTCCCCGGCTGGTGGCTGAAGGGGTCGCGATCTATCGCCGGCCGTTGCCGGTTGCCGAGGCGCTGCGGCGAATCGACTGCTATTACCGGCCCTACCATCGCCTGCTCGCCACACATCTGGCACGCCTGCGACAGGCGTTCGGCAGTGCGATCCTGATCGACTGCCATTCAATGCCATCGCACAGCGGGGGCCATGCGCTCGCAGACATCGTGCTTGGCAATCGCAATGGCCGCAGCTGCTCTCCGGAGCTGATGCGGCTTGCATTCCACTGGTTCGAATCGCTGGGCCTCTCGGTCGCCTGCAATACGCCCTATGCCGGAGGGTTTATCACCGAGCATTACGGCAAACCTGGTTTGGGCCAGCATGCGCTGCAGATCGAGGTGCATCGCGCGTTATATATGGATGAGAAGAGCTATGTGCCGCATGAGGGGCTGGCGCGCCTCGCCGATGCGATGACCGGCTTTGCCGCCAGGCTGGTTGATTATTTCAATGGGCAGGAAAGGCCAGCGCCGCAATGGGCCGCCGAATGAAAAAAGGCCACCCGCGAAGGGTGGCCCAAGTCTAGGGAGGAAACGCCCAAAGGAGGGCACGCAAGGCA
>DAOMXG010000032.1:0-17507 GCA_035436995.1 Beijerinckiaceae bacterium
CCTGCAGGTGGCCTTTCTGCCGCTGCCGGTGATCCCGCACCTGAAGATTTCCGACAAGGGCCTCGTCGATGTCGATGCTTTTGCGCTGATCGGGGCTTGAATCAGCGCCCGCGACCATGCCAGTAGGTCATTGCTCATCCTGTCAAGGCTTGCCGATGTCCCATGCTCCCGTGCCGATGATCGAACGCTTCTCGTCCATTTCGGACCGTTATGATGGCATCATCTGCGATGTGTGGGGCGTGCTGCATAACGGCGCCCGGGTAACACGGCAGGCCGCCGAGGCGCTGGCGGCCGCGCGGCGTCGCGGCCTCAAGGTGGTGATGCTGACCAACGCTCCCCGCATGCCGGAAAATGTCGCCCAGTTCATCGATCAGCTCGGCGGAGCGCCGGAAGCGTTTGATGCCATCATCGCCTCGGGTGGCGTTACGCGCGAACTGATCGCCGCTGAAGGCGCCCGGCGCTACCATCACATCGGTCCGGCTCGCGATACGAACATCTTCACCGGTCTTGCCGGCCGGCCCGCTCCGCTTTCCGAAGCCGATTATGTTGTCTGCACCGGCCTCATCGACGACGAGACCGAGACCGCCGAGACCTATCGGGCCCAACTGGAAGCGATGCGCCAGCGCGGGCTGACCATGATCTGCGCCAATCCCGATATCGTGGTCGAGCGCGGGCATCGGTTGATTCCATGCGCCGGCGCCATCGCCGATCTCTATGAAAAGATCGGCGGCCGCGTGACCTGGGTCGGCAAACCACATGGCCTGGTCTACGATATCGCACGGCGCGAGATCGAACGGCTGCTGGGCCGGCCGGTTGAAAAATCCCGCATTCTCGGGATCGGCGATGCACTGCGCACCGATGTTGCCGGTGCAGCGGGCTACGGTATCGATTGTCTGTTCGTGCTGGACGGCATCCATTCGGCGGATCTGGGCGCGCTGGGCCGTGACTTTTCTTCTGCGGCTGTCAATGCTCTGCTGGAGCGATCAACCGTCAGACCGACTTATGCAACCGTTGCGCTGGTGGACTGACGCGTGCACACCGCCTCGATCCTGGAGCGCAGCGTCTGGGCATTGAATGGCTTGACAATATAGGTGCTGACGCCGGCCATTCGGGCCGCCAGCACGTTGTTTGTCTTGGATTCAGCCGTGACCATGATGAATGGCACATCGCCATGCACCGGATCTGCCCGGACAGCGCCCAACAGTTCAAGGCCAGACATCGGCTGCATGTTCCAGTCGGAAATGATCAGGTCGTAGCGGCGCTTTTGCAGCATGCCGAGCGCTTCCCCACCATCGGATGCCTCGTCAACATTCTCGATGCCGATCTGCCTGAGCAGGTTGCGAAGAATGCGGATCATGATGGCGTAGTCGTCCACCAAGAGGACGGACATCGACGGATTGACTGGCATTATCCGCTTTATCCCTCGTTGCCGAGCTCCCTGCGCAAGCCCTTGTCTGTGCACCATCTATTCTGCTTCGGCCGAGGGTATTCAGCAGAGGTTACCTTTCATTTAAACCAAGACCATTGGACGCGGCCGGGATTGCCTGATAGAGGGGCCGGACCCTAACCGGCCACAATCCCGCACGCGCAGTTCATGAGCCGCCCGTTCCTTCGCCTCGCCGACCCAAACACCCTGCCGGAGAACCTCAGACATCCGGTGCTGGCGATTGGCAATTTCGACGGGGTGCACCGCGGGCATCAGGCCCTGCTGGAACTGGCGCGCCAAAAGGCCGACGCGGCAGGCGTGCCAGCGGCGGCGCTGACGTTTTTTCCGCATCCCCGTGCCTTCTTCAGGCCGGCAGAACCGCAGTTTCGCCTGACACCGCCGGATCTACAGGCCGAGCGGATCGCGCTGTCCGGTCTTGATGGCATGATCGTCCTGACATTCGGCTCGGCTCTGGCGGAGCTTGCGGCCGAATCCTTTGTTGCTGACATCCTGATTGGACGGTTCGGCATCAGCGGGGTGGTGGTCGGCGCTGATTTCCATTTCGGCAAGGCAAGGAGCGGCACGCCCGCCTTCCTCAGCGCTGCCGGGCAACGGCATGGCTTTTCCGTGACCATGGTCGGAGACGTCGCCGACGGTGGCCAGCGGGTTTCCTCATCGCGTATCCGCGCCGCATTGGCGGCAGGCGATCCGGCGCTCGCCAATCGCCTGCTCGGCTATGAATGGACGGTGCGCGCCAGGGTTGAGCACGGCGCCAAGCGCGGGCGAACCCTCGGGTATCCGACCGCCAACATGGCGCTCGATCCTGCCTGCGGGCTCAGCGAAGGGGTCTATGCCGTTCGTATCCGCATCGACGGCGCCTGGCGTCCGGGTGTCGCCAGCTTCGGCCGGCGGCCGATGTTCGACAACGGCGCACCGCTGCTCGAAACCCATGTCTTCGACTTTTCCGGCGATCTCTATGGCCGCGACCTCGACGTGGCGTTTGTCGCCTTCCTGCGGCCGGAGATGGCATTCGAGGGCGTCGAGGCCCTCGTCCGCCAGATGGATGCCGACAGCGGCGCAGCACGCACGGCGCTCGCCGAGCCAAAAATCTGACCGGCCACCGCTTTGAAAAGCCGCGCCGTCTTGCTATGAGGCGCCATGGATTTGCACGTCATACGGCGAATTACGATCCCGGCCCGTCGCTGAGCGCTCCGCTCGCGGCGTGACCGGGTTTTGCCGCCGCCGCCAACGCGCTGCCGTTGCGCGCTTGTTCCGTTCGTTCTTTCGAGACTGTTTCCGTGATGACCGACACTGCCAAGGACTACAGCCAGACCCTGTTTCTGCCCGAAACCGCATTTCCCATGCGCGCCGGCCTGCCGGCTATGGAGCCGAAAATTCTCGAACGCTGGGTCAGGAACGATCTGTATGGACAGCTCCGCGCTTCCGCCGCGGGGCGGCCGAAGTTCGTGCTGCATGATGGCCCGCCTTACGCCAATGGCCACATCCACATCGGCCATGCGCTCAACAAGATCCTCAAGGACATGGTCACCCGCGCCCAGCAGATGAGCGGGTTCGATTCCAACTACGTGCCCGGATGGGACTGCCACGGCCTGCCGATCGAGTGGAAAATCGAGGAAGAGTATCGCGCCAAGGGCCGGGAAAAGCCTGACTTTTCCGATGGCACCGCCATCAACGCCTTCCGCAAGGAATGCCGCTCCTTCGCCGAGCACTGGCTCACTGTGCAGCGCGAGGAATTCAAGCGGCTGGGCGTGATCGGCGACTGGGACAACCCCTATTCGACGATGGCCTTCCATGCCGAGGCGCAGATCGCCCGTGAGATCATGAAATTCGCCGAGAACGGCCTGCTCTACCGCGGATCCAAGCCGGTGATGTGGTCGGTGGTGGAAAAGACCGCACTGGCCGAGGCCGAGGTCGAATACCACGACCATCAGAGCGATACGGTCTATGTGGCGTTCCCGGTAGCTTTTGCTCCTGACCGCGAGCTTGATCTACTAGTTAAAATTTATCACGGTGCCGCTCTTGAGCGTGGAAGAAATGTCACTGAAACAGTAATCAGATCCGAACTTCAATCATGCAAGTTGACTGATTGCTCGGTGGTCATTTGGACGACTACGCCTTGGACCCTTCCAGGGAATAGGGCAATTGCCTACTCGCACCGCTTGAGTTACGGGATTTATGAGGTTTCCCAGCTTCTGGAAGGCAGTTATGCGAAAATTGGCACCCGTTTTATGGTTGCTGACAATCTTGCGGGTGAGCTTTTCGAAAAAATGAAGGCCGAAAGCATTCGGCTTCGCGACGTGGTAGCATACGAGCTTGATGCCGTTCGCTGCACGCATCCACTCGCAGAATTTCATCCATTTTACGCGGCGTTGAAGTTGCCACTTCTTGATGGCGACCATGTCACTGACGACGCGGGTACCGGCTTTGTCCACACCGCTCCGGGGCATGGACGTGAGGATTTTGATCTTTGGATGGCCGCTAAGTCCAAACTCGAAGCTCCTCTTGTCGCATCGGCTCGCATCGACACCACAATCCCCTATACGGTGGACGAGGACGGCGCCTTCACCAGGGACGCGCCGGGCTTCACCGGTGAGCGCGTGCTCACCGACAAGGGCGAGAAGGGCGGCGCCAACGAGGCAGTGATCAAAGCGCTGATCGGCACCGGCACGCTGGTGGCGCGCGGCCGGCTGAAGCATCAGTATCCGCATTCCTGGCGCTCGAAGAAGCCGGTGATCTTCCGCAATACGCCGCAGTGGTTCATCGCCATGGACCGGGAGTTCGTTCCTGCTTCCTCCTCCCCCCTTGCGGGGGAGGGCAGGGAGGGGGGTGGTTCCACATCCGCTGCGCCTGGTTCGGCCACCCCCCTCACCAACTCTCCCCCGCAAGGGGGGAGAGGGAATTCCCTCTCCCTCCGCGCCGTCGCGCTCGACGCGATCCGGCAGACGCAATGGGTGCCGGCGGCAGGCGAGAACCGCATCACCGGCATGATCGAGAACCGGCCTGACTGGGTGGTGTCGCGCCAGCGCGCCTGGGGCGTGCCGATCACCGTGTTCGTGCACAAGAAATCCGGCGAGATCCTCAAGGATGCGGCGGTCAATGTCCGCATCGCCGAGGCGTTCGAGAAGGAGGGCGCCGATGCCTGGTTCGCCGACAAGACCGGCGCCCGGTTCCTCGGCCCGTCCCATGATCCGGCCGATTTCGACAAGGTGAGCGATGTGCTCGATGTGTGGTTCGATTCAGGTTCAACGCATTCCTATGTGCTCAACACGCCCAAACACTTCCCCGGCCTTGCCGATGTGCATCGCAAGGTCGACGGCGGCGCCGATACGGTGATGTATCTCGAAGGGTCGGACCAGCATCGCGGCTGGTTCCATTCCTCGCTGCTGGAAAGCTGCGGCACACGCGGCCGCGCACCGTTCGACGTGGTGCTGACGCATGGCTTCTGCCTCGATGAAAAGGGGCAGAAAATGTCGAAATCGCTCGGTAATGTGGTGGCGCCGCAAGCGGTCATCAAGGAATCGGGCGCCGACATCCTGAGGCTGTGGGTGGCGGCGTCTGATTATTCCGACGATCTCAGGATCGGCGAGCACATCCTCAAGAACTTCGTCGAGACCTACCGCAAGATGCGCAACACGTTGCGCTGGATGCTCGGCTCGCTCGCCCATTTCCGGCCTGATCAGGCGGTTGCCCATGGGGACATGCCGGAACTCGAACGGCTGATGCTGCATCGGCTCGCCGAACTCGATGCCGAGGTGCGACCCGCCTACGCTGCCTTCGATTACAAGAAGGTGGTTGCGGTGCTGGCGCAGTTCATGAACACCGAACTGTCGGCGTTCTATTTCGATATCCGCAAGGATACGCTCTACTGCGATCCGGCCTCCAGCAAGGCGCGCCGCGCGGCGCTGACGGTGATCGACCGCCTGTTCGAGACGCTGACGGTCTGGCTTGCGCCGATCCTGTCGTTCACCGCCGAGGAAGCCTGGCTTGCCCGCCATGGCGATTCTCCTCAAGTCAGCGTGCATCTGCAACAGTTTCCGGCCCTACCGGCGGCCTGGCAGGATGCGGTGCTCGCCGCCAAGTGGGACAAGGTGCGCGCGGTCCGCCGTGTGGTCACCGGCGCGTTGGAAATCGAACGCGCGCAGAAGCGGATCGGCTCGTCGCTGGAAGCGGCGCCACAGGTCTTTATCACCGATGCGGCACTGTCAGAGGCCGTGCACGGGGTCGATATGGCGGAGGTGGCGATCACCTCCGGGCTGACGATCATCGACAGCGAGGGACCGGACGATGCCTTCCGCCTGGCCGAGGTTGCGGGAGTTTCGGTTGTTCCAGCACGAGCGGGCGGCATCAAATGCGCCCGGTCGTGGAAGTATTTCGATCCTGCGAGTGCCGATCCCGCTTATCCGGATGTCACCGGGCGCGATGCGGCGGCTTTACGCGAATGGGCAGCCCGGGCCGGCCAATGACGAATGGCCGCTCGCCCTTTCGTGCCGGTCTGATCGGCGCGCTGACAACCCTGGCGCTCGATCAGGCCAGCAAGCTGTGGCTGCTGTTCGGTCTCGGACTGCCGGCGCATTACCCTGTCTCGCTGGCGCCGTGGTTTGATCTCACCGTCGTGTGGAACCGCGGCATCTCCTACGGGCTGTTCCAGCAGGACAGCGAATTGGGCCGGTGGGCCCTGATCGCTTTCAAGCTGGTTGCGGCGATTGGCCTTGTGGTGTGGATGGGCCGCTGCACCAGCCGGGCCACGGCTGTCGGCCTTGGTCTGATCGCCGGCGGAGCGGTCGGCAATGCGATTGATCGCATCGCCTACGGCGCTGTTTTCGATTTTGCCCATCTGCATTGGGGCACGTTCAGCTGGTATGTCTTTAACCTTGCTGATGCCGCCATCGTCGCTGGCGTTCCGCTGCTGCTATACCCGGAGCCGAAATCGCGCTAAAGATTGCCGCCAAATTGCCCAACTGCAGTTGCAGAAGGGTAACTGGACCTGCAAGCAAGGGGTGTCTGATGAAACTGCTGCGTAACGGAGCCCTGGCGGGTTCGGCGATCGCGCTGGTATTGGTTGCGGCTTCGCCCGCCTCTGCCCAGTTGCTGTCCGATCCGCTGGATGAGGTACTCAGTTCCATCGGCCTGAAGGATCGCGAGCGCGATCCGATCGACTATCGCGAACGCGCGCCGCTGGTGGTTCCGCCCTCGGGGGCCAAGCTGCGCAGTCCCGAAGCCCCGGCCGGGGCCAATAACCCTGCCTGGCCGCTCGATCCTGATGTCGCTGCCCGCCGCGCCAAGGCGGCTGAATCCAAGACCATGATGGCCCCACCCAGCGACCGTGATCCCAGCCAGGGCGGTCTGGTGCGTGGCGCCGAAGGACACAAGCGCAATGCCCGCGCCGGCGTTCCGACCTCCAACAGCCCTGGTTATACCGGCGAGGAGCCGAGCCCGATGCGCTCGCTTTCACCAGACCAGGTGGGTCGCATCCTGGCCAGTTCGCCAGAGAGCTCCCAGCCGAGTGGCATCGAGCCGCAGCGTCAGTATCTGACCGAGCCGCCGAAGGGCTATCGCCGTGCTGCGGCCGGCGCGCCGGTTCGGGCCACGGTCGAACCGATGCCGTCGGGCAATGACAGCGTCCAGATGAACGTTCTGCAGCCTCGCCGCTGAAACGGGCGCCCCAGTTTCTGACTGCATCTTGAAGCCGGAAGCGATTTCCGGCTCAATTGCGCTGATTCCCTGGCTGGCTGGCAGGGACATTTTCCGAGGTTGCCGTGTCGCACGACCATGCCCCCGAACTGAGCCACTTCCAATTGCCCAACGGGCTTGATGTGGTGGTGATTCCAGACCGGCGCGCGCCGGTGGTGACCCACATGGTCTATTATCGCAACGGAGCTGCGGATGATCCGCATGGCAAGTCCGGTATTGCCCATTTTCTTGAACATCTGATGTTCAAGGGCACCGAAAAACATCCTGACGGAGCCTTTTCCGATCTTGTTTCCGACCTTGGCGGCCAGGAAAACGCTTTCACCGGCCATGATTACACCGCCTATTACCAGCGCGTGGCGCGCGAGCATCTGCAGAAGATGATGGAACTCGAGGCCGACCGGATGACCGGTCTGGTGCTGGCCGAGGATCAGGTCCTGTCCGAGCGCGATGTCATTCTCGAAGAGCGGAAGATGCATGTGGATGCCGATCCTGCATCCCAGCTCTACGAATCCTTGCAGGCGACATTGTTCACCCATCATCCCTACGGCACGCCGATCATTGGCTGGCAGCACGAAATCGAGCAGCTGACGCGCGAGGATGCGCTCGCCTATTACCGCCGGTTCTACACGCCGGAGAACGCCATCCTGATCGTGGCCGGCGATGTGACCGAAGAGCGCGTGCGCGCCCTTGCCGAAAAGACCTATGGCAGGATCGCCCGCCGCAACGAAGCGCCCCGGCGCCAACGTCCGCAGGAGCCGCCGCCGGCAGCCGAACGGCTGGTCACGCTGACCGATGCGAAGGTCGAGCAGCCGGCCGTCTACCGCATGTATCTCGCCCCTTCGCATGGCACAGCCAAGGGCAATGACGCCCATGCGCTGGAGGTGCTGTGTCAGGTCCTTGCGGGGTCCAGCGCCAGCCTGATGTATCGGGATCTGGTGGTCGAGCGTTCGCTCGCGGTCAATGTCTCGTCCTGGTATCGGAACGACGCGCTCGATCAGGGCTATTTCGGCCTCTATGCCGTGCCGCGCGACGGCGTTGGTCTTGATGATCTCGACCGCGAGATCGATGCCATTCTGGCGCAGGTGATGGCCAACGGTTTCAGCGAGGCCGTTCTGGCCCGCGGCAAGACCCGGCTGATCGCTGATCTCGTCTATGCGCAGGACAGCCAGGCCCATCTCGCCCGCATCTACGGCGGGACGCTGGCAACGGGCGGCAGCATTGCCGATGTGCGCGACTGGTCCGACCGGATCGATCAGGTGACGCTGGATGACATCCGGCGGGTTGCTGCCGCCTGCCTCAATCGTGCACGCGTCGTGCGCGGCCACCTCAGGAAGGCAGCGTGACCATGGCATCGCCAAAGCGCAAGGTTGCCGTCGCGCCGCAGACCCGGATCGATCGCGTTGTCTCGCCGTCGGGCATCGAGGCCTGGCTGGTCGAGGATTATACGGTTCCGCTGATTTCGATGGATTTCGCCTTTGTCGGCGGCGGTGCGCTCGATCCAGCCCCTCTGGCAGGGCTGAGCCACCTGATGGCCGGGCTCCTCGATGAGGGCGCCGGCCCTTATCGGGGGCAGGATTACCAGGAGCGGCTCGAGGACAAAGCGATCGAAATCAGCTTTTCCTCCAATCGTGACCGTATCGAGGGAAGTCTGCGCACTCTCGACCGGCACGGCGAGGCGGCATTCGACATGCTGGCGCTGGCAGTCAACCAGCCACGGTTTGACCAGGACGCCATCGACCGGGTCAAGGCACAGGTCATGGCGTCGCTGAAACGCGAGGAAACCGACCCCGACGCCCTGGCCTGGAAAGCGTTCCGCGCCCGAGCCTTCGGCGATCATCCCTATGGGCGCGGCGACAAGGGCACTCCGGCGAGCCTGAGCACGATCACCCGCGCCGATCTGGTGACGGCCCACGGTCGGCGGTTGGCGCGCGACAGGCTGAAGATCGCTGTGGTGGGGGCCATCGATGCCGAGACCCTCGGTCGCGCGCTTGACCGGATTTTTGGCGGCCTGCCAGCTTCAATGCCCGCCGATATCGTTGCCGATATTGTGCCGGCGGGTCTGGGATCGGTCGTGGTCAGCCCGCTCGCTGTGCCTCAGTCCACGCTGGCACTCGGACGGCCCGGCCTGCACCGGCTTGATCCCGACTTCATGGCCGCCTATGTCGTCAACCACATTCTCGGCGGCGGTTCGTTCACGTCGCGGCTTTGGACAGAGGTGCGCGAAAGGCGCGGTCTTGCCTATTCGGTGTGGTCGCAGCTTTCCACCTCCCGCCATTCTGCCATGCTGCTGGCCGGGACCGCCACCAGCAACGAGCGGGTGGCCGAGTCCCTCGCCATCATCCGCGCCGAATTTGCCCGCATGGCCGAGAAGGGGCCGAGCGGCCGCGAGCTTGATCGGGCGCTGCAATATCTGATCGGTTCCTATGCGCTGCGCTTTGATACCTCCCGCAAGATCGCCGGGCACCTGGTCGAGATCCAGGTCGAGGATCTGGGAATCGACTATATTGCCATGCGCAATTCCCGCATGGCGGCGGTGACGCTGGCCGATACCCGCCGGGTGGCGGCGCGCCTGATCGGCGATGGCGGGCTGCTTGTGGCGGTGGCCGGCCAGCCTGAAGGGATCGCCGATACATGAAGACCAGGATGGATCACGTGGGGGCGGGCCGATGAGCCTGGACGCCGATTATCTGATTGACCGGCGGCGGCTGCGCCGCAAGCTGACGCTCTGGCGCGTGCTGGCCTGTGCTGCCGGTGCTGCAGCGCTCATTGCGCTCGGGTTGATGTCAGGCGGCAAGGAACTGGTCGACAGCCAGTCCGCACATATCGCCCGGCTCACCGTGAGCGGCCTGATCACATCGGACAAGCCGATGCTGGAGGCGATCCGCAAGGTCAAGGATGCAGCCTCCGCCAAGGCGGCGATCGTGTCGATCAACAGTCCCGGCGGCACGACGACGGGTTCGGAAGCGCTGTTCCGTGAATTGCGCGATCTTGCCGTAGCCAAGCCGACCGTCGCCGTGGTCACCGGTACGGCAGCCTCCGGCGCCTATGTCGCGGCCATCGGCACCGAACGCATCTTCGCGCCGGAGACTGCGCTGATCGGCTCGATCGGCGTGATTGTGCAATATCCCAATTTCGTCAAGACGCTGGAACTGATGGGCGTGAAGGTGGAAGCGGTGCGCTCCTCGCCGCTCAAGGCGATGCCGAGCGGTGTGGAGCCGACCTTGCCCGAGGCGCGGGCCGCGCTGGAAGCCTCGGTGGCCGATTCCTATGCCTGGTTCAAAGGGCTGGTCAAGGATCGGCGCAGCTTGAGCGAGGAGGAACTGGTCAAGGTTTCCGACGGACGGGTATTTACCGGCCGGCAGAGCGTTCCACTCAAACTGGTTGATCAGATCGGCTCCGAGAAGGAGGCGATTGCCTGGCTGGAAAGCGAGAAATCGATTGCCAAGTCGCTCAAGGTCAGGGACTACAAGCGCGTTGATCCCAACGACAGGCTGGGGCTGTTCTCGCTTGCCGCCGGGATCGCCGATTTCTTCGGTCACGAGGAGTTTGCCGCCTCGTTGCGCACGACCGGACGCGGCATCGCGGCGCAGTCGCTTGACGGGCTGTTGTCCGTCTGGCAGCCTCGCATCGAAAACTGATACAAATTCAACCGATTACGCCGTGACAGGAGCGTATCAATGATCAAGTCCGAACTGGTGCTGAAGATTGCGGAACAGAATCCGCATCTCTACCAGCGCGATGTCGAGAACATGGTCAATTCCATCCTCGACGAGATTGTCGATGCGCTCAAGCGCGGCGACCGGGTGGAGTTGCGCGGATTCGGCGCCTTTTCGGTCAAGCGCCGCGACGCCCGTGTCGGCCGCAATCCGCGAACCGGCAGCAAGGTTGCCGTGGCGCAGAAAGTGGTGCCGTATTTCAAGAGCGGCAAGGAAATGCGCCAGCGGCTGAACAAGCAGCCAGCCCGGGCGAAAAAGAGCTAGGGCATGCTGCGAAAAAGTGGCAACGGGTTTTCGCGGAAAGCATGCACTAAACTATTGTAATCGATCACGTTATCTCTCGTTTGGATGATTCCATCAAACCGAGGGCGTGATCTAGGGGTCCGGCGGGAGAAAACGACGATGCTGGCTTTCTTGCGTCTGCTGCTGCTCGCGCCGATTGCAGTGGTGCTGATCATGCTGGCGCTCGCCAACCGGACGCCGGTGCCGCTGTCATTCGATATTGTCGGGCTGGAAGCACAATCGGTGACGGTGCCGCTCTATGTCGCGCTGCTGGGGGCGGTTATGCTTGGTATCCTGATTGGCGGCATCGCCTGCTGGATCGGCCAGGGCAAACACCGCAAGGCAGCGCGTGAGGCAGGCCGTGCAGCCGATCAGGCCCGCGCCGAAGCCGAGCGGCTGAAGCTCGCGGCCTCGCCGCTCGCGGCATTGCCGCCGCGCTGACAGCATCGGTTCTCAGACATGCCGCTGAGCGTCAAGATCTGCGGGCTGTCGACGCCCGCAACGGTCGAGGCCGCCCTTGGCGCCGGCGCCGACATGATCGGCTTTGTCTTTCACCCGAAAAGCCCGCGGTTTGTCAGCCCTGATGCTGCCGCGCGCCTCGCCAGGGCCGCCCGTGGACGGGTGGAAATCGTGGCACTGACCGTCAACATGACGCCGGAAGCCGCCGAAGATCTCGCCAATGTTCTCAAGCCTGACTGGTTCCAGTTGCATGGCGATGAGGCGCCCGGTCTGGCCGAGGCCACCCGGCAGGCAACCGGCTGCCGTATCCTGCGGGCGATCGGCGTGGAGACGGTGGCCGATGTGACGCGCGCCGGCATCCATGCGCTGGCCGCTGACCGGCTGCTGATCGACGCCAAGGCGCCAAAGGATGCTGCCTATCCGGGCGGCCATGGCCGGCCGTTCGACTGGAACATTCTGGCAGCGCTTGACCCTGGCCTGCCGTTCATGCTGTCCGGCGGATTGACGCCCGAGACGGTTGGCGCCGCCCTTGCCACAGTGCGCGGGCTTGGTGTCGGCATCATCGGGGTCGATGTGTCGTCGGGTGTCGAGACGGCGCCTGGCGTCAAGGATGCCGGGAAGATCCACGCCTTTATTGCCGCTTGTCGCGCGGCGGGATAAGGAAGGCGCCTCGTCGCGTCCGCCGACCCAAAGGTTCAGTCGCGCCGTATTGGATTGAGGACACACGATGAACGCGCCCGATAAACTCAATTCCTTCCGATCCGGCCCGGATGAGCGCGGCTTTTTCGGCATTTTCGGCGGGCGTTTCGTTGCCGAGACGCTGATGCCGCTGGTACTCGATCTCGAGCGCGCCTATGGCGAGGCCCGCAACGATCCGGCTTTCCGCGAAGAAATGGTGCGCATGGGCCGTGATTATATCGGCCGGCCCTCGCCCTTGTATTTTGCTGAACGGTTCACCCGCCATTTCGGCGGCGCCAAGGTTTATTTCAAGCGCGAGGAACTCAACCACACCGGCGCGCACAAGGTGAACAACGTGCTTGGCCAGATCCTCCTCGCCCTACGCATGGGCAAGACGCGGATCATCGCCGAGACCGGCGCCGGCCAGCACGGCGTCGCCACTGCCACGCTCTGCGCCCGCTACGGGCTCAAATGCGTGGTCTACATGGGCGCCGTTGACGTTGAGCGGCAGAAGCCGAACGTGTTCCGCATGCGCATGCTCGGCGCCGAGGTGGTTCCGGTGCAATCCGGCGCCAAGACCCTCAAGGACGCGATGAACGAGGCCTTGCGCGACTGGGTGACCAACGTGCATGACACGTTCTATTGCATCGGCACGGTCGCCGGCCCGCATCCCTATCCGGCGATGGTGCGCGATTTCCAGTCGGTGATCGGCATCGAAACACGGGCACAGATGCTGGATGCCGAGGGCCGTTTGCCGGATTCGCTGGTGGCGGCGGTGGGCGGTGGCTCCAACGCCATCGGTCTGTTCCACCCCTTCCTTGATGATCCGTCGGTGGAGATCTACGGCGTGGAGGCGGCAGGCCATGGCATTGCCAGCGGCGCCCATGCCGCCTCGATGGCCGGCGGGCGGCCCGGCGTGCTGCACGGCAACCGCACCTATCTCCTGATGGACGACGACGGGCAGATCAAGGATGCCCATTCGATCTCGGCGGGGCTCGACTATCCCGGTGTTGGGCCGGAACATTCGTTCCTCCACGACGTCAAACGGGTGCGATACGAACCGATCACCGATGATGAGGCGCTGGCCGCCTTCCAGACCTGCTCGAAGCTTGAGGGCATTATACCCGCGCTGGAATCGGCCCATGCTCTGGCGCTGGCCGAGAAGCTGGCGCCACAGAAACCCAAGGACCATCTGATGGTGATCAACGTCTCCGGCCGCGGCGACAAGGACATTTTCACCGTCGCCGAGCATCTGGGGGGCATGTGATGACCAAGTCGCGCATTGCCGACCGCTTTGCCGCCTGCAAGGCCGAGAACCGCGCCGCGCTGGTCACCTTCACCATGGCCGGCGATCCGGATTTTGCCACCGCTTCGGCAATCCTGGCCGGGCTGCCGGCCGCAGGCGCCGATGTGATCGAACTCGGCATGCCGTTTTCCGATCCGATGGCCGATGGCCCGGCGATCCAGCTTGCCGGGCAGCGGGCGCTGGCTGCCGGGCAAACACTGGCAAAGACGCTTGGAATGGTGCGGAGCTTCCGCGCAAGCGACCCGGCAACGCCGATCGTGCTGATGGGTTACTACAACCCCATCTACATCTACGGCGTCGGGCGGTTCCTGAAGGAGGCTGTCGCGGCCGGCGTCGATGGTTTGATTGTCGTCGATCTGCCGCCGGAAATGGATGATGAACTCTGCCTGCCGGCGCTGAAGGCGGGCCTTCATTTCATCCGTCTGGCAACGCCGACCACCGACGACAAGCGCCTGCCCACGGTGCTCAAGAACACCTCGGGATTTGTCTATTATGTCTCGATTACCGGGATTACCGGCGCGGCGACCCCGGATTTCTCCAAGGTGGCGAACGCAGTGGCGCGGATCAAGCAGCATACGCCGCTGCCGGTCGCAGTGGGTTTCGGGGTGAAGACGCCCGAACATGCCATGGCCATTGCGGGTGGCGCCGATGGGGTGGTGGTTGGCTCAGCGCTGGTCGATGCCGTGCGCACTTCGCTCAGCGACGGCAAGGCAAGCGCCGGGACAGTGGCCGCCGTCACCGATCTGGTCAGCTCGCTGGCCGCCGCGGTGCGTGCGACCCGACGCGACCTTTGAGTTTGCCGGTGAATTGGGCTAGACCACCCGCAATCCAATTGCGAGAGCATCCATGAACTGGATCACCAATGTCGTCCGCCCCAGGATCAACAGCCTTCTCAAGCGCGAGACGCCGGAGAACCTGTGGATCAAATGCCCCGATACCGGGCAGATGGTGTTTCACAAGGATGTCGAGGCCAATCTGTTCGTCATCCCGGGTTCGGAGCACCATCTCAAGATGGGAGCCAGGGCGCGGCTGGCCAGCATGTTCGATGGCGGGGATTTCGAGGAGATCGCCGTGCGGGAGATGCCGGTCGATCCTTTGAAGTTCCGCGGCAAGGACCGCTACATCGACAAGCTCAAGGAAGCCAAGGCGGCAACCGGCCTCGCCGATGCGGTCAAGATCGGCTACGGTCAGGTCGACGGCTTGCCGGTCACCATCGGCGCGCATGATATGGACTTCATCGCCGGCTCGCTCGGCATGGCGGCGGGCGAGGCGGTCATCACCGGGCTGGAAACGGCAGCGCGGCGTGGCACACCGTTCGTTCTGTTCACCGCCTCGGGCGGCGCGCGCATGCAGGAAGGTATCCTGTCCCTGATGCAGATGCCGCGAACCACGGTTGCGGTGCGGCGTCTGCGCGCGGCGAAGAAGCCCTATATCGTCGTGCTGACCCATCCGACAACCGGCGGCGTTACCGCTTCCTATGCGATGCTGGGCGATGTGCATCTGGCCGAACCCGGTGCGCTCATCGGCTTTGCCGGCCCGCGTGTCATCGAGCAGACGGTTCGCGAGAAACTGCCCGATGGGTTCCAGCGGGCGGAATATCTCAAGGATCATGGCATGGTTGACATGGTCGTGCATCGCAAGGACATGAAGGTGACCATCAGCCGGCTCTGCCGCGTGCTGATGAAGGCGCCAGCTGCCGCCTGAACTGTTGGCCTGTGATGAAACTCTCGGAAGTCTATCTGCAGCGGTTCCAGGCGCTGCACCCGGTGTTGATCGACCTGTCGCTGGGGCGCATTGAAAGACTTCTGGCCAGGCTCGGCCATCCCGAGCGGCGCATGGGGCCGGTCATTCACGTTGGCGGAACCAATGGCAAGGGTTCGACCATTGCCTTCCTGCGCGCCATGCTGGAAGCGGCAGGCAAGCGGGTGCATGTGTTCACCTCGCCGCATCTGGTCGCCTTCAACGAGCGCATCAGACTGGCCGCACCGGGGGGCGGGCAACTGGCGACGGAGGAGCAGCTCGTCGCCGCCTTCGAGCATGTTGAAGCGGTGAACGGGGCCGATCCGATCACGTTTTTCGAAATCACCACCGCAGCGGCCTTCCACCTGTTTGCCACCCATCCTGCCGATATCACGCTGGTCGAGGTGGGCCTTGGCGGCGCCTTTGATGCCACCAACGTGTTCGAGCAGCCGGCCGCTGCGGTCATCACACCGGTGTCGCTGGATCACAAGGAGCATCTGGGCGATACGGTGGAGAAGATCGCCACCACCAAATCCGGCATCTTCAAGCGGGGTGCGCCGGCCATCATCGCCCCGCAGGACGAGACGCCAAGCCGTGTGCTGCAACGTGCCGCCGAACGCATCGGCGCCCGCCCCATGGTGGGCGGCGAGGATTTTGCCCTGCATGAAGAGCATGGCCGCCTGGTCTATCAGGACGCCGAAGGATTGATCGACCTGCCGCTGCCACGCCTGCCGGGCCGCCACCAGCATATCAATGCTGCCACAGCCATTGCGACGCTGCGAACCGTGTTCGGTGCCGGATTTCCGGTGGCGGCCATCGAAAAGGGGCTGCAGCAGGTCGAATGGCCGGCGCGGCTGCAACACCTCACCGGACAGCTTGCCGCGTTGACGCCGTCAGGCGCCGAACTCTGGCTTGATGGCGGACACAATGCCGACGGCGCGCGCGCATTGGCCGCCGCCATGGCCGACCTCGAGGAGCGCAACCCGAGGCCGCTCGTGGTCGTCCTCGGATTGATGGCGCGCAAGGATGCGGACGCCATACTGGAGCCGTTCCGCGGTCTGGCGCAGGAATTCTATGCGGTCGACATTCCCGGCAACGAAAAGACCGCGCGCAAGGCCGATGATCTCGCAATCCTGGCCCGCGATCTCGGCTTGCCCTGCGCAGTGGCCGGCGATGTCGCGCAGACATTGCGCTTTCTCAGCCAGCGGTCCTGGCCGCGCCCACCCCGCATCCTCATTGCCGGATCGCTCTATCTGGCGGGTGAGGTCCTGAAAGCCGACGGCAGCCTGCCAAAATAGCGATGGCCCGGTGCAGGCACCGGGCCATTGCAGCGTTGACGGTTCGACCGGTCAGATCGACGCCTGAATCCAGCGCTGGAGATCACCCTTTGCTGCGGCGCCGACCTTGGTGGCCGCCAGTTTGCCGCCCTTGAACACCATCAGGGTCGGGATCGACCGGATGCCGAGCTTGGCGGCAACATTGGGGTTCTCGTCGATATTGACCTTGACCACCTTGACCTTGCCGGCCATCTCGACGGCGATCTGATCAAGCGAAGGCGCGATCATGCGGCAGGGGCCGCACCATTCCGCCCAGAAATCCACCACCACCGGTTCGGCGGATTTCAGCACGTCGGCTTCAAAACTGGCATCGGTCACTTTTACCGCGTTGCTCATGGCAGATCCTCGGGTTGCGGAATCATGAAACGTTGGTCTTGTCTCTAGCTAGGAATGCGGGCGTCGACGGTCAAGCGACATCACAACAGGGTGATCGCGTCGTCCAGGCATTTGGCGTCGATCCGGTCAATGCGCCCCTGCTGTATCCAAACGAGCGCCGCCTCGATCCGGCGGTCGGGATAGAGTTGTGCCAGAAGTGCGGCATAGAGCGCCAGCTGAACGATATGTCCAGGCATTGCCGCGCCTGCAGGCGGTGGACGCCCGGTCTTGAAATCGACGACGGTGACGCGATCGGGCTCGACCAGCAGCCGGTCAATCCGTCCGGCAACCCGGAGCCTGCGCCCGTCAGGGTGTGGAATGGCACCGGCAACGGCCACTTCGGCCTCGGCGGCAGGGCCGAACAGGCGCTGACCCAGCGGCTCGTTCAATAAAGCCAGCACCGGTTCGAGCAAGCCTGCGCGCGCTTGGGTCGACAGGCGCGGCGCACGGTCCGCCAGCCAGCTTGCCGCAGCCTC
>DAOMXG010000033.1:0-17295 GCA_035436995.1 Beijerinckiaceae bacterium
ACAACCCGCGTCATTGTCCCGGTCAGCGCCAAATTTTCGCTTAATGGAATCGTCGAATTACGGCGGCATCGGCAATTTTCGCTTCATTTGAATGAAATGCGCCCGATCCCCCCGGACCGTTTGCGGCGTCTCGTGATCGAATCCTGATCCGCTCCTGCTTTTAGCGCTTCCGGTTGACGCGCCTTCTGTATTAGACACCAACCGCGCACAGAGGCGCGGGTTAAGGTCGCTCTCTCCCATGACGGATCAAACAAGACCGATGCACAGGCTGGATCGGCGGCAGGCCCTGGCCACGGGGCTGGCGGCCCTTGCCTGTGCCGGAACCGGTTCGGCAGCTCAGGAAGCGGCGCTGCCCGGCGCCGAACTCTTTGCCGACGCAACCCCGTTTGATCGCGACAGGCTGGTCGACCATGCCCGCGCACTGGCCAAGCGGCCGTATGCCGCCCCCAATGCCCCCCTGCCCGACGGATTGGCCAATCTGACGCGCGAACAATATGCCACGATCCATGCGCGGCCCGAGCGGCTGGTCTGGTCCGGTGAAAATCCGGGGCTGGTTCTTGAACCGCTGCATCGCGGCTTTGTCTATTCGGCGCCGGTGCATGTCTCGGTCATCGAGAACGGCGTCACCCGCAAGCTGGTCTACAGCCCGGCACGCTACGACTTCGGCCGGCTTCAGGCCCCGCAGGCCAATGTCGGCGACATCGGCTTTTCCGGCGTGCGCATTCTCGGCCTGTCGACCGACCTGCCATCCCCGCGCGAGATCGTGACTTTCCAGGGCGCCTCGTTCCTGCGGGCGGTGGCGCGCGGACAGACGCCGGGCACGATGGCCCGCGCGCTGGCGCTTCGGACAGGCGAACCCAAGGGTGAGGAAATCCCGTTTTTCCGCGCCCTGTGGATCGAGAAGCCGCAGCGCGGCGATCTGATCACCGTCCACGCCCTGCTCGATTCGGAGAGCGTCTGCGGCGTGTTCCGCTACACGATCCGCATCGGCGATGTGACCCTGATCGATACCGAGGCGACCCTGTTTCCGCGTGTGGCGCTGGACAATTTCGGCCTGGCCGGCATGCAGGCCGGCCATCTCTATGGCTGGCTCGACCGCCGGAACGTTGATGATATTCGCCCCGTGGTCTACGAAGTCGCCGGAGTGCAGATGCACACCGGCAACGGCGAATGGGTCTGGCGGCCGGTCACCAATCCCAAGCAGTTGCAGATCTCCGCCTTCAGCGCCGACAATCCACGTGGCTTCGGCTTTGTCATGCGAGACCGAGACTTCACGTCATTCCAGGATCATGAGAACCGCTACGACCTGCGCCCGACGCTGTGGGTGGAGCCGATCGGTGACTGGCAGGCCGGTGTTGTCCAACTGGTGGAAATTCCCTCAGACAACGAAGGGCATGACAACATCATCGCCCAATGGCGGCCCAGGGAGCCGCTGGCCGCAGGCGCCGAATATTCCTACGCCTATCGGCAATACTGGAGCTGGCTGCCGCCGGTCCGTCCCAATCTTGCCATGACAATCGGCACCCGCATCGGCCGCGGCGCGCAGCGGCGACGCAAGTTCGTCATCGATTTTGCCGGCGAACGGGCGCAATCGCTGCGGCCCGGCGATATTCAGGCCGCATTCTGGTGTTCCAATAACGGCATGAGCAACCTGCGTATCCTGTCGGTGAACGAGCAGCGCCCCCTGCGCGTCACCTTCGAACTCGACCCCGGCAACGAGACGCTGATCGAGTTGCGGTTGGTGCTGATGCAGGCCAATGAACCGGTGAGCGAAACCTGGCTATACCGATGGACCCAGTGACAATACCGCTCGCCCGGCCCGGCGATGCACCGGCCATGCCGGCCGAATCGCCGCTGGCGATGCCGACCCAGACCTTTGCTAGGTTTTCCAGGGAGGAACGCCGCAAGCCCCTGCTGGCGGCCAGCCTCGCTTCGCCCGTCTGGATCCGCCTGTGGGTGTTCGGCGGCGGTCTGGCCCTGACCGCCTATGGCGGCTGGGAGATGCACAACGTCATCAACGTCAGCGGCACCACCGCGTTGCAGTGGCTGCTGCTGGTGTTGTTCCTTGCCAATTTTGTCTGGATCGCGCTGGCGTTCACCGGCGGCGTGGCGGGCTTTGTCTCGCTGCTGATGCAGCGCCCTGCCGGGTTGCCTCCGGTGACCGCTCTGGCCACCCGCACGGCGGTGGTCATGCCGATCTACAACGAGGCGCCAAGCCGGGTGTTCGCCGCGATGCAGACCATGGCGGAAGGCGTGTCAGCCACCGGGTTGGGCAGTCAGTTCGACTTCTTCTTTCTGTCCGACACCACCGATCCGGATGCCTGGATCGGCGAGGAGCGGGCCTATTTCGCCCTGCGCGAGAAATTTCCGGCCGACATACGGCTGTTCTATCGCCATCGCGCCAGGAACACCGGGCGCAAGGCCGGCAACATCGCCGATTTCGTCTCCCGCTGGGGCGGCGCCTATGAACACATGCTGGTGCTCGATGCCGACTCTCTCGTCGAGGGGGAAACGATTGTCCGCCTTGCGGGCGCGATGGAGGCCGATCCTGATTCCGGCATCATCCAGACGCTGCCGCTGATCATCAACCGCAACACGCTGTTTGCCCGGCTCCAGCAGTTCGCCGCCCGCGTCTACGGGCCGATCATCGCCGAGGGCCTCAGGCTGTGGATGGGCAGGGACGGCAACTACTGGGGCCACAACGCCATCATCCGCACCCGCGCCTTTGCCGATCATTGCGGCATGCCGGAGCTGAAGGGCAAGCCGCCGCTCGGCGGCCATATCCTCAGCCACGATTTCGTCGAGGCGGCGCTGATCCGCCGTGCCGGCTGGAACGTCACCATGGTTCCCGGGCTGGTCGGCTCCTACGAGGAGAGCCCGCCCTCGCTGATCGACCTTGCCGGCCGCGACCGTCGCTGGGCGCAGGGCAACCTGCAACATACCCGCATTGTCGGCGCTGCCGGCTTCCGCTGGGCGACCCGCCACCACTTTCTGACCGGCATCATGAGCTATCTTGCCTCGCCGCTGTGGCTGGCCCAGCTTGTTGTCGGCATCCTGCTGGTTTTGCAGGCCCATTTCATCCGTCCGGAATATTTCACCGGCGAATTCTCGCTGTTCCCGGCCTGGCCGCGCTTCGATGCCGAGCGTGCGCTGAACCTGTTCATCCTGACTATGGCGATCCTGTTGGCGCCCAAGCTGTTCGGCGTCATCGTCGCGCTGACCCGCTCCGAGGAGCGCCGCGCCTATGGCGGGACGATCCGGCTGGTGATCTCGTCGCTGGTCGAGATCATCATGTCGGCGCTGATTGCCCCGATCATGATGCTGATCCAGTCGGGCGCGGTGTTCCAGATCCTGTTCGGCGGCGATACCGGCTGGAAGCCGCAGCGCCGCGACGATGGTTCGGTGCCGATCAGCGACATTGTCCGCCGCCATCGTGGCCATGTCGCACTGGGCATCTTCACCGGAATTGTCACCTACCTGATCTCGCCATCGCTGTTTGCCTGGATGTCGCCGACCATTCTCGGCCTGCTTCTGGCCATTCTGATTTCCTGGGGCACGGGACTTGTCAGCGTGGGCATTGCGCTGCGCCGTTTCGGCCTGCTGTGGACGCCGGAGGAACGCTCTCCGCCCGAGATTGCCGAGCGTGCCAATGGCCTGCAGGCCCATTACGGCGATTTCGACCAGATCGACGGCATTCGTGCCCTGCATGGGGATGCGCGCCTGCGCGAACACCATACAGCGCTGCTGCCACATCTGCCGCGCCGCCGCCGTGGCGAGATTGACCGCGATCATGTCGTCGCCGAGGCCAAGATCGCCGATGCCGAGACCATTGCCGATGCCAGCCACTGGCTGACCGCCAGGGAAAAGACCATCGCATTTTCGGATCGGGCGCTGGTGGCGATGCTGGCCGGGTTGCATAAGGGCAAGGAACACCCCAAATAGGCAGAGTTGAGCCCTTGCGGGCGCGATTCTTGGGCCGTTGCGCCCCCGTGGAGGATGAAATGGGATTGTTTTCGTTTGTGAAGAGCGTCGGCGAGAAGCTGTTCGGCGCCAGCGAGGCCAAAGCGGCGACCGCTGACGAACTGAAGAAGGAAGTGGCCAAGCACGGCCTCAACGCCGAGGGGCTCGACATCGCGGTGTCCGGCGACACGGTGAAGGTCTCCGGCACCGCCATGAGCCAGGCCGACGCCGAGAAGATCATTCTGGCGCTGGGCAATACCATCGGTGTCGCCCAGGTCGATTCCAGCCTGATCGCCAAGCAGGCCGGCCCCGCCGCCCGTATGTATACGGTCAAGAAGGGCGACAACCTGTCGAAGATCGCCGAGGCGATGTATGGCAAGGGCCACGCCAACGATTACGGCAAGATCTTCGAGGCCAACAAGCCGATGCTCAAGCATCCCGACAAGATCTATCCGGGCCAGGTGCTGCGCATTCCGTAAGCGCCGCCGCAAAGCAGTTCGAAAGGGGCGCCGGGCGGCGCCCCTTTTTGCGTTGCTCCTCCGCCGCCAGACAGGCTTTCCCGGGCTGCAACGACGCCCTCGCAGACGGCCAGCCTGTGGATTACTGTTGACGGTGATTCTTTCCTTCTAAGCCGCCCCTACCGGGGGTAGCACCAAGGAAAGACGGAACCGAATCATGGCCCTGCTGGCATCCATCGCCCCCCCTGCCGCCCCGGAGGAAACGCTCCGGCTGGCCCCGCACAACATCGAGGCGGAACAGGCGCTGCTGGGCGCGATCATGGTGCATAACGAGGCCTATGACCGGGTGTCGGACTTTCTGCGTCCGGACCATTTCTACGAGGAAATCCACGCCCGCATCTTCGAGGTGGCCGGCAAGCTGATCCACGCCGGCAAGCTGGCCAGCGCGATCACCATGCGCACCTTCCTGCCCGATCAGGACCTCGGCGGGCTGACCGTGGCGCAATATCTGGTGCGCCTGACGCAAGGGGCGACGACGATCATCAACGCCGGCGAATACGGCCGCGTCATCTATGATCTGGCGTTGCGCCGCAATCTCATCGTCATTGGCGAGGATATGGTCAATCTGGCCTTCGACGCTCCGGTCGAGGCCAATCCGCGCAGCCAGATCGAGGATGCCGAACGCAAATTGTTCGCCCTGGCCGAAAGCGGCCGCTACGAAGGCGGATTCCAGTCGTTCTCGCAGGCGCTGGTCACGGCGATGGATGTCGCCGCCAAAGCCTATGAACGCGACGGGCACCTGTCGGGAATTGCCACCGGATTGACCGATCTCGACCGCCAGATGGGCGGGTTGCAGAAATCCGACCTGATCGTGCTCGCCGGTCGCCCCGGCATGGGCAAGACAGCGCTGGCCACCAACATCGCCTTCAACATCGCCCGCGCCTGGCGCGGCCAGCGCGCCGCCAACGGCGACATGGAGACGGTCAACGGCGGGATTGTCGGCTTCTTCAGCCTCGAAATGAGCGCCGAGCAACTCGCCACACGCATCATTGCCGAGCAATCCGGCATTCCCTCCTACAAGATCCGCCGCGGTGACATCGACGAACGCGACTTCGAGGCGCTGACCGATGCCGTGCGCACCATGCAGGAAATCCCGCTCTATATTGACCAGACCGGCGGCATCTCGATCGCCCAGCTGACCGCCCGCGCCCGCCGCCTCAAGCGCCAGCACGGGCTGGACATGATCGTGGTGGACTATATCCAGCTTCTCTCGGGCGCCGCCAAGAAGGGCGACAACCGGGTGCAGGAAGTTACCGAAATCACCACTGGTCTCAAGGCTTTGGCCAAGGAACTTGATGTGCCGATCATCGCCCTGTCGCAATTGTCGCGTCAGGTTGAGGCACGCGACGACAAGCGGCCGCAACTCTCCGATCTGCGCGAATCCGGCTCGATCGAGCAGGACGCCGACGTTGTGATGTTCGTCTTTCGCGAGGAATATTACCTCAAGAACCGCGAACCAAAGCCCGGCGGCGATGACCATCTGAAGTGGCAGACCGAAATGGAAAAGATCCACGGCCGCGCCGAAGTCATCATCGGCAAGCAGCGCCATGGTCCGACAGGCACGGTGCCGCTGCATTTCGACGCCAATATCACGCGCTTCTCCAACCTCGCGGTGGAGGACGCCCTGCCGCAGCGGTTCGAATAGGCCGCTTGGCCTCTCACCCCTCACCCCAACCCTCTCCCCGTTCACGGGGAGAGGGAGATGCGCGTGAGTGTCTTTCCCTCTCCCCGTGAACGGGGAGAGGGTCAGGGTGAGGGGCAATCGGCCGAGGTAGCGGATCGAACCGGCCTACCGCCTGCGCCAGGCCTGCAGGCGGCTGAACACCATCGTATCGAGCAGCACATGCAGCAGCTTGGCGGCAATCGCCGTCAGCACGATGCAGACGGCCATGGCCGCCGCCGCAGCGGTGGCGCCCGATTCGTCCATATGCACGATGGCGATGGAGGCAAGCTTGGTGGTCGGCCCGTAGAGAAAGATCACCGCCGAGATCGTCGTCAGCGCATTGACGAACATGTAAACGGCAATATCCAGCACCGCCGGCAGCGAGATCGGCAGCGTCACCCGGCGGAACGTCGTCCAGAACGGCACCTTCAGCGATGAGGAGACCGATTCAAACTCATTGTCGATCTGCTTGAGCGCCGTCGTCGCGGTGATATGCGCCACGGTGTAGAAATGCGCGATCGTGTTGACCACCAGCACCGTCAGCGTCGCATAGAACACATTCAGCGGGTTCCATTTGGCATTGACGAAGAACACATAGCCCAGCCCCAGCACCAGCCCCGGAACCGCCATCGGCAGCATGGCAAGGAAATGCGCCGCAGCGCGCAGCGGCGGCGCCACCCTGGTTTTCTCGACAAGATAGGCGCCGAAGAACACCAGCGCGGTGCCGATCACCGCAACCAGCCCGGCCATCTTCAGCGAAGCGAAATAGGAGCCCCAGCCCGCAGGCTCATAATCGGCAAACTGATAATTCTTCAGCGACAGCGTGAGGTTGTAGGGCCAGTAGGTGATGAACGAAGCCCACACCGCCATCGCCAGCATGCCCAGCAGGATCAGGCCAACAACCAGACAGAAGGCCATCAGCAGCCCGTCCCGCAGTTCCGAGGGCTTGGGCTCATACGGCACGGCGCGGGCCGACAGCAGCGCCACCTGCCGCTTCTGCACCAGACGATCGACGAAGAAGGCCAGAACCGCCGGCGCCAGCAGGATCAGCCCGACCACAGCGCCCATTTCGAAATTCTGCTGGCCGACGATCTGCTTGTAGGCATCGGTCGCCAGCACGCTGAACTGTCCGCCGATCACCTTGGGAATGCCGAAATCGGTGGCAACCAGCGTGAACACCACGAAAGCCGCGCTAATCAGCCCGTAGCGGGCCCCCGGCAGCGTCACCGTGAAGAACACCCGGGTCCGGCTGGTGCCGAGGGCGTCGGCCACTTCGTAGAGCCGCCCGTCCGCCAGCCGCAACGCCGTGACGATGATCATCACCGCATGCGGGAAGCAATAGACAACCTCCGAGATGATGATGCCGATCGGCCCGTAGATCGAGTGACCGAACAGCAGCCCCTTCATGATCCCCTGATTGCCGAACAGGTAGATCATCGAAATCGCCGCCAGCAGCGACGGCGCGAAGATCGGCAGCAGCGCCAGCGCCATGAACAGGCCCTTGAACGGCATGCATGAGCGCGTCAGCGCAAAGGCGAACACGAAGGCCAGCGGCACCACCAGAACGGTCGTCAGCAGCGACACCCACAGGCTGTTGTAAAGCGCGGCCACCAGCGATGGTGTGGAAAAATACGTCAGGAAATTGGCAAGGCCGACGAAGGCCCCGGTGTTGTCCTGGAAGCTCTTCGACAGCAGCAGCCACAGCGGCAGGGCGATGATCACGATCAGGATGGCCACCAGAACGGCCACCAGAATGGTCGCGACACGCGCCTCGTCGAAGGCCCGGCGCGGAACCTTCACCGCATCGAGCGAGCCGGCGGCGCTCATGCCTGGCTCCGCCCGGGGAAGATCATCAATGCATCAGCCGGCAGTTCGACGAACAGCGAGCCGCCCTGCGCAAGGCCGAGATCGCCGATAAGATTGGCGGAAAAGTCGGCGATCAGATGCAGCGCCTGCAATCCTTCCTCGACCAGTTCGGCGCGGCAGAAGGCGCCGAGAAACTCCAGATCGTCGATGCGGACTTTCAGCGCGTTGGCTTCCTTGCCGGTCACCCCGCGCACGCGGATCGTCTCCGGCCTGAGGCCGACCAGCACATTCTGACCCGGCTGGAACCCCTCGCCCACCGAACAGGTGAACGCCTTGCCGTCGATCTCCACCCGATCCTTGCTGCGCACGACCGCAGGCAGAAATATTGATGCGCCCGACAAATTCGGCGACGAACGTGGTTCTGGGCCGCCGGTAGATGTCCTCCGGGCTGCCGACCTGCTCAATCACGCCGTGGTTCATCACCACGATGCGCTCGGCCATCGACAACGCCTCTTCCTGATCGTGGGTGACCATGATCGTCGTCACCCCCAGGCGGCGATGCAGCGCGCGGATCTCCTCGCGCAACCGCAGCCGCACCTGGGCATCCAGCGCCGACAGCGGCTCATCCAGCAGCAGCAGCTTGGGCGAGGTCGCCAGCGCACGGGCGAGCGCGACACGCTGCTGCTGGCCGCCGGACAATTGCACCGGATATTTGGCGCCCTGCTCTTTCAGGCCGACCAGCGCCAGCAATTCGGCGACGCGGGCGGCAATCTCGGCTTTCGGCCGCTTCTGGTTGACCAGACCATAGGCGACATTGTCGGCAATCGTCAGGTTCGGAAACAGCGCATAGGACTGGAACACGATGCCGAAGTCGCGCTCGGACGGCGGCGCATCGGAAACGTCCCGCCCGTCCATCACGATCTGGCCTGATGTCTGTCGATCCAGTCCGGCAATCGCGCGCAGCAAGGTCGTCTTGCCGCAGCCGGACGGGCCCAGAAAGCAGACGAAATCACCGCGCGCGATATCGAGATTGATCTCTTTCAGCGCCCGGAACGCCCCGAATTCCTTGCCGACATTGCGCACGGACAGGAACGCCTGCTCCCCCGCGGCGTTCGCGTTGGCCCCTGATTGTGTCACGTGTCCCCCCAGAAGGACTGAACATAAAAGGCCCAGCCGGAACGCCGGCTGGGCCTCGATTGCCTTGCGGCTTACTTCGGCGCCGCCTTGCTTTCGTAACGCTTCGACCATTCCTTGAGGATGCGCTCGCGCTGCTCGGCCATCCAGACGAAATCGTTCTTGGCCATTTTGGCTTCGGCATCGCCCGGATAGTTAGGCGGGGTGTTCTTCACCTCGGGATGCGCCACGAGCGCGTAATATTTGGCATAGAGCTCGTTGGCGCCCTTGGAAGCAACCCAATCCATCACCTTCTTGGACACATCGAGGTTCTTGGTGCCCTTGACGATGGCCGAGGCTTCCATGTCCCAGCCGGCGCCTTCGGTCGGCAGGATCAGGTCGATCGGCGCGCCCTTGGACTTCTCGACCGCCCCGCGCATGTCAAAGCCGATGCCGAGCAGCCGCTCGCCCTTGGCCGCCTGCACGCAAGGCGCCGAGCCCGAATGGGTGTAGACGGCGATATTGTCATGCAGCTTGTCGAGGAAGGCCCAGCCCTTTTCCTCGCCGAACATCTGCAGCCAGCCGGCAACCATCAGATAGCCGGTGCCGGACGAGGCCGGATGCGGCATCACCACCTTGCCCTTGAATTCGGGCTTGAGGATGTCGTTCCACGATTGCGGCGTGGCGACCTTGTCCTTCTGCGCCTCCGCAGTATTGAAGCAGGCCACCGCGAGGAACGCGTCCATTCCGGTCCAGGTGAACGGCGCGGCATTGTCGCGGAAATTGGCCTTGAGCGTCTCGCTGCCCTTCGGCTTGTATTCCTCCAGCATGTTGAGCTTCTCGAACGCCAGAAGGCTGGTGGCGGCGAGGCCCAGGATGATATCGGCGCGCGGATTGTCCTTCTCGGCCAGCACGCGGGCGGTGATGACGCCGGTGGAATCACGCACCCAGACCACGTCCGCTTCCGGCACCGCCGCCTCGATCTGCGCCTTGTAGATCGGCAGCTGCTCGTTCTCGAGCGCGGTATAGAGTGTGACCTTGGTCTTGGTTTGCGCCAGCGCACCGCCAGATAGCGCCAGCGCCAGTCCAACCGCCGCCGACATCGCAAGACTTGTCTGTTTCAGTTTCGAACGCATGCTTTTCTCCCTGTTCCAGTGTCCGAAAGACTTTGCTTTCGTAACTCCCATCCATGACGTTACAATGACGGCGACGCCTGCGCCAGTTCCGAATTTGATGCCGACAGCTTGTAATATCCGGCATAGGCACGGCAGGCCTGCCGGTTCATTTCATTGAAATCCGCCGTCGCCGGGCCAAAGCGTGCCGGATCGAGGCTCGGGATCGGAAAATCGAAAGCGCCCCCCTGGATCAGCCGCGCCAGCTGCTGGCCCGCGCCTCCACAGGCAGCGATGCCCGAGGTGAAGCCGCAGCCGAGATAGACGTTCGAAAATCCCGTGGCCCTGCCGAGCATGGGCTCGCCATCCGGCGAGACGGGGATTGGACCGTTGACGATGCGCCGGATCCCGACGTCGCCCACCACCGGAATGCGATGAAAGGCCTTTTCCATCACCGGCAGCATGCGCTCCAGATCGTCCGGCAGCAGTTCCATGCCGAAGGTACTCGGCATTTCGCCCTCGGCGGACAGCACGGGTTCCGCTTCCCATCCGCCGATGGCAAAGCCGCCCACTTCAGGCTTGACGTAGAAGTCCGCATCCGGATCGCGCAGCACAGGCAGGTTCGGCGGCATATCCGTGCGTTTGCCGGTGACGGCATACTGATGCGCCACGGCCGCAACCGGAATGTTGAGCCCCAGCATCCGCCCGATCGCCCGCGCCCAGACGCCGCCGGTGATCACCAGCTTTTCGCAATCGATCCGCCCCGCCGCCGTCTCGACGCCGGTGCACCGCCCGTTCTTGTGCGCCAGAGCGCCGACCGGCGTGTTCTCGACGAAGCGGACACCGCCCCGCCGCGCCTTGCCGGCAAGCGCCTGTGTCAGGCTTGACGGATCGACATATCCGTCCCCCGGCAGGAAGGCGGCCCCGTGCAGATCATCGGCATTGAGATAGGGATAGAGGCCGCGCGCCTCACCCGGTGTCAGCAGGGCCAGGTCGATGCCGTAGGACCGGGCGATGGGCTCGGCGGCAGCAAGTTCACGCATACGCGCCACGCTGGCCGCCACCCGCAGCGAGCCGACCGGTTTCCAGTCGATCGGCGTTTCGGTCTGCATCGTTTCAAAGAGCCGCACCGAGATATTCATCAGCCGGGCGAGATCCTCGGCGGAACGGTACTGACCGACCAGCCCCGCCGCATGCCAAGTCGAGCCATGGGTGATGCCGGCCTTGTCGATGACCAGAACGTCCTTCGCCCCGCCCTCGGCCAGATGCATGGCGATCGAACAGCCGATGGCGCCGGCCCCGATGATGACGATTTCCGCTGCCTGGAACATGCCCTACTCCGCCGCAGTCCGATCATGCTGCCTCTGCGGAACCAGCGCGCCGAGATACCAGTCAATGAAATCCTGAAGGTTGGCTTCCTGCTTGGGGCCGTAGGGTCCGGGGGTATAGGCGGGTGAGGTGACGCCCTTCTGGTTCGCCTCGCAGATCGTCCAGTCCTGTTCAGCCGTCCGTTGCCAGAATGGCAGCAGGTGCCCCAGCGTATAGTCCCTGCCTTCGACCGCATCCTTGTGGACATACCATGTCACCACAACCTCGGTGCGCGCAGCATCGAGCGGCGTGAGGCGCGCCGCACAGGCATGGTCATCCGAAGCGTGCTGCCAGAAATTCGGAAAGACCGTGCAACGCATCGTTCCGGCGCTGCGCTGATCCTGCTGGCGGAAGGTGCCCATCAGCGTCGAAGCCGGTTTTCCGTCGAGCGTCTGGGTGACGAAGCCTTCCATCAGCGGAGCCCGCGTCGCACGCCAGTATCGACCGGTCATCGCCGAGGAGGCGATCGCCCCGTCCAGCCCCATCGCCCGGAAGCGCGCATCGGCAAGCGCCGTCTGCCGCTCGACTTCCGGCAGCTTTGCCGGGTTGAGCCGCATCGAATCGTAGGTGCCGGAGATGTATTCGGGATGCGCGGTGGCGCAATGATAGCATTCGCGGTTGTTCTCAAACACCAGCTTCCAGTTGGCTTCGACCACATAGCGCGCCGCATGGGCCAGCTTGGCATCCTTCAATCCCTGATGGGCCATCTTCGGCGCGATGTCGGCAACCGCCTGATCGAACGGCACCGGATCATCGCCGAGCGCAACGAAGATCAGCCCTTCGATATCGTGCAGCTTGACCGGGTGAAGCCCGAGCTCGGTCTCATCGCGGCCAAACTCGCGCTTGACGCGCGTGCGCAACGCACCGTCCAGTTCGTAGCTCCAGGCGTGGTAGGGGCAGACGATCAGGCGCGAATGCCCGTGTTCGGCGTTGCAAACCCGCGCGCCGCGATGCCGGCAGGTGTTGTGGAAGGCACGGACCTCGCCGTCCTTGCCGCGCACCACAATGACCGAATACGGGCCGACATCGTAGGTGAACCAGTCGCCCGCGTTGGGAATGGTGCAGGAATGGCCGGCATAGAGCCAGTAGCGCCGCCAGATGCGGTCGAGGTCCGCCTCGAACACCTCGGGCGCGGTGTAGAAGGCGCGCTCCAACGGCCCGCCGCTCCGGTAACGCGAGGCAAGCGAGGCAATCGCAACGCGATCGTAGCGAAACGGGTTCGACAGATCAGACATCGAGATTTCCTCCCTGCTTTGGCGCCTCTCGACCCTACCCCCAGGGAATCGACCAGGTGCGCACGTTGGTGAAGCTTTTCATCGCCTCCTGCACGCCTTCCTTGTAGCCGAGACCGGAATCCTTGATGCCCCCGAACGGCGACATCTCGATGCGGTATCCGGGCACTTCCCAGACGTTGACCGTGCCGACATCGAGATCACGGATGAACCGGGTGATATAGTCAAGCCGGTTGGTACAGACACCCGAGGACAGGCCGTAAGCCGTCGAATTGGAAATCCGCACGATGTCGTCGATATTGTCCGGCACGCGGATGATCGGGATCACCGGGCCGAAGGTCTCTTCCTTCACCAGTTCGCACTCATAGGGGATGTGATCGACCACCGTGGGATGGAACAGCGCACCTTCCGCGCGCTTGCCGAAAAGAACCTTGGCGCCCTTGGCGACCGCATCATCGACGCGGGCCTGGAACAGCGCCGCCGAACGGGCGTTGATCACACAGCCGACATCGGTGGCCGGGTCCATCGGATCGCCGCACTTGATCTTCTTGGCCTTCTCGACCACCAGCTTTGAGAATTCCTCGGCCGCAGACTGGACCACCAGGATGCGCTTGACTGCCGTGCAGCGCTGGCCTGAATTCTTGGTCGCGCCCTGCACCGCCAGTTCGGCCGCCTTGTCGAGATCGGCATCCTCCATGACGATCAGGGGATCGTTGCCGCCGAGTTCGAGCACGATGCGCCGGTAGCCGGCCTTCTCGGCGATGTATTTGCCGACGCGCACCGAGCCGGTGAAGGTGATCAGATCCGCATCCGGATCGGTGATCATCGAATCGCCCATGGTCGAGGGATTGCCGGTGACGACCGACAGCATCTCTGGCGGCAGCCCCGCCTCGTAGAGCACATCGGCGAGCAGCAGCGCAGTCAGCGGGGTCAGTTCGGTCGGCTTCAGCACCACGCGGTTGTTGGTGGCAATCGCCGGCGCCAGCTTGTGGCTGACCATGTTGAGCGGATGGTTGAACGGCGTGATCGCCGAAATCACCCCCATCAGCGGCACGCGCGTCGTGAAGATCTTGCGCGCCTTGCCGTTGGGCGAGATATCGCAGGAAAACGTCTCGCCATCGTCCTTGATCGCCAGTTGCCCGGCGAAGGAATAGACATCGTAGGCGCGCGTCGCCTCGTAGAGCGAATCCTTCCAGCACAGGCCGGATTCGGCGGTGATCAGCCGGGCGATTTCCTCGCGCCGTGCATGCAGCAGCTCCGCCGTCCTCAGCAGGATCTGCTGGCGCTCATAGCGCGTCAGCTTCGGCTTGAACGCCGCCGCCTTGGCGAAGGCTTCGCGCACATGCTCGGGCCGCGCCGCCGGCACCGTGCCGACGACGCTGTTGTCGTAGGGGTTGCGCACCTCGATGAAATCATCGGTGGCAACGAGCTTGCCGGCGATGCGCATCGATTCCTTGCGAAAGGGAAGTTTTCCCGGAGCGGTCATATCCTGGCCTCAGCTGGTATGGTTGAGCGCGACGGCGAACACATCGAACGTGCGTAAGCGATGGCCGGCCGGCACGCTCACCTTGCGGTTCGAGATCATCGGCACGCGCTGTTCGGTCAGCCCGCCATGCGAGCGCAAGGGTTCAGTCAGACCCGACAGATCGTGCTTTTCCGGAGCGGTGCCCAGCGTCTTGTGGCGGGTGGAAATCACCACGATATCGCCCAACCGGTCGGTCGGCAGTTCGAATTCGTTGCAGGCGGCGTTGCGGGTCATTGCCCGTTCGACGCCGGGCGTCGCCTTCAGCCTGGCAATCAGGTCCTTGATGTTGGCACCCTCCGGCACATGCACGGTGGCGAACGAACCGAGCGCGCCGTGATGGACCACATACGGATCGGTGATCGGCAGGATGACCCGCGCCTTGCCCTTGCCGACCCAGCCATCGAACAGCGGTTCCAGATAGAGCACGTCGGGCGTGCCGTCCTTCAGATGCTTGTCGTTCATGCCGTGGTCGGCGGTCGCCACCACGACGCAGCCCAGTTCATCCAGCCGGCCGATGTATCGGTCGATCATCGCATAGAAATCATTGGCGATGGCCGAGCCCGGCGCGCATTTGTGCTGGATGTAGTCGGTGGTCGAAAGATACATCAGATCCGGCCGGAAGCTTTCAACCAGCTTGACGCCGGCGGCGAACACGAATTCCGACAGCCCGGCCGAATAGACATCCGGCACGCCCATGCCGACGAAGGCGCAGACATTGTCGATGCCGTTGTCCTTCTTCGTCGCCTTGTCGGCCTTCTCGGACGAGAACGCGATTGCCGAGCCGGTCGAATAATCCAGCCCGTTCGACAGCAGCAGCCTGAGCTTGTCCTTGGCGGTCACCATCGCCACCTTGTGCCCGGCCTCCTGCATCGCCGCCAGAATGGTCGGCGCCCGCATGAAGGAGGGATCGTTCATCATCACTTCCCTGCCCGCCGCAGCGTCGTAGAAGAAGTTGCCGGCGATGCCGTGCACATGCGGCGGCCGCCCGGTGATGATCGACAGGTTGTTGGGATTGGTGAACGAGGGGATCACGCATTCGGCGATCAGATTGGCGCCTTTCTGCATGAACCGGGCGAAGTTGGGCGCCCGCCCCGCCTCGATCGCCTTTTCGATATAGCCCGGTTCCGAGCCGTCGATGCAGATGACAACGGTCGGCGCCTTGGGAGCGTGGTAGCTGCGGCCATTGACGAGAATGGCGCCCTCAACTCTTGCGGTCATGTCAGTTCCTCACGTCACCGGCAGGGCGACGCCCATTTCTGTTACCACCTCGCGCACGGCGGCGAGCGCCCCGCGCATGTCCTTTTCATAGAGCCGGCCGATGCAGCCGATGCGGAACGAATCCGCCACCGTCAGCTTGCCGGGATAGATCACATAGCCACGATCCTTCAGCGCGTCATAGAAGCGCTGGAAATCGAATTTCGGGTTCTTCGGCATGTGGAAGGTGACGATGATCGGCGCCTGCAGGGTGTCGGGCAGCAGGGTCTTGAATCCCATCGCCCGCATGCCATCGATCAGCACCTTGCCGTTGGCGGCATAGCGCCCGCCGCGCCCCTTCTGCCCGCCCTCGGCGAAGAACTCGGTCAGCGCCTGGTGGAACGAGACGATCACATGGATCGGCGGGGTGAAGCGGTATTGCCCGGTCTTTTCGAAATTGGCCCACTGGTCATGCACGTCGAGCACCAGCGTCGTCGCGTTGCCCTTCAGGCCCGGCAGCACCGACTTGCGGCATAGCACGAAGCCCAGGCCCGGAACACCCTCGATGCACTTGTTGGACGAGGCGGCAATCGCATCCGCATGCGCCTTGTTGGCATCAAGCGGCAGCGCGCCGAATGCGCTCATCGAATCGATCAGGTAACCCTTGCCGTATTTCTTCGCGAGCGCGCCGATCTCATGCACCGGGTTGAGCACGCCCGAGGTCGTCTCGCAATGCACCGCGAAGATATGGGTGATGCTCTTGACCCGCTTGAGGATCGCCTCGACCCTGCGCAGATCCGGCGGTGTATCCTCCGGCGTCTCATAGACCGTGGTCCGGCGCCCGGCGATGCCGAGAATGCGGTTGGCGCGGTGCCCGTAGGCGCCGTTGATCAACACCAGCACGCGGCCCTTCTTCGGCACGAAGCTGGTCAGCATCGCCTCGACGGCGAAGGTTCCCGACCCCTGGATCGGCACCGTGACGAAACTGTCGGTGGCGTTGACGATCTCCGGCAGGCGCGCCAGCACCTCGCGGTTGATCTTGAGGAAGGTCGCATCGCGCGAGCCCCAGTCATGCACCATCACCTCCTTGACCGACTTCGAGGTGGTCAAGGGTCCCGGCGTCAGCAGCAAGGGATCGCCGGTTTCCGAGGCGGCGCGGTTGGGAATGGCAGGCATGGAAAGCTCCCGATGAAACGTCACCGCACAGTAGGAGAGCCCCAACTTATTCGTCAAATAATGTATTTGGATAGACGTCATAGATTTTTTCTATATTTTATCGGACAGAGGTTTCGATGAACGTCACCGGATTGCGCGCCTTTCACGCTGTTGCCGAGGCCGGCAGCTTCACCCGTGCGGCCGCCGCCACCGGGCTGAGCCAACCCACGCTGTCAAGCCAGGTCCGCCTCATCGAGCAGCAGCATGAGGCCGGCCTGTTCGATCGCAAGGGGCGCGGGGTCACACTGACCCCGCTCGGTCGTCGCCTCTATGACATTACCACCCGCCTGTTTGCTGCCGAGGATGAGGCGCGCGCCCTGCTGCACGGCGCCCGCGCGCTGCAACGCGGCCATCTGCGCGTCGTCGCCGACAGTGCCACCCATGTCATGCCACTGCTCTCGGTCCTCAAGCGCCGCCATCCGGGCCTGACCTTCGCCCTCAGCATCGACAATTCGACCGGCGTGCTGCAACGCCTGTTCGACTACGGCGCCGATGTGGGCGTCACCGCCCGCGCCACCTCCGATCCGCGCCTGCACAGCCGGTTGATCCGGCGCGACCGGCTGGTGCTGTTCGCTCCCCGCAGCCATCC
>DAOMXG010000034.1:0-17038 GCA_035436995.1 Beijerinckiaceae bacterium
AACGCGCCGCCCCGCCGCAGCGGACAGCGAAAGGCCCGTTCCGCCCCGCAATGTCGGAATTACCGGATCAATCACGCCGCGGCCGGACAAGCGGGCCGTTGAAGGACCGAGTGACAAGGACCGTGATCGGCTCAACCGTCTATTCAGCCAATGATGCCGGTGGCGCCTGACCGCCTGCCGGTCGGTGCCGGGCAAATACCGTCAGGGCTGCCAGCGCGCAAACCAGGATCATCACCGGCAGGGCAAGCGGGGTGTGGTCCAGCGCAATCCCGACAAGCGCTCCCGATGTGGCGGCAAGGCTCATCTGCAACACGGAGAACAGCGAAGAGGCGCTGCCGGCTTTTTCAGGAAACGGCATCATCGCTCCGGCGCTTGATAGCGGCAGGATGAGGCCCATCGACGCCTGGAACACAGTCATGGGGATGAACACGCCGAGTGCGCCGCCCCAGCCGGTGGCCACCGCCAGCACCATCGCTGCGGCGGCCGGAGCCGCAACCAGCGTGCCGCAGCGGATCGTCTTGTCGATTCCCCAACTGCCCACCTTGCGCTGCGTGAAGCTGGTGCCGATGATGTACCCGACCACAACGAGGGCAAAGCCGAGCGCGAACGCGCTGTCGGAGATCCGGTAGACGCCCTGCAGCACGAAGGAGCCGCCCGACAAAAAAGCCATGAAGCCGGCAAAGGTAAGCCCGCCCGTCAGCGTGTAGGTCCGGAAGGTCGGCATCCGGAAGATGGCGCCAAAATCACGCAGCATGGCGGCAAGCGAAAACCGGGTAGTCAGCGGCGCCCTGAGCGATTCCGGCAGGCCCATGGCAACGATGAGAGCCAGCGCCGGGCCGGCGATCGCCATGAACCAGAAGATCGAGCGCCAGCCCCAGATTGCTGCAAATCCGGCACCGAGGATGGGAACGACTGCCGGAACCACCGCCATGATCGAGCCCATTCGCGCCAGTTCCCTGCCGGCGCGAGGCCCCTCGTAAAGATCGCGCACCATGGCCCGCGCCAGCACCACCGTGCCAGCCCCGCCCAAGGCCTGGAGCACTCGGGCAGCCACCAGGAAGCGGATGTCCTGTGCCAGCGCGCACAGGATGGAGCCGAGCGTGAACAGCGCTAGCCCCGCCAGCATCGCCGGCCGGCGCCCCTTGCGGTCGGAAATCGGGCCATAGAACAATTGCGCCAGCGCATAGCCGATCAGAAAGCCGGACAGGGTCGCCTGCGTCTGGCTGGTCGTGGCATCGAGAGCAGTGCGGATCACCGGCAGCACCGGCAGATACATGTCGGTCGCCATCGGGCCGATGGCAGTCAGCAGGGCCAGCACGCCGGTCAGCGTGAGCGTATCGGGTTTAAGGCGAGCCACGGCTGTTCCGGTAAGGGCGCGATCAGGGCAGGGGGGCGACCGTCGCGGCGTCGGACGCGCCAAAGCGATGTAACCCTGCGCCGTGGCGAGTCAACCAGCTTTCGGAACTCTGCCAATGCGGGCACAGCCTCGCAACAACCGCCCAGTAGCGCGGAGAATGGTTGAGTTCGACGCGGTGGGCCACTTCATGGGCGGCCAGATAGTCGAGCACTTCAGGCGGAGCCAGGATCAGCCGCCATGAAAACGACAGCGCTCCCGTGGCCGAGCATGAGCCCCAGCGGCTGCGCGTATCCTTGATGGAGATCCGGGTGATGCGCACGTTGAGCTGGCGCGCATAGGCGGCTGAGGCCCGCGCCAGTTCGGCCCGGGCTTCCCGCTTGAAGAAATCTGTCAGCCGCCTTGCAAGATGGCGCGGATCGCCGGCAACGATCAGACGTCCGGGGTCGCCATCCACACCGGGCCGGCATTCGACGCCGCCGCGTGCGCTGCCCGCATGTTCGATGACATGCGGCAGGCCGCGGAATGGCACGATGCATCCGGGTTCAAACGCGACCGCTTCGGGCAGCCTTGCCATCCGCGCTGCCAACCAGCCGCCGTGCCTGTCGAGAAAATCGCGCGCCTGCGACATGTTTGTCCGTCGCGGCAGCGTCAGCACCGCCTCGCCGGTATCGGCCCGGACCCTGAGGATCAGCCGACGGGCCGTCGCATTGCGCCGGATGGCAACAGGATAGCTGCGGCCAAGGTGCAGCACTTCCAGCCGCTCGATGCGTGGCTTTGCCGGGCGCTTGCGGAAAAAGGACGGGGGCCAGTCGAACATGGCCCCCGAGCCTAGAAGATTCGCAACACTCCGCCTACCGGCGTTGCTCAGCCGGTCTTCTTGCCGCCATTGATCAGCCGCGGCCGTCCGGGGCGCTCGAAGCTGGCCTCGGCCTGTTCCATGAAGGCATTCATCGCCGGAACAATATGGCGCTGGAAGCGCGAGCCGTTGAACACGCCGTAATGCCCCACCTTTTCCTGCAGATGATAGAGCTGGCGGTGCTTGGGGATGTTGACGCACAGATCGTGGGTGGCCTTGGTCTGGCCGACGCCGGAAATGTCATCCTTCTCGCCTTCGACGGTCATCAGCGCGGTGCGCCGGATGGCCGATGTGTCGACCGGCTTGCCGCGATGGGTCATCGTGCCATTCGGCAATGCATGCTGCACGAACACCGTATCGATCGTCTGCAGGTAGAACTCAGCCGTCAGGTCGCAGACGGCGAGATATTCGTCGTAGAAATCGCGGTGCTTGTCAGCGCTGTCGCCATCCCCTTCGACCAGATGGTTGAACATTTCCGCATGGGCCTCGACATGGCGGTCGAAATTCATCGCCATGAAGCCCGACAGTTGCAGAAATCCGGGATAGACCTCGCGCATGAAGCCAGGGTTCGGGAATGGAACGCGCATGATGCAGTTGCGGCGGAACCAGTCGGTGCCGCGTTTTTCGGCGAGCTTGTTGACCTCCGTCGGGCTCTTGCGCGTATCGATCGGCCCACCCATCAGCGTTATCGAGCAGGGCGCGTGCGGATCGTTCTCCATTTCCATCCGCGCCACCGCCGCCAGCACCGGCACGGACGGCTGACACACGGCGATCACATGCACGTCCGGGCCGAGATGGCGCAGGATATCCTGCACATAGTCGATGTAGTCATCGAGATCGAACCGCCCCTCGGTGACCGGCACCATCCGGGCATCTTCCCAGTCCGTGATGTAGACCTGATGGGAGGGCAGGAAGGCTTCAACCGTGCCGCGCAGCAATGTGGCGTAGTGACCCGACATCGGCGCGACGATCAGAAGCTTGGATTGCTTGAGGCCGGCCGGGTGGGGACCGCGCACGAAGCGGATCAGCCGGCAGAACGGACGTTCCCAGACGATGCTCTCGGTCACCGGCACCTCTTCGCCCTCGATCACCGTATGGTGGAGACCGAAGGCCGGTTTGCCATAGCGTCGCGTCAGGCGCTCGTAGAGTTCGCATGCGGCGGCCAGGTTACGGCCGAAGGACGTCTGCGAAAGCGGGTTGAGCGGATTGCGGTAGAACATCCCGACCGTATCCACAAAGGCCCGCGACGGGGAGATGATCGAATGCGCCGCCTCGTAGAGGTAGTACATGTGGTGGTTCATCAAGACGCCTTTCCAATGCTACTTTGCCCGGTGTTCCGGGCGCCTGCCGATGCCCGCTCCTGCAAGCCGCGTGATTTTGACGCGCAACCATGCGATTGAACACTACAGATCGAAATAAATCCATTAAACGATTGCTGCATTGCGACATAAATGCAACGAGGGGCGGAGTTATCCCCGGAAGTGTGGCATGGGAGCTGAGACAAAGACTGCTGCGCCGGTCGTAGCGGACACCGCGCCGGACCAGATCCTGCGGCAGAACACGCTGGTGCGCTTGCGCTGGCTGGCTGTGGCTGGGCAACTTGTTTCAGTTCTGGCCGTTCATTTCGGCTTCGGTTTTGCCTTGCCGCTCGCTGCGGCGCTTGCGGTGATCGCGGCCTCGGTGGCGCTGAATGTCGGGCTCATGCTCGGATTTTCCGTCAACCATCGCCTGTCCGCCCTGGCTACGGCGGCGGTCCTTGCCTTCGATATTGTTCAGCTTGCTGCTCTGCTGGCGCTGACCGGCGGGCTCTCCAATCCTTTTTCAATGCTGTTTCTGGCGCCGGTCATGGTTTCGGCCACGGTGCTAGCGCCGCGATATACGCTGCTGCTTGGTGTTCTGGCTGCTGGCCTGGCCTCGTTGCTGGCAATCTGGCACTGGCCGCTGCCCTGGGCCAGCGATCAACCGCTGACGCTCCCCTTGCTGTATCGGGCGGGGTTGTGGGCGGCGGTGCTGATCAGCCTGGCCTTTATCGCCACCTACACGTTCAAGGTTGCCGACGAGGCGCGCAAACTGGCCACGGCATTGGCCGCGACCGAACTGGTGTTGGAACGCGAGCAGCACCTGTCAACCGTTGCTGGTCTGGCGGCGGCTGCGGCCCACAAACTCGGCACACCGCTCGGCACCATCACCCTCGTGGCCAAGGAACTGGATCTGCAGGTGCCGGCGGGGCATCAACTGAAAGATGATATCACGCTGATCCGGCAGGAGGCGGCCCGCTGCCGCGAGATTCTGACCAACATTTCCGCATTGGGGCGCGATGATGGCGGCCCGCTCACCCGCATGGCAATAAGCCAACTGGTCGAGGAACTGGTGGCGCCCTACCGCCCCAGCGATGTGGTGATTGATGTCAGGCTTGATGGTCCGCAACCCGAGCCGACCCTTAGACGCAACCCGGAGCTGTTCTATGCGCTGGGTAATCTGATTGAGAACGCGCTCGATTTTGCCAAGGATCGGATCATCGTTCGCGCCCTGTGGACGTCCGAAAGCATCAGTCTGTCGATTTCAGACGATGGCCCCGGCTTTTCCGTCGATGTCATCCAGAGGCTGGGCGAACCCTATGTCACAACGCGCCGCCACCGTTTGACCGAGGCTGGCCTGCGCCGTCAGGTTGGTGGAGGCCATGGCCTCGGCCTGTTCATTTCAAAGACTTTGCTTGAACGCGGCGGCGGGCGGATTCGCTGGTCCAACCTGCCGGCGCCTGGCGGCGCGCATACCGAGGTGTATTGGCACCGGTCAGATTTTGGCCGCAAATTTGATCAGAGGGGGTGACAATGCGGACCGAGTGGGCTTTATCATCCTTGGAACGGGGTCTTGGAGAGATGCGCTCGATGGGGGATATGAGCCTTCTGATTGTGGACGATGACAAGCCGTTCCTGACAAGATTGGCCGCAGCCATGAGCAAGCGCGGCTATCAGGTCACGATGGCTTGCGGAGTCTCTGAAGGCTTGCGCGCGATCATGACGGCGCCCCCGGCTTTCGCTGTGATCGACATGCGGCTCGGCGACGGCAATGGCCTCGATGTCATTTCCGAACTCAAGCGGATGCGGCCGGACGCGCGGGCGATCATCCTGACCGGCTATGGCAACATCGCAACCGCGGTGACCGCCGTGAAACTCGGGGCGTTTGATTACCTCGCCAAACCGGCCGATGCAGACGAGATCGATGCTGCCCTGAAGGCATTGCCCTACAGCCGGCCTGAACTGCCTGAACATCCGATGTCGGCGGATCGCGTGCGCTGGGAGCATATCCAGCGCGTTTACGAATCGTGCAATCGCAATGTGTCGGAAACCGCGCGTCAGCTCAGCATGCACCGGCGCACGCTGCAGCGGATCCTGGCCAAGCGCGCTCCGCGTTGACCGACGCGGGGCGAAACGCCCCGCACCAGGCCGGTCAGCTTGCGTCAAAGTCCAGCTTGACCACCGGCGTCTGGGGGCGGGACTGGCAGGCAAGCACGAAGCCGGCCTCCATTTCCCATGGCTCCAGCGAATAATTGGCATCCATCGTCACCTTGCCCTCGGTGACCTTGCAGCGACAGGTGCAACACATCCCGCCCTTGCAGGAATAAGGCAGTTCCACACCCTGGGCATGGGCGGAGTCGACGATCCGTTCGTCCGGGCGCACCTCGATGTGATAGGTGATCCCGTCCAGCTGGCAATCAACCGTCGAAACACCACCCGTGGCATGTGCGGCGCTCGGCTTGGGCGCGACGCGCGGGGCACCATCGGTTGAAAACAACTCGGCCTTGATGCGCTTGGCATCGACACCGGAAGCTGTCAGCGCCGCACGGCCTTCCTCGACCATCGAATACGGGCCGCAGAGGAAATAGGCATCCACCTCGGCCGGCGGAACCATGGTCTTGGTCAGCAGCGCCACTTTCGCCTGATCGATGCGGCCGTTGAGAATGTCGATATCCTGGCTCTCGCGAGAGAGAATGTGGAACACCGACAGCCGGCCGAGATAGCGATCTTTCAGATCTTCCAGCGCTTCGCGGAACATGATCGAGGCGGTGGTGCGGTTGCCATAGAACAGGCTGATGCGCGTCCTGGTATTGCCGGCCAGCGCCGAACGGATGATCGACAGAACCGGCGTGATGCCGGAGCCGGCGGCGAAGAACACCAGATGACGGTCGCGCGCGGGGTCGGCGACAAAGCGCCCCTCGGGCGGCAGCACATCCAGCACCGCGCCGGGCTTGAGCTTTTCGTTGGCGAAGGTGGAAAATACCCCGCCTGCCACTTTCTTGACTGCGATCCGCAGTTCACCGTCCTGAAGGCCAGAGCAGATCGAATAGGAGCGACGACATTCCGTTCCGCCAAGCATGGTGCGCAGGGTAAGGTATTGTCCCGGCGTGAAGGAGAAGGTCTGCTTCAGCGCCTCCGGCAGGTTGAACACCAGCGATACGCTGTCGGCAGTCTCGCGGCGGATGTCCTTGACGCTCAGCGGGTGGAAACGGCTCATGGATCGGTCCTCATACGCATTTGAAATGATCGAAGGGCTCGCGGCAGCGGCGGCAGCGCCACAGCGCCTTGCAGGCGGTTGAGCCGAATTCGGACAGGCGCTCGGTTTCGGCAGAACCGCAGCGCGGGCAGGTAACATCGGCGGAGGCTTCAAACAGTGCCCGCTTGCCGCTGGCCCGCTCCGGCGGCGAAATTCCATAGGCGCGCAGCTTTTCCCGTGCCGCATCGCTCATCATCGCGGTCGACCATGCCGGCGTCTGCGACAGTCTGACGGCGACCTTGTCGAACCCGTCCCTGGCAAGCTCCGTCTCGATGCCGAGGGCAATGACGCCCATGGCCGGACAGCCGGAATAGGTTGGCAGGATGGTGACCCGCACAACGCCCGCCTCATCGATCTCCACGCCGTGCAGAATGCCGAGATCGGCAATGGTCAGCACGGGCACTTCCGGATCGGTAACGCGGGCTGCCGCCGCTCTCGCGCGGCTCGCCGCATCATCCGGAGCGGGAGCAGGGACGGCCATCTCACCACACCGCGTCGGGATAGGCGCGCTGGAGGTGCTGCATCGTCGCCAGCATGTGGCCAAGGTGCTCCGAATGCACGCCCTTTCGCCCGCCGCGAATGCCGTGACGATCCGCCGGGCGCTTCAGCGTGGCGCGCTTCAACACCTCGCTGATCGTGGCATCGAAAGCCCCGCGCAAACCGGCCGGATCGACACCGAAGCCGCTGGCAGCAACAGCACGGTCGAGATCATCCGTCTCGAACAATTCCGGCACATAGGCCCAGAGGTCATCGAGTGCTTCCTGCGCCCGGGCGTGGCTTTCCCCGGTTCCGTCACCCAGCCGGATCATCCATTCGGCGGAATGGCGCAGATGATACGCCATTTCGTTGGCGGAGCGGGTGGCGATGCCCGCCACATCCGCATCGGACGAGCCTTTCAGGGCCTCGTAGAGCGGCAGCATATAGGCGGAAAAGATCAGGTGTCGCGCCATCGTCTCGGCGAAATTGCCGTTCGGCTGCTCGACCAGCAGCAGGTTGCGGAACTCCTCCTCCGGGCGACGATAGGCGAGCATGTCCTCGGTGCGGCCCGCCGCTTCGAGTTCGCAGGCGCGGGTATAGAGCGCCCGCGTCTGTCCGATCAGGTCGAGCCCGAGGTTGGACAATGCGATATCTTCCTCAAGCGTCGGGGCACAGGATACCCATTCGCTCATCCGATGGCCGAGGATCAGGCTGTTGTCGCCAAGCCGCATCAGCCAGGCGGCGGGCAGATTGGGTGAGGCATGGGTCATGACGGCATCCTCACATATGGCCGACTTCTTCCGGCACCTCGTAGAAGGTGGGATGCCGGTAGATCTTGGAAGCCGTCGGCTCGAACAGGACATCCTTGGCCGACGGGTCCGAGGCGACAATGGCGTTGGACGGCACCACCCAGATCGACAGCGTCTCGCCGCGCCGGGTGTAGACATCGCGGGCATTTTGCAACGCCATCTCGGCATCGATCGCATGCAGCGATCCGACGTGCCGGTGGGCGAGCCCGTTGCGCGGGCGGATGAACACTTCCCAGAGCGGTGTGGCTTTCTCGGTCATGGCAACTCTCTCGTCGAATAGGGCAGAAAGGTGAATGGCGCGCCGCCCGGAACGTCAGGCCGCCTTGCGGGCGGCACGCTTGGCGGCATGGGCGAACAATGCTTCACGCACCCAGGCGCCGTCCGCCTCGACCTGACGGCGATGCTTCATGCGCTGGCGGTTGCAAGGCCCATCGCCGTTGATGACCCGGACAAATTCGTCCCAGTCGATGTCGCTGTGGTCCCAATGGCCGGTCGCCTTGTTGAATTTCAGCTTCGGGTCCGGGATGGTCAGGCCGAGATACTGGGCCTGCGGCACAGTGGCATCGAAGAACTTCTGCCGCAGTCCGTCATTGGAGAAGCGCTTGATCTTCCACTTCATCGACACTTCCGAATGCGGACTGTCGGAATCATGCGGGCCGAACATCATCATCGCCGGCCACCAGAAGCGGTTGAGCGCATCCTGCGCCATCGCGCGCTGCTCCTTGGAGCCACGACACATCGCCACCATGATTTCGTAGCCCTGCCTCTGGTGGAACGATTCTTCCTTGCAGATCAGGATCATGGCGCGGGCGTAAGGGCCATAGCTGCACCGGCACAGGGCGATCTGGTTCATGATCGCCGCACCGTCCACCAGCCAGCCGATGGCCCCCATATCCGCGTAGTTGAGGGTCGGATAATTGAAGATCGACGAATATTTGGCCCGGCCGCTGAGCAGCTGCTGGTAAAGCTCCTCGCGCGAGACACCCAGGGTTTCAGCCGCAGCATAGAGATAGAGCCCGTGCCCGCCCTCATCCTGGATCTTGGCCAAGAGCTGCGCCTTGCGCTTGAGTGTCGGCGCGCGCGTCACCCAGTTGCCCTCGGGCTGCATGCCGATCACTTCCGAATGGGCATGCTGTGAGATCTGCCGGATCAATGTGCGCCGGTATTGCTCCGGCATCCAGTCGTTCGGCTCGATCTTCTCTTCGGCATCAATGCGTGCCTGGAATGCCGCCAGCTTTTCCGGATCCTCCGGCTTGACCGGGGCAAGGTCCTTCACATTGAGGGCTTGAGCATACATGCCTTTGTCTCTCCCTGTTCCCGTGGGCTTTCGCTGACCGAGCGGTCAATTATTAAATGCCAATATGCATCAATTATCAGCTGATGCAAGCAAATTCTGTAACATGTCGGAGTGGCCGCCGACTGGCTCGATCAGTCGCTCATCAAGCCAGGATTCGGCAGCGGGCGACAGGCTGGCCCGGAGCTCATGTGCCAGCTTGCGCGCGGCAAATCCCGGCCAGTCGGCCGGCAGATAGCAGGCTGGCAGGCCTGGATCCCGGAGCACGATCCGGCGGAAGCGATGAATCATCAGCACCCTGAGGGCGACCGCCTCGAGACCGTCGGCCGGCGTATGGCCGGCGGCCAAATGACTGGCCAGATCAGCATGATTGGCAAGAAAATTGCCGTAGGAGCGTGCCAGTGCGGCCAGATCGAAGGCATTGGCCACGACGAGCCGCGCCTGATCGTCCGCCAAACGGCTGACGGGCAGCAGCAGAGCGCCGGGCTCGCTTCGCAGCGGATGATGATCAGGCAGGATGAAGCTGTGCGTGTCCAGCGTGCCGGCGCCCTGGCGCAGCAGCGTCTCACGCAGGCGCCGATGGCCGTCGGGAGGCAGTCCGGCGGTGATCATCACCTGCCAGCCGCACGGCGCCTGGGGCGGGTCTGCCGCATAGATGCGGCGGGAGGCTGCCTGCGATTCGGCCAGCGCGGTGGGCGTCAGGGTATAGTAGCTGTTGCGGCCCGAGCGCACGCGCGCCACCCATCCGTCGGAGGCAAGGCGGGACAGGGCGGTTCGCACCGCCCCGGCGTCGATGCCGCAAGCGCCGAGCACGTCGCTGATCGTCGACAGGCCGACAAGCCCGCCGCGGGGCACGATACAGTCTCCAAGGAAGCTGACGGCCAGTGACCATATCCGCAGCGTTCCCCGTGGTGCGGAGGTCAGGCAGCGGCTCAACAGGGAGTACTGGGACATTGCCTCGGTCATTGAGACGGTCATCTTCGCCCGCCCAGCAGGCGTAGGCAAGCGCTCTCGATCACGCCGCATTTTGGTGAAATCATCAAAATGCGGATAACGTGATCGGTATCAATAAGTTAGAGCATGTCTTCTGCGACTAACCGGCATCCACTTAATCGCGACATGCTCTAGTCCCCCGGCGGCGATATGCGGCGGCGGGCCACCCCATGGGTCGTCTTGTTCCAGCGATGCGGCTGGTGCAGCAGTTCCCAAAGTGCCTTGTAGGCCGCAAGCGAGATCAACATTAGATAGAGCGGCAGCAGCATCAGCCATGGGGCCAGCCGCCAGAGGTCCCGCCGCGCCATGCCGATCATGAGCGGCAACACAAGGGCAATGAGGCCGGCCACAACAAGCCCCAGCATCACGCCATCGGCCAGCACATGCACCCAATTTCCGCTGAAGAATGGCGCGGGGGTAGCAAAACGGCGGGCAAGAAGCGCCATGAAAACCGGCGCGCCGAGCGCCCCCAGGATGATCCCGGCCGATTGCGCCACGGCGGCCATGAACGACAGCGGTCCAAGTGCTTTGAAGGCTGTGCAGGGGGCCCGGCTGTGGGTAATCGCGGTCTGCATCCATCCCTTCAGCCAGCGGCTGCGTTGATGCAGCCATGCCCCAAGCCGCACCGGTGCTTCCTCGAATGTCGTCGCGTTGAGATCGGCCACATGATAGCCATGCATGGCGAGGCGTATGCCGAGGTCGGCATCCTCGGTCACATTCCAGGCATCCCAGCCGCCCAACTGGCGCAGCACGTCGGTGCGGAAGTGGTTCGACGTTCCGCCCAGCGGCACCGGCAGTCCAAGCCGCGCGGTTCCGGCCTTGGTGACGTCGAACAAGGCCGCATACTCGAACGCGAACAGCCGTGTCAGCATGCTGTCGTCGGCATTGTCGATCGCCAGTCGCGCCTGCAGACAGGCTGTACTCTGGGGCAGGGCGGCAAACATCGCCGCGGCCTTGCGCAGTTGCTGGGGTTCAGGTCGATCCTCCGCGTCGAAGATCACCACCCGTTCACCGGTGGCGAAGGGCAGGGCGGCATTCAACGCGCGGGGCTTGGTATGTGGCGCGCCCGCCGGCGCCACGAACACCTGCATATGGGACGGCAGTGACAGGCCGGCCAGTGCAGCCTGGGTCTGCGCATCATGCTCCTCGACAATCAGCAGCACCTGGAGCTTTTCGGCCGGATAGTCGAGCCGGGCCAGCGCGGCGACGAGATCGCCGATGATTTCGGCCTCGCGATAGAGCGGCACCAGCACCGAATAAAGCGGCAGGTTCTCATCGTTCTGTTCCGGCCGGATATCCACGATGGGCAGCCCGGCCCCGACCGCCGCTGCCTGCAGCCCAGCCATGACCAGGAAAACCACGCCCAGCAGCATCGGCGCCAGCAGAAGGGTTGCTTCGAATGCCTGCATCGCTACGGCTGCCAAGGCGCTGACGGCGATCCCCAGCACTGCCATCTGCCTGTTGGTCAAGCCGCCGCGCGCCGATTCGTCCGCCGGCACCGAATGGGCCGCCGCATAGGCGATGGCCTCGCCGAAATGGCGCTTGAGGACATCGTGGTAGCTGGCCCGCTCCAGAACGACCACATGGCGGGCATGATGGGCCAGCGCGCCCTGGCCAAGCAGACGCGCCACCGGGCCGATCGCGGCGATGGCCAGCACGGGCCGCCCGTCGGCGGTTGTGGCACGGAACCAGCCCTGACGCAGCGCGTCCTGATGCCGGACGCGTGGGTGAGGCACAAGATTGGTTGGCTCGTTGCACTGGAGATGCCGTGCCAGCAGACGGGCATAGACCGTCTCCGTCGTCAACCCGGAAGCGACCAGCACCTCCGCAGCAGCAGCGCCAATACGCCGGGCACGCGCTGCAATCGGCTTCAGCGAGGCGGCCGAAAAACCAAAGCGGACAAGAAAGGCGATGTCAGCCGGCAGCGGCAGGGTCGGCAACGGCAGTTGAACGGGTAGTCGAACACCCACGACCAGAGCGTCTGCATTCCGCTCTTGCCTCTGCGTCGCAGTCACGCCAAGGTCCAACGCCATGGCTGCCACCATTTACCCGACCGACCGCAGGGACACCCTGCCCCTCGTGCATGGATGCAAGACTATTGTTTGCAATTTGGCCTTGTCCAGCATCCTCCTGGCCCTGGTCGTGAATGTCGCAGGGACAACGCCCGTTACGGCTGATGATACAGTGGCGATTCCAAACCTATGGGATTCTCGGCGCAAATTTGACCCACCCAATCTCGGGAGCCAGCGGCAGATCCGCTTTATCACCGAGAGCGATTACCCGCCCTTCCACTTTGTCACGCCGAGCGGCCAGCTGTCCGGCTTCGAGGTCGACCTTGCTCGCGGGTTGTGTGACCTGCTCAAGGTGAGCTGCTCGATCCAGGCGGTGCGTTGGGATGGGCTCAAGGACGCGCTTATGACCGGGCAGGGCGATGCAATCATCGCCGCGATGCGCATTACGCCTGAGGCGCGCAAGACGTTTGGTTTCACAACCGCCTATTTCCGCAGCCCGGCCCGGTTCGTGGTTCAGCGCGCCGATCCTCTGGTTGAGCCGACGCTGGAGCAGCTGTCCGGCAAGCGCGTGGCGGTTATGGGCCAGTCGGCGCATGAAGCCTATATGAGGACGTTTTTTCCCGACGTCGGGCGCATGGTGACGCAGAATGCCAGCGAGGCCCTGGCGGCGGTCAGAGCCGGTGAGGTGGCGGCTGCCTTTGTCGACGGCACGGTTGCGGCGTTCTGGCTGAATGGCGAACAATCGGGCAATTGCTGCCGTTTTCTTGGCGGGGGGTTCACTGAGGCGCGGTTTTTCGGCGAGGGGGCCGGCATAGCCGTCCGGCCGGATGCGCAGGCTTTGCGCCAGGCGCTTGACTGGGCGCTGCACCGCTTTGCAGCCGAAGGAGGGTATGCCCGGCTCTATCTCAAGTATTTCCCGGTCAGCATCTACTGACAGGGCTTACGGCCCGGCCACGATGTTGCATCGCACCAAAGGGAATTGACGCCTGAGCCGCTCCTGACCTACGGTCGCGCGCCCGATGCATGGAGAACAAAGCACCGATGTCCGCCCCCGAATTGCGTGAAGCTGCCCTGACCGCTGCTGCCTGGCCGTTCGAGGAAGCGCGCAAACTGGTGGCGCGGATCGAGCGTACAGGTCAGGATTCGGTGATCTTCGAGACCGGTTACGGTCCGTCGGGTCTGCCGCATATCGGCACTTTTGGGGAGGTTGCCCGCACGACGATGGTGCGTCGCGCCTTCGAGCTTCTGACCGACGGCAGGGTCAAGACCCGGCTCATCGCCTTTTCCGACGATATGGACGGATTGCGCAAGGTTCCCGACAACATCCCCAACAGGGAGATGGTGGCAGGGTTCCTCGGCCGACCGCTGACCGAGGTGCCGGATCCATTCGGCACGCATCCGAGCTTCGGCGCCCACAACAATGCCCGCTTGCGCGCCTTTCTTGACACCTTCGGCTTTGACTACGAGTTCAAGTCCTCGACCGAATGCTACCGGTCCGGGCTGTTCGACGCGACATTGCTGCTGTTTCTGCGCCGCCTCGACGATGTGCAGAAGATCATGCTGCCCTCGCTGCGCGAGGAACGCGCGGCGACCTATTCGCCGTTCCTGCCGGTTCACCCGGAAACGCGGGTGGTGATGCAGGTCCCCACCGAGGCGCGCGCCGAAGCTGGAACGATTGTCTGGACCGATCCGGATAGCGGCAAGACTTATGAGACGCCGGTGACCGGCGGGCATTGCAAGCTGCAATGGAAGCCCGATTGGGCCATGCGCTGGATGGCGCTCGGGGTCGACTATGAGATGGCCGGCAAGGATCTGATCGATTCGGTCAAGCTCTCCTCGGCCATCGTGCGGCGCCTGGGGGGCTCTCCGCCCGAGGGGTTCAACTACGAACTGTTTCTCGACGAGGGCGGCCAGAAGATTTCCAAGTCGAAGGGCAATGGTCTGACCATTGACGAATGGCTGACCTATGCCAGCCCTGAAAGCCTTGCGCTGTTCATGTATCAGAAGCCGCGCGAAGCCAAGCGCCTGCATTTCGATGTGATTCCGCGCTGCGTTGACGAATACCTGTCGTTTCTTGACGCTTATCCGCGTCAGGACGTCCGCAACCGGCTGGGCAACCCGGTCTGGCATATCCACAACGGTGCGCCGCCTGCCGCTGAGACGCTTGGACAGGATCCCTCGGCCAATGCACCGCGCACCGCCGGTCTGTCGTTTGCATTGCTGCTCAATCTGGTGGCGGTCGCCAATGCTGAAACCAAGGATGTGTTGTGGGGCTTCCTGCAGCGCTATGCGCCAGGGGTCTCGGCCGCGACGCATCCCAGGATCGATGCGCTGGTCGGCTATGCGATCCGCTATTACGCCGATTTCGTCAAACCCGGGAAGGTCTATCGCGAGGCCGACGAGGTTGAAACCGCAGCGCTTTCGGCTCTGGCCCGAGCGCTGGCTGCGCTGCCCCCCGATTCGACCGCCGAGCGTGTGCAGGAGGTGGTCTACGATGTAGCCCGTCCGATTCCCCGCTTTCAGGACATGAAGGCCAAGGGCGCCACCCCGGAGCGGCCCGGCGTCTCCAACCTGTGGTTCAACACGCTCTACCAGATCCTCCTGGGAGAGGAGCGGGGGCCGCGGTTTGGATCGTTTGCCGCGATCTACGGCCTTGGCAACACAGTGCGGCTGATCGAGCGGGCCCTTTCGGGTGCGTTGCGCAAGGACCATGCGGCGTTTTTGGAGAGCCGCGCCGGATAGTTCGGCTGCGCCGGTGCGCAGCCGTCAGCACCTACTGGCTCGCCCAGCGGATCCGGCCGACCAGTTCCGCCTCGCTTTTTGTGACCGTAACCATGCCGGCGTCACCGCCGAACGGAATGATGTCGATGCCCTGCGCGGTTTCCCGCCGCATCTCGCCAAGGATCACCCGCCCGGCAGCCGTGCGGATGAAAACGCGGTCGCCGCGCCGTAGCGCATCCCGTGGGACGATCACCAGAACATCACCCTCGCGATAGGGGGCAGCTCCGCTGGCAAGTTCGAGCGCGAATGCCTGCGTATCTGCTGCTGCTGGCAGGGATATATCACTCCAGTCCGGACCGCTGGGCCTGCCTGTGTCGTCGAAACTGCCCGGCAGCGCTGCCTTTTCGCTGTCGATCAGGGGCAGGCGCATGCCGGCGGCTTGCTGACCCTGCGGACGGATCAGGCTGACAAAATCATCGATACCGGCTCCTGTCGCCTTCAGGATCTTGGCGATCGATTCGGTTGATGGCCAGCGCTCGCGTCCATCAGGAGTCAGCCGTTTCGACTTGTTGAACGTGGTCGGATCAAGACCGGCCCGGCGCGCCAGCCCCGAGGCGGAGAAGCCAAACTTTTCCGCCAGAGCGTCAACCGCAGTCCAGATTTGTTGATGGGTCAGCATGGTACCTCCAAGGAACCTTTCCCTGACAGAGGAATTTTTGCCTGTAAAGGGTCGTTTTTTAGTTTATTCGTCTCGGATGGGCGCGGACAGTCCTTGCCTTGTGTGTCCAGCGAATGCACAGACACGCTGGAACAGGGGCCAGCGATGCCACTCATTTACAAGATCATGCCTGCCACGATGTGGCGCGACGCGGTCAGCGCTGGTGCCTTCACCGGCGCACCGGTCGACCACGCGGACGGGTTCATCCATTTCTCTGCGGCTGATCAGGTGCGGGCGACGGCCGCAAAGCACTTTGCTGGGCATCGGGATCTTGTGCTGGTCGCTGTGACGGCCGAAGCGCTTGGATCGGCGTTGAAGTGGGAGGTCTCGCGCGGGGGAGCCTTGTTTCCACATCTTTATGCCCCGCTCGTGATAACGCAGGATGTGCTCGTCGAGCCGCTTCCCCTGGGAGCCGACGGGCTGCATGTTTTTCCGGAGGCAATTCCGTGAAGGATTTTCTGTTTGGCCTGGCGCGTCCTGTCCTGATGGGACTTGATGCCGAAGCCGCCCATCGGGCAACGATTGCGGCCCTCAAGGTCGCACCGGAATTGCCGCTGCCGATCGATCCGGATGTCCTGCATGTTTCGGCCTTCGGCCTCGACTTTCCCAATCCGGTAGGGCTGGCGGCCGGGTTCGACAAGCATGCCGAGGTTGCCAATGCGCTGTTTGGCCTCGGCTTCGGCTTTGTCGAGGTCGGTGCGGTGACACCGCGTCCCCAGCCGGGCAATCCGCGCCCGCGAGCCTTCCGTCTGATGTCGGATGAGGCGGTGATCAATCGCTACGGCTTCAACAGCGACGGGCTGGATGTGGTGGCCGGTCGGCTTCAACGATTGCGGCCGCGCGGTATCGTCGGCGTCAATCTTGGTGCCAACAAGGACAGCGCAGACCGCGCTGCCGATTATGAGGTGCTGGTGCGGCGGTTGGCCGGGCATTGCGCGTTCCTGACCGCCAATGTCTCGTCACCGAACACGCCTGGCTTACGCTCGATGCAGTCCCGAGCGCCGCTTGACGACCTGCTCCGCCGAGTGATCGATGCCCGCGATGCGGCCTCAGAGGGGCGGAGCCGCACGCCGGTCCTGGTCAAGATCGCGCCGGATGTGACCGATGAGGATCTCGACGACATCGTCGCCGTTGCCCGGGAACGGCAGGTCGATGGCATGGTGATCTCCAACACCACGATCGCCCGCCCCGCCAGCCTGCGCGATCAGGCGCTGGCCGGCGAGGCCGGCGGCTTGTCCGGCCGGCCG
>DAOMXG010000035.1:0-16473 GCA_035436995.1 Beijerinckiaceae bacterium
CCGCGCTGCGCGGCGCGATTGCGGCGGTGGCTGTCGGCGGGTTCCTGCTGGCGCTGCGGCAGGTTCCCCTGCCACGCGGCGATGAATTGCTGCCGTGGTCTGTCATCGGCCTGTTCAACGGCGCCATACCCAATGTTCTCGTTGCCTTCGCCATGCAGCGCATGGATTCAGGCCCGGCGGTGCTGATCCAGGCGATCGGGCCGCTTCTGACGGCGGTTGCCGGCCATCTGCTGTTTGCCGAGGAACGGCTGAATGCCAGAAGTCTGGCTGGCGTCGCTGTCGGCTTCTGCGGCGTCGGCCTGCTGATCGGCCCCGCCGCCTTCGAGGGCAAGGCGCCGCTGCCGGCCATGCTGGCGATGCTCGGCGTTGCGCTGTGCTACACGATCGGCAACATCTATACGCGCAATCTCAGCCACCATGATCCCATGCGGCTGGCGCTTGGCCAGCAGGTCGCCTCTGCGGTTTTCGCCGGGCTTGCGGCGCTGACCACCGGTGGCATCGCCGCCTTTGCAGGCGCGGACCGGCACATGCCGGCCCTGCTCGCGCTCGGCATATTCTGCACGGCTGTGCCGATTTCGGTGTTCTACCGGCTGATTGTCCGGGCCGGCCCCACCCGCGCATCGCTGGCCGGCTACACCGTTCCGGCCGTCGCGGTCGCGATCGGCGCGCTGGTGCTCGGCGAACGGCTGACGCTGTGGCAGGCGGCCGGTGGCCTCACCGTGCTGGCCGGGGTATTCCTGGTGGCAACATCGAAGCGGAAGGCGCCATGAAACTCGTTCTCGTCGTTGCCGTGGCGCTGGTCGATGCCGACAAGCGGGTGCTGCTGGCCCGCAGGCCGGAAGGTAAGCAGCTGGCCGGATTGTGGGAGTTTCCCGGCGGCAAGCTCAATGATGGCGAGCGGCCTGAACAGGCGCTGATCCGCGAACTGAAGGAGGAACTCGGCATTGACGTGAAGGAGCCGTGCCTCGCCCCGCTCACCTTCGCCAGCCACGCCTACGAGACCTTCCACCTGTTGATGCCGCTTTATGTCTGCCGCCGCTGGGAAGGGCTGCCGCGTGCCCTGGAAGGGCAGACGCTTGCCTGGGTGCGGCTCAATGATCTGCGCTCCTATCCCATGCCGCCGGCAGACGAGCCGCTGATCCCGATCCTGCGCGATCTGTTGTAGCAGCCGCTACGAAAGCAGGCTTTCGGCCAGTTTCAACACCGCATCGGGCATCGGCGCCGGGCGTTCCGTCGCCCGGTCGACATAGACATGCGTGAACAGCCCCTGTGCCACCGGCAGATCAGCCCCGGGGCGGAACACCCCCAGCCGATAGGTCAGCGACGTGCGGCCGATCCGCTCGATGGCGACGCCGACCTCAAGCACATCAGGAAAGGCCACGCCCTCGAAATAGGTGCAGCTTGAATCCACGACATAGGGCACCAGCGGGCTGCTGCCGGAGTTGAAAATGCCGGCCTCGATCTCGACGAAGGTGATCGCGGTATCGAAGAACGCGTAGTATTTGACATTGTTGACATGGCCGAACGCGTCATTGTCGTCCCAGCGGGTCGGCATCGGAACGAACCGGCGGAACTGGCTGCGCTGCCAGCGCGGCTTGCGTGTCGGTTTGGTTTGTCCGGTCATGGTGCCTCGGATTTTGTTGCCGGTTTAGCATAGTCGGGCTGGCGCAGGGCATCGGCCAGCCGCACCCGCGCCGAGCCGGGCTTGAGCGGTTTCTGCTGGCTTTCATGCGGCGCCCAGCCGGACAGCCAGACGATCTCGAAGGTTGCCCGCACCCGCCCATCGGCATCGGCGAAGCGGGCCCGGTAAAGCTCAAGCGCCCGCATCAGCACGGCCCGGCGCAACGGCCGCCGCGATCGGTCGGCCAACGCATTGGCGGCGCCCATCGCCCTGAGGTCGGCCAGCAGCCGCAAGGGATCGCCATAGCGCACGACAAGCGTTTCGCTGTCGACAACCGGCAGGGCAAACCCCGCCCGTTGCAGCAACTGGCCAAGCGTGCGCACATCTGCAAACGGGAAGATGCGCGGCGCAGCTCCGCCGGTTTCCTCCACCTCGGCTTCGAGCAGGCAGGCGCGCAGCTCCTTCAGCGTATCGCCCCCGGCAAGCGCCGCGATGAACAACCCGTCCGCCACCAGCGCACGGCGGATCTGCATCAGCAGGCCCGGCAGGTCATTGACCGTCTGCAAGGCCAGCAGCGACACAACACAATCGGCGCATTCCTGCCCCAGCGCTGGCGCTTCGAGATCCTCAACCAGCCGGTCGGGCCTGAGCGCCACAACGTCGCCGATGCGGGTCACCGTCGCCCCGGCAAACCGCGCGGCCAGCACATCGGCCGCCCCCGCCCCCGGCGTGCCCAGATCGACGATGCGGGAAAAGCCGCGGGTTACTGTCTGCAACCTGTCACCCAGATCCTCGGCGGCCCGGTCGAGCAGGAATGTCGCAGGAAGCGCGGCCAGCGCCCGCCCCTGATGGCGACGGACAAGCGCACGGTCAAACAGGCGGGGCACGTCGGTCATGCATTCTGGATAAGCGCGGCGCCGGGTTGAGGCAACCTCTGCCGGCCGAGGCCACTTCGTGCTAGAGCATTTTTCATGACGAGTCAGACGCTGCCGCCCCCCTCCGCCGGCGTTCCCGCCGGACCTGCCGCGCCGGCAATTGCCGGACGCTGGCTGGCACGGTTCGGCCGGCGCACGCTTGATGTGGTCTACCCGGCCCATTGCCCCGGCTGCGGCTCGGCTGTCGCCGATGCCGGAGCGCTCTGCGGCCCCTGCTGGCAGACCATGCCATTCATCACAAGGCCGTTCTGCGAGCGGCTCGGCACGCCCTTCGCCTATGATCAGGGCGGATCGTTGCTGTCACCGGCTGCCATTGCCGACCCACCGGTTTTCGACCGCGCCCGCGCCGTCGCCCGGCATGATGGCCTTGCCCGCTCGATGGTTCACCGACTGAAGTTCTCAGACCGGCTAGACCTTGCCCGGCCGATGGGAGGGTTGATGGCGGTGGCGGGCAAGGATGTGCTGGCAGGGGCCGATGCCCTGGTCCCGGTGCCGCTCCATTGGACCCGCCTGCTCTGGCGCCGCTTCAACCAGGCTGAGGTCCTGGCCGATTGGGTGGGCAGGGAATCCGGCCTTGCCGTCCTCGCCCGAACGCTTCGCCGCCGCAAGCACACGCCGCAGCAGGTCGGACTGAGCCGTCCCCAGCGCATCGCCAACCTGCAGGGCGCCTTTGTCGTACGCCCCGATCAGGCCGCCGGCATCGAGGGCAAGCATCTTGTGCTGATCGACGATGTGCATACCACCGGAGCCACCCTCAACGCCTGCGCCCGCGTGCTGCGCAGGGCCGGCGCTGCTCGAATCGATGTTCTGACCTTCACCAAGGTTGCAGATGAGGCATAGCCGCACCTATCTATGCTGTTGACGATCACCCGGCAGGCTGGCCGAAAGGAGTGCCATGGTCACCCCCGAGATAACCATCTACACCAAGGGCTACTGCCCCTTCTGCCAGGACGCCAAGGCACTGCTCCAGCGCAAGGGGGCGGCCTTCACCGAGATCGACGTGACTGCCGATCGTGATCGGCATGCCGAGATGGTGCAGCGCGCCGGCGGCCGCCGCACCGTTCCGCAGATCTTCATCGGCACAATCCATGTCGGGGGCTGCGACGACATCTACGCGCTGGACGCAAAGGGCGGCCTCGACTCCCTGCTCAAGGGTTGAACGATGATCCGCTATGCGCTTGCCTGCGAGGCCGGGCATGGCTTTGACAGCTGGTTCCGCAGCTCGGAGGATTTCGACGCTCAGTGCGCGCGTGGGCTCGTCGCCTGCCCCTATTGCCACTCCACCACCATCGCCAAGCAGGTCATGGCGCCGATCGTGGCGCGCAGCGACCGCGGCGAGCCGGCCGCGCCTGCCCCGCTCGCCCTGATTGACGACAAGGCCGCCGAACTGCGCCGTAGAATCGCGGAACTGCGAACCTATGTTGCCGAGAACTGCGAGAATGTCGGCCCGCGTTTTGCCGAAGAGGCCCGCAGGATCCATTATGGAGAGAGCGAAACCCGCTCGATCTGCGGCGAGGCAAGCCGCGAGGATGCCGCTGCGCTGATCGACGAGGGCGTGCCGATCCTGCCGGTGCCGGTCCTGCCGGATGACCGAAATTGACGGCGGTCAGGCTGGCCTGGTCGCCGCGATGAAGTAGTTGACCGCCGTGTCGCTGGACAGGTGCCATCGATCGGCAAGGGGATTGTAGACCATTCCCCGCGTTTCAACCTCGCCCAGACCGGTGACGGTCAGCGCCTCGGCAAACTCCTCCGGCGTGACGAACTGCTCCCAGCGATGCGTGCCGACCGGCAGCCAGCGCAGCACATATTCGGCGCCCAGAATGGCCAGCGCATAGGCACGCTTCGTCCGGTTCAGCGTCGATCCGAGAAACAGCCCGCCCGGTCGCACCAGCGCGGCGGCGGTGGCGACAAACCCCGCCACATCCGGCACATGCTCGACCACTTCCATCGCCAGCACCACATCGAATGTGCGCCCGCCAGCGACCAGATCCTCGGCAAGCCCCTCGACATAGCTGACCGCCAGACCTTCGCCTTCGGCATGGGCGCGCGCAACGGCAATATTGTTGGGCGCCGGATCGATGCCGGTGACCGCCGCGCCCATCCGCGCCAGAGGCTCGCACAGCAACCCACCGCCGCAGCCGATATCCAGGATGCTGAGCCCTCTCAGCGCATCGAGCGCCTGGGCGTTGCGGCCGAAGCGGGCCGCGATTGCCCCCCTGATATAGGACAGGCGCACCGGGTTGATCCGGTGCAGCGGTTTCATCGGGCCATTCTCGTCCCACCAATCGGCCCCGATCCGGTCAAATTGCGACACTTCCCGCTCATCGACGCTGTTGCTGGCCCGCGCATTCATGATTTGTCCTGACATATCGTCGCAAGGATGGGGTGTTGAGGCTTCTCAAAACCGCTTTGGCGCTTTATAGCGCGGCACGAAGGCGGCGGCATCCCTGTTTTACCGCAAGGGAACCGCCGCGGACATCGGCCACATTTGCAACTCTGGAAGCCATGCCCCGCCTAGTGATGAAATTCGGCGGCACCTCGGTCGCCAACGTCGAGCGCATCAAGAACGTCGCGCGCCACGTCAAGCGCGAGGTCGATGCCGGCAATGATGTCGCGGTCGTCGTCTCGGCCATGTCGGGCAAGACCAACGAGCTGGTTGCCTGGTGCAAGGAGACCGACCCGCTCCATGACCAGCGCGAATACGATACGGTTGTGGCCTCGGGCGAACAGGTCACCTCTGGCCTGCTGGCCATCGCGCTTCAGGGCCTTGGTCTCAAGGCGCGCTCGTGGCAGGGCTGGCAGATCCCGCTTTACACCGACGCTGCGCATGGGGCGGCGCGCATTGCCGGAATCGACGGTTCGGGCATTCTCGCCGGCTTTGCCAAGGGCGAGGTCGCGGTGATTTCCGGTTTTCAGGGCATCCACAAGGAAACCGGTCGCATCGCCACGCTCGGCCGCGGCGGCTCCGACACCTCGGCCGTGGCGGTCGCTGCCGGGCTCAAGGCCGACCGTTGCGACATCTACACCGATGTCGACGGCGTTTACACCACCGATCCGCGCATCGTCAAAGCCGCCCATCGCCTCGACAAGGTCTCGTTCGAGGAGATGCTGGAGATGGCTTCGCTGGGCGCCAAGGTGTTGCAGGTGCGCTCGGTCGAGCTTGCCATGGTTCACAACGTGCGCACCTATGTGCGCTCCAGTTTCGACGATCCAGCCAACCCCCATCCGGGCACGCTGATCTGTAGCGAGGAGGAGATCTTGGAACAGCAGATCGTCACCGGCATCGCCTATTCCAAGGACGAGGCGCAGATTTCGGTTCGCGGCGTCGCCGACCGCCCGGGCATTGCTGCTGCGGTGTTCGAACCGCTCGCCGCCGGTCATATCGTCGTCGACATGATCGTCCAGAACGTGTCCGAGGACGGCAAGTCCACCGACATCACCTTCACCGTGCCGTCATCGGATTATGACCGCGCGCTGGCCGTTCTCGGCCAACTGAAGGGCGAGATCGGCTATCGCGCTCTGCAGGGCGCCAAGGATGTTGCCAAGGTCTCGGCCATCGGCATCGGCATGCGCTCGCATTCGGGTGTTGCCGCCAAGGCATTCAAGGCGCTGGCCGACCGCGGCATCAATCTGCGCGCCATCACCACCTCCGAGATCAAGTTCTCGGTGCTGATCGACGAGGAATTCACCGAACTCGCCGTCCGCACCCTGCACCATCTCTACGGCCTCGACGCCGCCTGAGGCGGCCCGCCCTTGGCCCACGATCTGCCGAACGCCCTGCGGCAGGCGATTGCCGAACACACTGGCAGCCTGGCTAATGGACTGGCTGAAGCGCGCTCGGAACTGACGGCCGGCTACCGGTCCGGCGCTGCATCGCGCATCGCGATGACGAGCCAGCGCCATATCGCCGCCTATCTGATCGCCCGCCTGCCGGCAACCTACGCGGCTGTGGCCGCAGCGCTGGAGCGGCTTGCCGGCCAATGGTCGGGCTTTGCGCCGAAAAGCCTTTTCGATGCCGGCTGCGGCCCCGGAACCGGACTGTTTGCCGCTCTGGTCGCCTTTCCCTCGCTGGACCAGCTGGCGGGGCTTGATCGCGATGCGGCGCTGATTGAAGTCGCCCGCGATCTTGTGACCCGGTCAGGTCTGGCCGGCGATCGGCCGGTCACCTTCACGACGGATGATCTGGCACGTCCCGGCCTTGCCCTTGCGCCGGCAGACCTGATCAATTGCACCTATGCGCTGGTTGAATGCGACGAGGACGATATCGGCCGGATTGCCGCGACGCTGTTTGCTGCAGCGCGTCAGGCGCTGGTACTGGTTGAACCTGGAACGCCGGCCGGCTTCGAACGGCTCAGGGCAGCGCGCACGGCCCTGATCGGGCAAGGCGCGCAGATCCTCGCGCCCTGCCCACACCAGTCTGCCTGCCCGATCACGGCTCCCGACTGGTGCCATTTCTCGGTGCGCCTTGCCCGCAGCCGCGATCACCGCCGGCTGAAAGACGCCGATGCGCCCTTCGAGGATGAGAAATTCAGCTATCTGATCGCCGCGCGGGCACCGGGTGCCAATCAAACGGGCGGTCGCATCCTGCGTCCGCCCCGGCACGGCAAGGCCGGCAGCCGCTTTGATCTGTGCACGGATGCCGGAAACATCCAATCCCGCACTGTCCCGGCACGCGACAGGACCCTGCACCGCTCCGTGCGCGACCTTGTCTGGGGCGATTTTCTGCCGGAAGTGCCTGACTGAGGCGGACATTCCACTTTTTGACCTGCAACCACCGTCTTGCGCACTTGGCGGCTGGCATGGCGCTCGCTATAGGGCGATAAGGAACTCAGCGCCGCCGCGATCCCTCGCGGCCGGCCCAGCGCTGGAGGAGAATGCGGTCGATGCGCGGTGGTGTCGGACCCAGGGTGCTCCTGCGCCGCCTGCGGGAGGTGATGGCCGAGCCCGTCAGCCCGCAGGAACGGCTGGACCGCATCGTCGTTCTCATCGCTGCCAACATGGTGGCCGAGGTCTGCTCGGTCTATGTGCTGCGGGCCGATGGCGCGCTTGAACTCTACGCCACCGAAGGTCTGAAACGCGAAGCCGTGCATCAGACGACCATGCGCGCCGGTGAGGGTCTTGTCGGCCTGATCGCGCGTGAGGCGCGGGCGCTGTCGCTGTCGGATGCGCAGAGCCATGCCTCGTTCTCCTACCGTCCGGAAACGGGTGAGGAAATCTACGCTTCGTTCCTCGGCGTTCCGATCCTGCGCGCCGGCGACACGCTCGGCGTTCTGGTGGTCCAGAACCGCGCGAGCCGCAGTTATTCGGAGGAAGAGGTCGAGGCGCTGGAAACCGCCGCCATGGTCATGGCGGAGATGCTGGCGACGGGCGAACTCGAAGCGCTCGCCCGGCCTGGTTCCGGCGGCATTGCCCTCCGTCGCACCCTGGCCCTGCAGGGTCGCCCGATCAACGACGGGATCGGCCTTGGCCATGCGGTGCTGCACGAACCGCGCGCGGTGGTCACCAACATCGTCGCTGACGATGTCGAGGCCGAAGCACGCCGGCTGGACGAGGCGATCGAGACCATGCGCGCCTCGATCGACGATCTGATCGATCAGGGCAACGTCAGCCATGCCGGCGAACATCGCGATGTGCTCGAGACCTATCGCATGTTCGCCTATGATCGCGGCTGGCTGCGGCGGTTGCGCGAGGCGGTGATGAGCGGCCTGACGGCGGAAGCTGCGGTCGAGCGCGTGCAGTCCGATGCGCGCGCCCGCATGCTGCGCCAGACCGATCCCTACCTGCGCGAGCGGCTGCATGATCTTGATGATCTTGCCAACCGGCTGCTGCACCAATTGACCGGCTCGGCCTTCACGCTGCATGCCTCCGAATTGCCCGAGAACGCCATCCTCGTTGCTCGCTCAATGGGCCCGGCGGCACTGCTGGAATACCAGCGCTCGAAATTGCGCGGTCTGGTGCTTGAGGAGGGCGGCGCCACGTCCCATGTCGCCATCGTCGCCCGCGCGCTCGGCGTGCCCTGCCTCGGCGAGGTCGAGGGGCTCACCTCGCTGATCCAGCCGGGCGATGCGATCATCATCGACGGCACCTCGGGTGATGTGCATGTGCGCCCGCCACCGGATCTTGTCGCCGCCTATGCCGAGCGGGCGCGGCTGCGTGCCGGCCGCATGGAACTCTACCGCAAGGAAAAGACCCTTCCCTCGGTCAGCAAGGACGGGATCAAGGTTGACCTCTTGATGAATGCCGGTCTGCTGGTTGACCTGCCCAACCTTGCCGACACCAACGCCGCCGGCATTGGCCTGTTCCGCACCGAAATCCTGTTCATGGTCGCCCCCACCCTGCCGCGCGCCTCCACACAGGAGGGGCTGTATCGGTCGATCCTGACCATTGCCGGCAGCCGGCCGGTCACTTTCCGCACGCTCGACATCGGCGGCGACAAGGTGCTGCCCTACCTGCGCAAGGTGGAGGAGGAGAACCCTGCCCTGGGCTGGCGCGCGATCCGAATCGGGCTGGATCGGCCAGCGCTGCTGCGCACCCAGATGCGCGCGCTGATCGCCGCTGCTGCTGACCGTGATCTCAGGATCATGCTGCCGATGGTGGCCACCCCGGCCGAGTTCGACGCCGCCCGCACCCTGCTTGACCGCGAACGCGAGCGCACGCGCCGCCTGGGACGGCCGCAACCGCGCTCGATCAAGCTCGGCGCCATGCTGGAGGTCCCCTCGCTTTTGTTCGACCTCGATGCCCTTCTCCGGCGCGTCGATTTCATCTCGATCGGCTCGAATGATCTGATGCAGTTCCTGTTCGCCGTGGATCGCGACAATGCACGCGTCGCCACCCGCTTTGATGATCTCAGCCCGGCCTTCCTGCGTGCCTTGCGCCTGATTGCCGACAAGGCTGTTGCGGCCAATGTGCCGGTGACCCTGTGCGGTGAGATGGGCGGACGCCCGCTCGGCGCTTTGGCGCTGTTTGCCCTGGGTTTCCGCTCGCTGTCGATGGCCCCGGCCCGCATCGGCCCGGTCAAGAGCATGCTGCGCGCGCTCAACATCGGTGAGACCAGCCGCTGGCTGGCTGAAATCCTCGATTCGGACATTTCGGGCGAAGCGCTCAAGCAGCGGCTGACAGCCTATGCGGAGGCCAACGGCATCCCGCTTTAGCGCATCATCCCGCCAGGTGGATACCGGCTGGCGGAAAAAGATGATGCGTTCAGTATAGGTTAGAGCAACAGAGCGATCCAGTCAGATCGGCTTTTGCTCCAGAGCATGCTCCAGCCGGCTGCCACTTGATCGCGGCATGCTCTGAACGACTGGATCAGTCGACGACGCCGACAAACGGCAATTCGCGATAGGAATGGGCGACATCCATCCCGTAGCCGACCAGAAACAGGTCGGGCGAGACGAAGCCGACGAAATCGGCGTCGATCTGCACCGCCCGGTGGCCCGGCTTTTCCACCAGCACCGCGACCATCACCTTGCGGGCGCCGCGCGCCATCAAGAGGTCCTTGGCAAAGGCCAGCGTGCGGCCCGATTCGAGGATATCGTCGATGATCAGCACATCGCTACCGCGCACATCACCCTCGATGTCCTTGGTGATGGTGACTTGCCCGGACGAAACGGTTCCCTCGCGATAGCTCGAAAGCTGCATGAACTCGACCTGGGGCGACATGCCTTCCCGATGCATCGCGCGGAGAAGGTCGGCGGCGAAGATGAAGCTGCCACGCAGGACCGAGATTACCAGCAGCCGCTCGGGCCTGGCTGCCGCGATCGCATGGGCAAGTTCCCTGACCCGGCGCGCAATCTCGGTCTCGTCATACAATACCCTGATAGGCCGCTCGATCATTCCGCTCACTCCAACTGTAAGCACCGTCATAGACCAGACGGAAGGCAAGAGCAAAAGCCCGGGCAGGTATCGGAAGGGGCCGTGATCGTCAGGATCAGGCAAGACCTGCAAAGTCAGTTTGCCAGCGCCAGAAGGTCGTCCTTGCTGGCAAAACGGACCAGCACTTCAACGGCTTCGGGCGGCGGCGAGGCCAACCGGCGGCGGAAACTTTGCATGGTGCCCGGCTGCAGATCCTTGGTGTCGGGCTGTGCCGTCCAGCTGTAGATTTCATGCCCCTTGGCGTCCATCAGGGCAAATTTGAGTCGCGGCACCGGCCGCGGCAGCGGCGAGACGTTGACGATCTCGCCTTGCACGACCAGAAGCTCGACATTGCCCTCCTGAACCAGCCCGCCCTTGATCTGGCGCAGGGCCAGGCCACTGAGATTGACCGGCAGACCGAAGGCCGCGTAGACACGGCCAAGATCGGGCAGCCGCTCCACGATGCTTTTGCGTAACCCGACCGCCACGACCAGGCAGGCCGCCAGTGCCGCCACAATCACCAACGGACGCCTGAATGAGCTGGTTTGGCCGGCAGGGCGGATCCGCTGGTGCCAGGGCCTCGGGCGCTCGACGGGCATCATTTGTGGAACGGGGGTCGCCCCCTCCGTCTCCTCGATCGCTTCGGCCGCCGGTTCGGCAGGCTCTTCCGATCCGGCCGGCCGCGCCAGCCACAGGGTGCGGCAAGCGGTGCAGCGCACCTTGCGCCCCTCCGGACCAAAGCTGCTTTCGGGCAGTTCATAGCTCGCTGCGCAGGCCGGACACTTGATTAGCAGCATGGCCATCCAGGCTTGGGTTGGGACCCGGTCGCCCACGCGGGCAGGCGGCGAATCCGCAACAGTTGACCTCGCTATTGCTGAACCGTCATCGTTAACGGCAGGTAAAAGGGTGACTGATTCGCACGCTGCAAGGAGGAGCGGTGGTCCGCTTCGAAAACGTCGGCCTGCGGTATGGCATGGGCCCCGAGATCCTCAAGGACCTCAGCTTTGACGTGCCGCCGCACACGCTGCAGTTTCTCACCGGCCCTTCCGGCGCCGGCAAGACGACATTGCTGCGCCTGATCCTGCAGACGCTGCGTCCGACGCGCGGGCTCATCAGCCTGTTCGGCCATGATACCTCCAGCCTCGACAAGGATGCGATCACCCGTCTGCGCCGCCGTATCGGTGTCGTCTTTCAGGATTTCCGCCTGCTCGATCATCTGACGACCTATGAGAATGTCGCCCTGCCCCTGCGGGTTCAGGGTCGAGACGAGCGCATCTACCGGCCCGAAGTGATCGAACTGCTCAAATGGGTTGGGCTTGGCGATCGGATGCATGTTTCCCCGGCCATCCTTTCCGGTGGCGAAAAGCAGCGGGCGGCGATCGCCCGCGCCACCATCTCGCGCCCCGAATTGTTGCTGGCCGATGAGCCGACCGGCAATGTCGATCCGTCCCTGGCCCGCCGCCTCTTGCGCCTGTTCATCGAGATGAACCGCTCCGGCACGTCGGTGGTGCTGGCGACCCATGATCTGGCTTTGATGGATCAGGTCGATGCGCGGCGCATGGTTCTGGCGGAGGGGCGGCTGCATGTCTATGACTGAAGCGCCGGAAGTCGTCACCCGCCCCGCAGGGCTCGCCGAACGGCTCGGCCTTGGCGGGCGGCGCGGAACACCGTTGCTGCCGGACTCTTCGCTGGCCGGACGGGCGCTGATCATCGTCATCATCATCATGGCGTTTCTCGCCTCGATCACTGCCGGCACCGTGCAGCTGATCGCTCAGGCCTCATCCGACTGGACAGGCACCGTGGCCCGCGAAATGACCGTTCAGGTGCGCCCGCGCTCTGGCCGCGATCTGGAGGCCGATGTGCGCCGTGCGGCCGACATCGCCGGCCGTGTTCCTGGCATTACCGAAGTCCGGATCTTCACCCGGGCCGAAGCTGAGCGCTTGCTGGAACCCTGGCTGGGTGCCGGGCTGGCGCTTGGGGAACTGCCAGTGCCGCGGCTCATCGTGCTCAGGCTCGATCCGGCTGGACAGGCCGATGTCGCCCGCCTGAAAGGCGATCTCGGCGCCGTGCCGACCGCCAGCCTCGACGATCATCGCCTGTGGCTCAAGCGTCTTGCCACCATGGCGCGGACGTTGGTGGTGATCGGCCTCGTCGTCATGGCGCTGGTTCTGGTCGCGATGGCGCTGGCCGTGGCCTTTGCCACACGCGGAGCGATGGCCGGCAACCGGGAAATCATCGATGTGCTGCATCTGGTTGGTGCCGAAGATCGGTTCATCGCGCGCGAGTTCCAGCGTCATTTCCTGAAACTGGGGCTGCGCGGCGGCGCAATCGGCGGCGGACTTGCGGTTCTGGCCTTTCTGCTGGCATCGAGTTTGTCGCAGCGCTGGATTGCAACGCCAGGCGGCGAACAGGTGGAAGCGCTGTTCGGCAGTTTTGCCCTTGGTTTTGGCGGTTACGCGGCCGTCGCCGTCATTGCCGGCCTTGTGGCGGCGATCACGGCGGTGGTCTCGCGCACAACCGTGTTCCGCAACCTGCGGGGGCTCGATTGACCGACGATCACATGGACGCCGCGCGCCGAAGCATGGCATGATCGAGAGCATCATCCCGCCAGGTGGAAACCGGCTGGCGGAAAAAGATGATGCGTTCAGAATTGATTAGAGCCAAAGAGCGATCCAGTCAGATCGGCTTTTGCTCTTGAGCGTTTTCAAGCGAAGTGGAGTCCGGTTCGCGTGAAGAAAATGCGATACAACAAGAAACGAAAGTACTTTCAATGAATGCGAATTCACTGAAAGTGCTCTAACGCGTCTGCCGGCCAGAATCCGGCGCGCTCCATCTGTACGATCCTGGAGTTCATGCAGCGTGGCATCTGCCCCTCTTCCGCCATCCGATTTGCCTCCGGGTCTTGCCCCGGATGCACCGGTCGAGCCGGTGGGCTGGTCAAGGCGACGGCGTCTTGCGGCGGCGCTGTTGGCCCTGACGGGCCTGGCATCTGTCGCTGTATATGGCGGGTTCCTCGTGTTCGTCAGCAGCCTGTCGCGGCAGGAGACGGAATTCGGCCGGACGGTGGACGGCATTTCGGCCTTGACCGGCGGCGCCGAGCGCATTGTCGACGCGCTGGCGGTGTTGAGTGAGGGGCGCGCCAAGCGCCTGCTGATTTCCGGAGTCAACCTTCAGACCAGCCGCGCCTCGCTGATCCGTCAGAGCGGCCATGCCGAACTGTTCGAATGCTGCGTCGACATCGGCCGGGCGGCCCTGAACACGGTCGGCAATGCGATCGAGACGGCAGAATGGGCCCGCCGCAACAAATATGCGTCGGTGATGCTGGTCACCTCCAATTACCACATGCCGCGGGCCCTGGTCGAACTGCGGCGGAATCTCAAGAATGTCGAGATCGTCGCCCATCCGGTCATTACCGAACAGGTGCGGGTCGAAACCTGGTGGCACGATCCCGCGCTGTTCCGGCTGCTGTTCCACGAATATCTCAAATATCTGTTTTCGGAGATGCGGTCGCGGCTGGTGCCGGACAATCCTCCCGCCGGACGCGGTGCTTGACGCGGGCCGAAGAACCGGCTTTGCCTCTGACCGGCAATCCATGCCCCCCGGGACTCCAGATGCTTCTGCTCCGCAACAGTCTTTTTGCTGTCGCCTTTTATGCCAATTGCGCGTTCTGGTTTCTGTTTGCCTGCTTCGGCTATGTGATTCCGGCCCGTCATTTCGGCTTTTTCTGCCGTGGCTGGGCAACGACATCGATCTGGCTGTTCCGCACCATCATCGGCGCGGAAATCGAGGTGCGCGGCCAACACAATATCCCGCATGAGGCGGCGCTGGTGGCGGCCAAACATCAATCCTCCTTCGAAACGATCTTCCTGCTGATCGTGCTCGACCGGCCGAGCTACATCTACAAGCGGGAACTCGGCTATGTTCCGCTGTTTGGCTGGCACCTGCTGCGCGCCGGACAGATTCCGGTCGATCGTGACGGTGGCGCCGAGGCGATGGCCAGCCTGGTCGCGCGCTCGCGCCGGGCGCTTGGCGAAGGGCGGCAGATCATCATCTTTCCGGAAGGAACGCGCCGGGCCGTCGATGCACCGCCCGACTACAAGCTCGGCGTGGCCCAGCTTTATCGCACGCTCGGGGTTCCCTGCGTGCCGGTCGCGCTCAATTCGGGGCTGGCCTGGCCGCGCCGCGCCTTCATGAAGGAACCCTACCGGGTGGTCGTCGAGTTTCTTGAGCCGATCCCGGCCGGCGTTCCCGCCAAGACCGCCTTCCGTCGCTTGCAGGAAGACATCGAAACGGCGTCAAATCGATTGGTCGACGAGGCGCTGGCCGCCGCCGGTCAGACGCGCGCCGAGATCCAGTCCAAGAGTGAATCGTGAATGCCGAGATCCTTCAGCGCCAGTGCGGTATTGCGCACATACTCCGGGTTGGGACCCGATTGACCAACGCCCTGCCGGACGAGCCGCAGAACATCCTCGCGGCTGAGACGCGCGGCATATTGGTGATGCCCGCGATCGACGACATAGCACAGTGCCAGAACCATCCGCCCGTCATCGAGCGCAACCGGGCGGACACATTCCTTGTAGACCATATTGACCTGTTCGCGCGCCCGCAGATAGGCGATGGTTTCGGCCTTCTTGTGCGCATCGACACGGAACACGACACCGCGACAGGCACCGCCGTGATCGAGCCCGAGCACCAGCCCCGGTTGATCCCTGGTGCCGCGATGCACATGCGAATAGACACAGAGCGAGCGATGTGCCCCCTTGAGCAACGCCCGGTGCCGCTCGACATAATCGAACCCCGGCCGCCAGATCAGCGATCCGTAGCCGAACACCCAGAGATCGCCGTGTTGATGCAGCATGGCCGCTTTCTGTCTTGAAATTGGAACGGAAATCAAGGCCCAATCAGGACAACACGGCAAGGAGACAGCATGGACACCGCCGCGCCAGCCCCGCAACGTTCGCGCAAGGGATTGTATATTCCGCTGATCCTGTTCGCCCTGGCCTGCCTGGGTTGGGCCGGGTTCTGGTTTTTCGCCAAATCCCGCGCCCTTGATGTCATGGATGCCTGGCTGGCCAGGGAGGCGCGGCTGGGGCGGGAATGGACCTGCCCCCAGCGCACCGCTGGTGGCTTTCCCTTCCGTTTCGAGGTCTCCTGCACCGGACCGACCTTCGCCAGCGCTGAACCCGGCCGCGCCGGCAAGGGATCGCTCGGCGCGTTGACGGTCACCGCCCGCGTCGTCGATCCGCGTCAGGTCATCGCCGCCGCGACCGGGCCGCTGAAATGGACCTCGGAGGTCGGCGATTCGGTCGAGATCACCTTTGATGGCGCCCGCGCCTCCTATCGCGGCAGCGGGTCCGCGCTCGAGGAACTGTCGATCGACCTTGCCAACCCGCTTTTCACCTACACGGCCCCCGGCCTGTTCACCGAGAAGGCGGCGGCCGGCCGGGCCGAATTCCACATGCGCCGCGCCCCGGGCGAGGAAGCTGCGACCGACCTTGTGCTGATTGCCTCCGCAATCAAATCCGCCCTTGCCGACCAGTTGACCGGCGAGACAGCCAACGGAAGAATTGATCTGCGCACAAGGCTCACCAAGCTGCTGCCATCACCGCCACGCAACTGGCGCGAAACGCTGGAACTGTGGCGAGTCGCCGGAGGCGAGGCCCGTGTCGAGAAACTGGCCCTTGCCAAGGGCCCCATCGTGATCGAGGCGACGGGAGCCTTGCGCCTGGACGAGACCCGCCGGCTTGATGGCGAGATCACCGGCTCCGCACAGGGCTTGCCGCAGATCCTGCAGGCGTTCGGCCTGGGCGGCAATGGCGGCGGCCTGCTGGGCTCGCTCCTGTCAGGCGGTCGCCCTCAACAGGCCCAGCCGGCCAAGGCCCTGCCGTTCGCGCTGCGCTTTGCCGAGGGGCGGCTGTTCATCGGCCCGATTCCGGGCCCCCGGCTGCGTCCGCTGTTCTGAGCGGAACTCATACCAAGAGTCATTGAAAATGACTCTTTGGTGCAACTCAAAAATTTCTTATCTCATTGATAATAGTGAGAAATTTTTGAAACGAACCAAGTCGC
>DAOMXG010000036.1:0-16430 GCA_035436995.1 Beijerinckiaceae bacterium
CGGCGCGGACGGCCACCACCCCGGCGGTCGGGGGCGAGCCGGGCAATGTGTTCGGCACCGGCAAGTCGGTGCCGCGCATCGCGGTGGCCCATCGCATTCCCTATGTGGCAACTGCCACCGTGGCCGATCTGCACGATCTTGAGCGCAAGGTGGTGAAGGCGATGTCGATCCGCGGCGCGCGCTATCTGCAGATCGACGTGCCCTGTCCGCTCGGCTGGGGGGCGGCCTCGCATGATACCATCCGGCTGGCGCGGCTGGCAGTGGAGACCGGCTTCTATCCGATCTTCGAGGCCGAGCACGGCAAGGTGACGGCGGTGCGGAAAATCCGCCGCAAGGTTCCGGTGACCGACTATCTCAAGCCGCAGAAACGCTTCGCCCATCTGTTCAAGGGCGGGGTCGAGGATGCGCGCGTCGCCCGGCTGCAGGCGATGTGTGACGCCAATATCGAGGAGTATGGTCTCCTCGGCGATGACAGCGAGAGCTGAGGGACAAGACCATGGATCATCCTTTCGCGATCACGCTCGATGTCGGCACCTCGCTCAACAACCAGACGGGGTCCTGGCGCAATGTGCGGCCGGAATATGTGCATCGGCTGCCCCCCTGCAACCATGCCTGCCCGGCCGGCGAGGACATTCAGGGCTGGCTCGCGCATGCAGAAGCAGGCAATTACGAGGCGGCCTGGCGGTCGCTGACCGAGAACAACCCGCTGCCGGCGGTGATGGGGCGGGTCTGCTACCACCCGTGCGAAGGCGCCTGCAACCGCAAGGACATTGACTCGGCAGTCGGCATCAACTCGGTCGAGCGGTTTCTCGGCGATACGGCGCTCGCCAAGGGCTGGGCATTTGAAAAGCCGGCCCGGGAGAGCGGCAAGAAGGTGCTGGTGGTCGGCGCCGGCCCCTCCGGCCTGTCGGCGGCGTATCATCTCAGGCGCTTCGGCCATCAGGTGACGATCCGCGAGGCTGGGCCACTGCCGGGCGGGATGATGCGGTTCGGCATTCCGAAATACCGCCTGCCGCGCGAGGTCCTCGATGGCGAGGTCAAGCGCATCACCGACATGGGCGTGGTCATCGAATACAATGCCAAGGTCGAGAATATCCAGAAGGCGATGAAACAGGGCAAGTTCGACGCGGCCTTCCTGGCCGTCGGCGCCCATATCGCCAAGCGCGCCTATATTCCGGCCGGAGAGGCGGCGAAGATCCTCGATGCGGTGCAGGTGCTGCGCTCGATGGAGGGCGAGGACAAGCCGCTGCTCGGACGTCGTGTGGTGGTCTACGGTGGTGGCAACACCGCGATCGACGTCGCCCGCACCGCCAAGCGTCTTGGCGCCGAAGAGGCGGTGATCGTCTACCGCCGCACCCGCGACAAGATGCCGGCGCATGATTTCGAGGTGGAGGAAGCGCTCGAAGAAGGCGTGATGATGAAGTGGCTGTCCACCATCAAGAACGTCGATGCGGGCTCGATCACCGTCGAGAAGATGGCGCTGGACGACAAGGGCTTTCCGCAGCCGACCGGCGAATTCGAGACGCTGGAAGCCGATTCCGTCGTCCTCGCTCTCGGGCAGGATGTCGATCTCGGCCTGCTGGACGGCGTGCCGGGGCTGGAGATCGCCGACGGGGTGGTGAAGGTTGGCCCCAACATGATGACCGGCGCGGCCGGCATTTTTGCCGGCGGTGACATGGTGCCGTCCGAACGCACCGTCACGGTTGCGGTCGGCCATGGCAAGAAGGCCGCACGCCACATCAATGCCTGGCTGAACGGCGAGAGCTATGACCCGGCAGAGAAGCACGAGATCGCCAGTTTCGACAAGCTAAACCCATGGTATTACGGCGAGGCGCCGCATACCGTCCGTCCGGTGCTGGAGATCGCCCGGCGCACCTCCACCTTCGAGGAGGTGGTGAAAGGGCTCGACGAAAGCAATGCACTGTTCGAGGCGCGGCGGTGCCTCTCCTGCGGCAATTGCTTTGAATGCGACAATTGCTACGGTGTCTGCCCGGACAATGCAGTAATCAAGCTCGGACCGGGCAAGGGCTTCGAGTTCAACTACGATTTCTGCAAGGGTTGCGCGCTCTGCGCCGCCGAGTGCCCATGCGGGGCAATTCGCATGGTGCCGGAGGCGATCTGACGCGACCTATTCTGAACGCATCATCTTTTCCCGCCAGCCGGCTTCCGTCCAGCGTCGATATTGCCGGTGCACAGAGTTCCAGTGGCCGAACTCGGGCGGCAGATCACGCCACGGAACGCCCGTGCGCGTCACATACAGAACGCCATCGAGCACCCGCCGATGGTCCAGCGGCCGTCGCCCACCACGCGTTCGGTTCTCGATTAGAGCACCTTCAGTGAATTCCAATTCACAGAAAGTGCTCTATCTTTTTGTTTTTTCGCATTTTCTTAACGCGAACCGGAATCCACTTCGCTTGAAAATGCTCTAGGAAGGGCGCGAAAAACGCCCACTCCACATCGCTCATCAATCCACGAAGCACCGCTGCCCTCCTCGAAGAGCGGCGTTGAATCAGACATCAGATGATTTGGGAATCCCGTTTGTCCATACGACCTAACGCAACCACAGCGGCGCATCAGCCTTGACCTCTTCCATCACGGCATAGCTGCGCGTTTCACGCACGCCCGGGAAGGATAGCATCACGTCGCCGAGGAAGGCGCGATAATCGGCCATGTCCTTCATCCGGGCCTTGATGAGATAGTCGAAGCCGCCGGCAACCATGTGGCATTCGAGAATCTGCGGCACCCGGCGGGCGGCGGCGGCAAAGCGCTCGAACACGTCCGGCGTTGTCTTGTCGAGGTTGACCTCGATGAAAACCAGCAGGCCGAAGCCCAGCTTCTGCGGATCCAGCCGCGCGCCATAACCGGTGACATAGCCTTCGCGCAGCAAAGCGCGCATCCGCTCGCTTGTCGCCGTCGGCGAAAGGCCGACCTGTTCGGCGAGCTGCAGGTTGGTGATGCGCCCATCGGCCTGCAAGATCTCGAGTATCCTAAGGTCTGTCCGGTCCATTGTCGCATGAATCACTATGAGACGTAGATATTCAGTGATTATCACTATCATAGCATGAAATTTGTGGATATATCTAAAGCTCATCGGCGGTTAGAATCGATCTGCGTTCAATAGCCATTGTCCGATTGCGAGACGGTCATGTCAGCTGCCAGCGGCCCCTACCTCCCACAGCATGACGGCGCCCATTCGGTTTTTGCCGATTTTGCTCCGGCCGTCCGGCCATTGACGCCGCTGCGGCAGGCGATTGTCGCCCGCTATCGGCTGGCAGAGCCGGATCTGCTGCCCGGGCTCATCCAGGCGGCGACATTGCCCGAAGCGGTCACCGCAAAGGCGCAGTCGACTGCCCGCAAGCTGGTCGAGGGGCTGCGGGCGATGCCACGCGGCGGCGGCGTCGAGGGGCTGGTGCAGGAATTTTCGCTGTCGAGTCAGGAAGGTGTGGCGCTGATGTGCCTTGCCGAGGCGCTGCTGCGCATTCCTGACAACGAGACGCGCGATGCGCTGATCCGCGACAAGATCGCGACGGGCGACTGGTCCTCACATCTGGGAACCGGCAAATCCCTGTTCGTCAATGCAGCGACCTGGGGGCTGGTGGTCACGGGCAAGCTGACCGCCACCGTGCCGGAGGGCGGGCTGGCAGGGGCGCTGACGCGGATCATCGGCCGGTTGGGCGAGCCGATCATCCGGCGCGGCGTCGATCTGGCGATGCGGCTGATGGGCGAGCAGTTTGTCACCGGCCAGACCATCGAAGAGGCGCTTGAGACCGCGCGGGTGCGGGAGGCGCAGGGCTTTTCCTATTCCTTCGACATGCTGGGCGAGGCCGCGACCACGGCAGAGGACGCAAAGCGCTATCTGGAAGCCTATGTCGGCGCCGTGCATGCGATCGGCGTGGCGTCGGCGGGGCGGGGGCCCTATGCCGGACCGGGCATTTCAGTGAAACTCTCGGCGCTGCATCCGCGCTACAGCCGGAGCCAGGCACACCGGGTGATGGCCGAGCTTCTGCCGCGGCTGACGCATCTGGCCCGCCTCGCCAAATCCTACGACATCGGCTTCAACATCGACGCGGAAGAGGCGGACCGGCTCGACCTGTCGCTCGATCTGTTGCAGTCGCTCTGCGAGGATCACGAACTCGCTGGCTGGAACGGACTTGGCTTTGTCGTGCAGGCCTATGGCAAGCGCTGCCCGGCCGTGATCGATTTTCTGGTCGATCTTGCCCGGGCCAACAAGCGCCGGCTGATGGTGCGTCTGGTCAAGGGCGCCTATTGGGATGCCGAGATCAAGCGCGCGCAGGTTGACGGGCTTTCCGACTATCCGGTGTTCACCCGCAAGATCTACACCGATGTGTCCTACATCGCCTGCGCCCGCAAGCTGCTGGCGGCGAAAGACGCGGTCTTTGCGCAATTTGCCACCCACAATGCCCATTCGCTGGCGACCATCCACGCCATGGCCGGCGAGGATTTCAAGCTTGGCGACTTCGAATTCCAGTGTCTGCACGGCATGGGTGAGCCGCTCTACGAACAGGTTGTCGGAACCGACAAGCTCAACCGGCCCTGCCGAATCTATGCGCCGGTCGGCACCCACGAGACGCTGTTGGCCTATCTGGTCCGCCGACTGCTGGAGAATGGCGCCAACAGTTCGTTCGTCAACCGCATCGGCGATCCGGAAGTGCCGGTCGATGCGCTGATTGCCGATCCGGTCGCCGAAGCCAGGGCGATGAAGACGGTCGGCGCGCCACACAAGGCCATCCTGGCACCGGTGAACTTGTTTCTCAACCGCGCCAATTCGCGCGGCCTCGATCCGTCGAACGAGGTGGTGCTGGCCAGGCTCGGCGAAGCCATGGCGAAGCGGGCCAAGACCCGCTATGCCGCAGGCCCGATGCTGGCCGTGCCGTCAACCGCCAAGGCCAAGCGGCCGGTGCGCAATCCCGGCGACCACCGCGACGAAGTGGGCACGGTGATCGACGCCAGCGAGGCGGATGTCGCGGCAGCCGTCGCCCGTGCCGGCGCTGCATTCCGCAGTTGGTCGGACACCGATATCGCTGATCGGGCAACGGCGCTGGAGCAGGCGGCCGACCGGATGGAAAGTCATTACGCCGATCTGCTGCCGCTGATCATGCGCGAGGCCGGCAAGACGCTGGCAAATGCCATTGCCGAAGTGCGCGAGTCGGTCGATTTCCTGCGGTTCTATGGCGGATTTGCCCGCAGCGGATTGAAGCCTGGCGCCAGCGGGCTGGGGCCGGTCGCCTGCATCAGCCCATGGAATTTTCCGCTGGCGATCTTCACCGGGCAGGTGGCGGCGGCGCTGGTGGCGGGCAATCCGGTGCTGGCCAAGCCGGCAGAGGAGACGCCGCTGGTCGCCGCAGCGGCTGTGCGCCTGCTGCACGAGAGCGGCGTGCCGAAGGATGTCCTGCAGCTGCTGCCCGGTGATGGCCGGATCGGCGCCGCATTGGTAAGCCAGCCCGGCGTGCATGGCGTGATGTTCACCGGCTCGACCGAGGTGGCACGCCGTATCCAGGCGGTGCTGTCCGGCAGGCTGCTGTCCGATCACCGGTCCGTGCCTTTGATCGCGGAGACCGGCGGGCTCAATGCCATGGTGGTCGATTCCTCCGCACTGGCCGAACAGGTGGTTCAGGATGTGCTGGCCTCGGCCTTCGACAGCGCCGGCCAGCGCTGCTCGGCGCTGCGCATTCTCTGTCTCCAGGAGGAGATCGCCGATCGCACGCTGACGATGCTCAAAGGAGCGATGGATGAACTCAGCATCGGCCGCACCGACCGGCTGTCGATTGATATCGGCCCGGTGATCACCGGCGAAGCACGGTCGATGATCGAGGCGCATGTTTCTGCCATGGCCGGGCGCGGGTTTGCCGTGCATCGCCTGCATCTGTCGCAGGAATCCGCGCACGGGACCTATGTCGCGCCCACGCTCATCGAGGTCGATAGCGTCAGGGATGTCGAGCGCGAAGTGTTCGGCCCGGTTCTGCATGTGGTCCGTTTCGCCCGGGCGGATCTCGCCAAGCTGATCAAGGACATCAACGCGTCCGGCTATGGGCTGACCTTCGGGCTGCACACCCGGATCGACGAGACGATCGCCGAGGTGCGGGGCAGCATCAAGGCAGGCAACATCTATGTGAACCGCAACATCATCGGCGCCGTCGTGGGCGTGCAGCCGTTCGGCGGCGAGGGATTATCCGGCACCGGCCCCAAGGCTGGCGGGCCGCTGTATCTGTCACGACTGTTGGATGCGCCGGACCAGTTCGATCCCGGCCTGCCACGCAAGGCGGGGACCGAGGCCGCCAAGGTATTCGCCAGCTGGCTGTTGTCTGCCGGCCTGCACGACCTGGCCGACCGTGCCGAAGCGCTCGCCGCCCGCGCCCGCGTCGGCCTGGAGATGGATCTGCCGGGACCGGTGGGCGAGAAGAACCTCTACCAGCTCAAGCCACGCGGCGCCTGCCTGCTGTCCCCGGTCACCAAGATCGGCCTCTACCAGCAGATCGCCACGGTTCTGGCGGCAGGTTGCAGCGGCATCATCGACATGTCCGATATCAACCCCGATTTCCTGCTCGACCTGCCTGTGGTCGTGACCAAGCGCCTCAGGCCCGCAGCGCGGGCCTTTTCGGCCAGCGTGGATGCTGCTCTGGTGGAGGGGGATGCTAACCGCGCTGCCCGCTATGTCGATCATTTCGCCAAATTGCCGGGTCGGATCGTGCCGGTGCAGACGCTGTCCAGCGAGGCTCTGGAAGCCGGCACGCGCAGCTATGCGGTTGAGGGGTTGCTGGAAGAAACCTCCACCAGCATCAATACGGCGGCTGCGGGCGGCAATGCCTCGCTGATGACGCTGGACATCAACCCCTGATCAGCGCCGCCGGGCGCTGGCGGCAATCGTGTCAAGACGCGCATATTCGCCCGTCCCGAACAGCGCCGGATCGGCGAGATAGGCTTCGGCCATCGGCAGGGCATCCAGCCCCCAGAACAATTCGTCATCGATGGCCAGGGTGGGAACGCCGAACACGCCTGCGGCGATGGCGGCGGCTGTCGCATCGGCAAGGGCCTGCTTGATCGCCGGGCTGTCGATCCGCTCGACCGCGCCCGGATCGTTGCCCTCCTGCGCGACATCGGCCAGCACAGCCGGATCGTTGGGGTCGCGGCCCTCGCCCCAGACAAGGCGGAATGCCGCCGTAACCGCGGCTTCGGACGCGCCAAGGGCAGTCAGAAGGCGCAGGATGGCGAGCGGACGGAACGGATGCGTCGGCGGCAATCTGCAGGGCAGACCAAGCCGCTCGGCCATGAAAACGGTCTGGCGATAGATGTGGCGCCGCTTGGGGGCGATCTCCGCCGGGCCCAGCTGGCCCCAATGGTTGAGCAGCCCGGCGAAAAGGACCGGCTTCATCACGATGGGACGATGGGCGCCGAGCCGTCTCAGCCCAGGCAGGGACAGATAGGCAAAGGGCGAAATGACGTCGAAATACCAGGTGGCGGGACTGGTCACGGCAGGGTCCGGATGAGAGCGGAAACAGGTTTGAATGCGGGGTGATCACCACGAACCAGCCATTCGAAGATCACCATCTCGGTGGTGACGATCTCGGCTCCCTCGCGCCGCATGCGGCGAAGCGCGGCGCGCTTGCTCTCGCCTGTGCGCGAGCCGGCGGCATCCTCCACGACATGGACACGATGGCCGCGCGCCAGCAGGCCGAGCACAGTCTGGAGCAGGCAGACATGGGTTTCACAGCCGGCGACGACCAGCGAGGCCGCTCCGGCCACCGCCTCGACGAAGGCCGGCTCGCCGCAACTGTTGAAGGTGATCTTCTCGATCATCCGCCCATAACCGGCGAGCGGCGCGACCGTGGTGCCCAGCCCCTTCGGATAATGTTCGGTGCGAATGATCGGCACGTCGAGCCGGGTTGCCGCCTCGGCCAGTCTGCGGGCGTTTTCGACCGCGACAGCGCCGCCCTCGATCGCCGGCAGTAGCCTCTCCTGCAGGTCGATCAGGATCAGGCGACAGCCGGAACGGTCAATCAGCGGCATCGGCACCCCGCGGGATCTGTTCAGCGCATGGCCAGAGAATTCAGCCGGTCAAGATCAAGGATGCGCACGCCGTCGGGGACATTGAGCAGCGTCTTTTCGCGGAAGAACTTCGAGAAGGTGCGGCTGACCGTCTCGATGGTCAGGCCGAGATAGTCGGCGATATCCTGCCGGCTCATCGGCAGCGGGATGGTCGGCGACAGGTGGTGAATCGCGGTGAAGCGCTTGCGCAGACCGATCAGGAACACAGCCACGCGCTCCTCGGCGCTGCGGCGGCCAAGCACAACCAGCTGGTCCTGCGCGATCATCAGCTCGTTCGCGGCCATCTCGTGCAGACGCTTGAGCAGACGAGGCTTATCATCAAGCTGCTGGGCGAATTTGGCACGCGGGATCCGGCAGATTCGCATGTCGTTGACGGCATCGGCCGAAAACGAGAACTGATCGGACAGGCTGAGCCCGAGAAAATCCCCGGGCAGCGCAAAGCCGATGATCTGGCGACGCCCATCGGGCAGCAGCTTGTAAAGCCGTGCCATCCCTTCGGTGATGTTGAAGACGTTGGCGGCTTCCTCGCCCTGCGAGAACAGGGTGGACCGGGCAGACACGCAGCGCGGATCGACAATCTGGGCAAGATCGTTCAATTCCGCCTCGTCCAGCGCGCTGCAGACGCTGAGAAACCGCGTGCGGCAATGCAGGCAGTCAACATGGTGACCGCTGTCCAGGCAGGGATTCTGGCGATGTCCGGCGTTCGGACCGGGAATCGGGGGGCGGAGACCTTCGGTGACCATGGCCTATTTGTGCAGCGCACTTTGATGCAGGTCAATGATTGGTTTTCGCAACCTATGAAACCCATGAAAATTGGGGGTGGTCGGACCGGTGGGAGACGGCGGGTGGAAGCGATGTTCGAAGTCCGCTTGATCGGGCGCGAGGCCGTTCGCCAGGCCTTCGCTGTGATGTTGCTCGGCTTTCCCGGGCTGAGCTTCGCCGAGTTCCGGAAACTCGTTGCTTCGACACGGAAAGGTGCGCTCAGCGGCCTTTTTGACCGTCGCGGCTATATTCACGCTGTTTTTCGCAGTCGCATCGAGCTGGTGCCCGGGGGCAGCCGTCGGCTGGACGTCAGCGACCTGGTGTTGTCAGACAGCCTGTCGCAGGCGGTGGCTTCACAAATGGTCGAATCCCTGTTGCGTTCGGCCCGCTCCGAAGGTTGCGACCAATTGACCGTGCAATGGCCGACAGGGGGTAAATCGGCGATCATTCCGCAGGAATTGCTCGCTAAACTGGGCTTTTATGGCGAATCCGTGCTGATGGCGCGCCGAATCTAGCGCCAATCGATGCCCGGGGGGCAGCCGCAGCGGTGCACTTCCATTCTCGCCAAATGGCCCACCGTCTCATTTCTGCTTGATTTAGGTCAACGACCCGGTGAGATGGCCGGAGTCACAAGCCACTAAGGTGACTCAGGCTGCGCACGCGGCCTAAACCTCAATTGGGGGACGCTATGGCCCAAACCGCGCCAGTTCAAAAATCACTGAAGGCCAACGAGGCCGCCTTGGGCGGATTCTTCGCGGTCTTTGCCCTGCTTTGGCTCTATATCGCTTCCGGCTCCACCGAGCCGGAATATACATTCCATGCCGTTCTGTTCGTGCTCGGCAGCCTCGTGGCCTGCCTTGCAGTGTTCAAGCGCTATGCGGCGCGAACGGTGCAGGTGGAGCCGCAGGAAATCAACGGCTTGCCCAACTATAACCTCGGGCCGATCAAGGTCGCGGCGGTTATGGCGATGTTCTGGGGCATCGCTGGCTTCCTCGTCGGCGACCTCGCCGCGTGGCAGCTCGCGGTTCCGGCGCTCAATTTCGATCTGCCGTGGACCAACTTCGGGCGCCTGCGTCCGTTGCACACCTCGGCGGTCATCTTCGCCTTTGGCGGCAACGTGCTGCTGGCGACGTCGCTCTATGTGGTGCAGCGCACCTGCCGGGCGCGGCTCGCCGGTGACCTGGCGCCGTGGTTTGTGGTCCTTGGCTACAACTTCTTCATCCTGGTTGCCGGCACGGGCTATCTGCTCGGCATCACCCAGGGCAAGGAATATGCCGAGCCGGAATGGTATGCCGACCTGTGGCTGACGGTGGTCTGGGTCGTCTATCTGCTGGTGTTCGTCGGCACGCTGATCAAGCGCAAGGAGCCGCATATCTATGTGGCGAACTGGTTCACGCTGTCGATGATCCTGACGATCGCCATGCTGCACCTTGGCAACAACCTGACGGTGCCGGTGTCGATCTTCTCGCCGCGCTCGGTGACCGTGTGGTCCGGTGTGCAGGATGCGATGTTCCAGTGGTGGTATGGCCATAACGCGGTGGGCTTCTTCCTGACCGCCGGCTTCCTCGCCATCATGTACTACTTCGTGCCCAAGCGCGCCAACCGGCCGGTTTATTCCTATCGGTTGTCGATCATCCACTTCTGGGCGCTGGTCTTCCTCTACATCTGGGCGGGCCCGCACCATCTGCATTATACCGCGCTGCCGGACTGGGCGCAGACGCTGGGCATGACCTTCTCGGTCATCCTGTGGATGCCCTCGTGGGGTGGCATGATCAACGGCCTGATGACGCTGGCCGGCGCCTGGGACAAGCTCAGGACCGACCCGGTGCTGCGCATGATGGTCGTCTCGGTCGCCTTCTACGGCATGTCGACCTTCGAAGGCCCGCTGATGTCGATCAAGGCGGTCAACTCGCTCAGCCACTACACCGACTGGACCGTTGGTCACGTGCATTCGGGTGCGCTGGGCTGGGTCGGCTACGTGTCGTTCGGCGCGCTCTACTGCCTCATCCCCTGGCTGTGGAACAAGCGTGAGCTTTACTCGGCGCGTCTGGTCAACTGGCACTTCTGGGTGTCCACCATCGGCATCGTCCTCTACGTGTCGGCGATGTGGGTGTCGGGCATCATGCAGGGCCTGATGTGGCGTGCCTATACCTCGCTCGGCTATCTCGAATACTCGTTCGTCGAGACAGTCGATGCGATGAACCCCTACTACATCATCCGCGCCATCGGCGGCCTGCTCTTCGTGGCTGGCAGCCTGATCATGGCCTACAACCTGTGGAAGACCGCTACGTCTGACGCCCTGGCAATCCGCCAGTCCGGCGCGGCGGCTCCGGCTGCGGCGTAAGGAGAAGCACAATGGCTGATACTTCCAACGCTCCGAAGTCCATGTGGGACAAGCACAAGATCTTCGAGACCAATGTGGTCGCGCTGATCCTTGGCTGTCTGGTGATGGTGTCAATCGGCGGTCTCGTCGAGATCGCCCCGCTGTTCTACCTCAAGTCGACCATCGAGAAGGTGGAGGGGATGCGTCCCTATTCACCGCTCGAACTGGCGGGACGCCGTATCTATGTGCGCGAAGGCTGCTACAACTGCCATAGCCAGATGATCCGGCCGCTGCGCGACGAGGTCGAGCGCTATGGCCACTACAGCCTCGCCGCGGAATCGATGTACGATCATCCTTTCCAGTGGGGCTCCAAGCGCACCGGGCCGGATCTGGCCCGCGTCGGCGGCAAGTATTCCGACGAGTGGCAGCGGGCGCATCTGGCCCAGCCGCGCGCGGTGGTGCCGCAGTCGATCATGCCTGGCTACCCTTTCCTCGAAAAGACGGAGCTGAATCTCGGCAATGTCGTGCTTGAGATGAAGGCGCAGCGCATGGCAGGTGTGCCGTATTCCGACGAGCAGATGACCAACGCGCTCGCCGATCTGAAGGCACAGGCCGATCCGGACGACAAGGGCGCCGATGCGGTTGCCAAGCGTTATCCGAAGGCGCAGGTGCGCAACTTCGACGGCAACGCCAAGCTCACCGAGGCCGATGCGCTGATCGCGTATCTGCAGGTGCTCGGCACTCTCGTCGACTTCAAGCTCTATGACGAAAAAGCCAACCGGCGCTGAGGGGGACGAGATGCAATCGACGTATCAATTCCTCGCAGAACTCGCCCAGTCGGCAGGGCTGGTCTACTTCGTGACCATGTTCCTGGGCGTCTGTGCCTATGCCATGTGGCCGCGCAACAAGGCGCGCTTTGAAGAAGCAGCGGCGATCCCGCTGAAGGAGGACTGATCCCATGGCCACGAACATCGAAAAAGACGCGGTCACTGGCACTTCGACGACCGGCCACGAGTGGGATGGCATCAAGGAGCTCAACACTCCGCTGCCGAAATGGTGGGTGAACCTGTTCTATGTCACCATCCTGTGGTCCATCGGCTACTGGATCGTCTATCCGGCCTGGCCGCTGGTCTCCGGCTATACGACGGGCCTGTTCGGCTATTCGACCCGCGGCGACGTTGTTGAGGAGCTCAATGCCCTCAAGGCCAAGCGCGGCCAGAATGCTGCCGCTCTGGAAAAAGCCTCGCTCGACGACATCAAGAAGAACCCGGCGCTGGCGCAGGTCGCCAATGCGATCGGCAAGGCGGCCTTTGGTGACAATTGCGTGCCCTGCCATGGCATCGGCGGCGCCGGCGCGAAGGGCTATCCGAACCTGACCGACGACGACTGGATCTGGGGCGGCGATCTTGCTGCGATCGAGCAGACCGTGAAGCACGGAATCCGCTGGGCGACCAACAAGGATACCCGCGTCGGCGAAATGATGGCGTTCGGCAAGAGCGGCATCCTGAAGAAGGACGAGGTTGAGCAGGTGGTCGATTTCGTCCGCTCGCTGTCGAAGCTCGACACAAAGGCGGATGTGGCCAAGGGCAAGGACCTCTATGCGGCCAACTGCGCCTCGTGCCATGGCGATGACGGTAAGGGCAACAAGGATGTCGGTGCGCCCAATCTGGTTGACGCGATCTGGCTTTTCGGCAAGGACCGTGACACCATGATCGACGTGGTGACCAATGGTCGCGGCGCTGTCATGCCGGCCTGGACGGGCCGTCTTGATGCGGTGACGATCAAGTCGCTCGCTGTCTATGTCAACGGCCTTGGAGGCGGTAAGTGACGAATACCCCGCATGCGGTTGAGGAAGAGACCTTCATCGAAGGACCACTCTACGCCTCGGCGAAGAAAATCTATCCTCAACGCGTGCAGGGGACCTACCGCCAGATCAAATGGGCGCTGCTGTTCTTTTGCCTGGCGGTCTACTATTTCCTGCCCTTCGTCAGGTGGGATCGTGGGCCTAACCTGCCCAATCAGGCGGTTCTTCTCGATCTGGAGAACCGCCGCTTCTATTTCTTCTTCATCGAGATCTGGCCGCAGGAAGTCTATTATTTCACCGGGCTGCTGATCATCGCCGCGATGACGCTGTTCCTCTTGAATTCGATCGCCGGGCGTGTCTGGTGCGGCTATCTCTGCTGGCAGACAGTCTGGACTGATCTGTTCCTTGCGGTCGAGCGGCATATCGAAGGTGACCGCCGCGACCGGATCAAGCTCGATTCCGAGCCGTGGCATGCCAGGAAGATCGCCAAGAAGGTCTCCAAGCATGCGATCTGGCTGGCAATTGCCTGGTGGACCGGTGGTGCCTGGGTTCTGTATTTTGCCGATGCACCGACGCTGGTGAACCAGCTCATCCGTTTCGAAGCGCCGTTTCTGGCCTATATGTGGATCGGCATTCTGACGGCGACGACCTATGTTTTCGCCGGGATCATGCGGGAGCAGACCTGCCTTTATATGTGTCCCTGGCCCCGCATCCAGGCGGCGCTGACCGATGACCAGGCCCTCAATGTCGCCTATCGCTATGATCGGGGCGAGCCGCGCATGTCGGTCAAGGAGGCCAAGCGGGCGGTGGCTGCGGGCGATCCGGCGGGCGATTGCGTCGAATGCCTGCAATGCATCAACGTCTGTCCGACGGGGGTCGACATTCGCCACGGCTCGCAGCTTGGCTGCATCCAGTGCGGCCTGTGCATCGACGCCTGCGATACGGTGATGAAAAAGCTTGGGCGCCCGACGCGGCTCATCGCCTATGATACGGATGACGCGATCCTCAAGCGGTCAAGGGGGGAGACTCCCGTCTACAGATACATCCGGGCGCGGACGATCATCTATCTGGTCATGATCGGACTGATCGGTGGCGGCATGATCTACAAGCTGGCAACGCGCATGACCGCCGGCATCAATGTCATCCACGATCGTGCGCCGCTGTTTACCACGCTGGCGGATGGCAGTATCCGCAATGCCTATACGGTGCGCATCCTCAACAAACGACCGGAAGTGCGCGACTTTGCCTTGACCGTCGAGGGGCCGCTTGGCGCCACGATCGAGGTGGTCGGTGTGCCGGCGACGGCGGACTGGCGTCCTGTCGTTGAGGTCGGGCCGGATCGCACACGCGAGGTGCGGGTGCTGGTGAGTGTGCCCAAGGATCAGGTCAAGGAAAAGTCTGTCCCGATCACGCTGCGGGCGGCAGACCTGTTTGTTGGTGAATCGGTGAGCGCGAAAGACCATTTCTTCGGGCCGTAGAGCAGATTAGGATGTGATCATGACGTCCTGTTGTGGAGTTGAGCTGATGCCTGTCGATCTGAGCCCTGCCAACCAGCCGCAGCGCAAGGAATGGACCCTGACCGGTCGGTTCGTGCTGATCTGTCTGGTGACGTTCTTCGTGGTTGTCGCCGCTGTCAACGCAGTGATGATGACGCTGGCGATCCGCACGTTCCCGGGGATTGATGCGCGCAACGGTTATGAGGTGAGCCAGCGCTTCAACCAGGATATTGCTGCGGCGCGGACCCAGTCGGAGCGCGGGTGGGGTGCTGAGAGCATGCTGGAGCGGGCTGGCGAAGGGGCGCGTGTGCGCCTTGCCTTGACCCAGCGTGACGGCCGGCCGGTCACGGGACTGGCGATCGAGGCACGCCTGAGACATCCGTCGGACCGCCGGCTGGACCAGGTCCTGGCTTTGTCCGAAGCTGCGCCCGGCCAGTATGAGGGCGTTGTGACGGCGCTTTCGGCCGGCGCCTGGGGGCTCGACTTCGACGGCAGGACCGGCGGCGAGACTGTCTATCGTCTGGTCAGCCGCGTCACGCTCAAGAACTGATGCCATGTCAGCGCTGCCGTCCGCGACCGGTCGCGATCTGACGCTGTTCGTCCGTTCGGAGCAGCCGGGAATCGACGCCATGGATCTGGCGGTCGGCGGCATCAAATGCGCCGGCTGCATGAGCGCCATCGAAAAGGGGCTGGCGGCCGAACCGGGGATCGTTTCAGCGCGCGTCAACCTCGCCTCCAAGCGGCTGACAGTCGAATGGCAGCACGGGGCGATGAAGCCCGAACGGATCATCGACAGGCTCGACGAGATCGGCTTCCGTGCCCATCCTTTCTCGGCCCGCAGGCTGGAGAGCGAGGAAGCGCGCGAGGAAAAGCGACTGTTGCGCTGCCTCGGCGTGGCGGCCTTCGGCGCCATGAACATCATGCTGCTGTCGGTATCGGTATGGTCCGGCAACTTTTCCGACATCACTCCGGAAACGCGCGACTTCTTCCATTGGTTGTCGGCGCTGATCGCGCTGCCGATCGCTGCCTATTCCGGCCGGCCATTTTTTGAAAGCGCCATCCGGGCGATCAAGGCCGGTGCGGTCAACATGGATGTGCCGATCACGCTTGGCATCGTTTTGGCCCTGGGCATGTCGGTGGTCGAGACCTTGCAGAGCGCGGAACATGCGTATTTCGACAGCGCGGTCATGCTGATCTTCTTCCTGTTGATCGGGCGGTTTCTCGATCAGTCGGTGCGTCGGCGGACACGCGATGTCGCCGCCAATCTTGCCACCTTGCGGGCCGATACGGCGACGCGGGTTGCGGCTGACGGCTCGCTGGTGGATGTACCGGTCGAGGCAATTGATCCGGGTGACGTGGTGCTGGCCGCGCCCGGACAAAGGATCGCGGTCGATGGCCTGGTAGAAAGCGGCGAGTCCGACGTCGACCAGAGCCTGATCACCGGCGAGACGCGGCATGTTGCCGTCCGGCCCGGCGCCAATGTCTATGCCGGCACACTCAATGTCTCCGGCCAGTTGCGGATCCGGGTCACCAAGGCCGAGAGCGGCACCTTGCTGGCCGAGATCGAGCGGCTGCTGTCGAGCGCTATCGAGGGCCGGGCGAAATATGTGCGTCTCGCCGATCGGGCGGCGCGGCTTTATGCGCCGGTCGTGCATGCCACTGCGGCGCTGACCTTCCTCGGTTGGTTGATCGCCGGAATGGCCTGGAAGCCGGCGCTCCTGATCGCCATCACGGTGCTGATCATCACCTGCCCCTGCGCGCTGGCGCTGGCGATCCCTGCCGTGCAGGTGGTGGCGACGCAGGCGCTGTTCCGGCGCTCGATCCTGTTGCACTCGCCCGATGCGCTGGAGCGGCTGAGCGAAGTGGACACGGTGGTTTTCGACAAGACCGGGACCCTGACATTGCCGGAGCCGCGACTGGCCAATGCCGATGCGCTGCCGGCCGAAATGCTGGGTGCGGCGGCGCGGCTGGCGGCGGCAAG